>CAJGCJ010000107.1 GCA_904501775.1 uncultured Bacteroidaceae bacterium | reverse complement strand
TAAATAATGTCCTGTAGCAATTGCTACAGGACATTATTTATATCAGCAGCCAGCATCTGCTCCGGGTTGCAGACCGCCATGCTCAATCTTGTACCGATGGATATATCTGCAGCAACATGGTATTCTTTAGGTATAAATGAAATAATCCGTTGCACCCTTTGGGGGCAACGGATTATTTCATTTATGTACCTTTTATTTATTTGGCAAGTTTCTTTACTCCATCCTGAATGTAGATCTGTCCCACATTGGTATGTGAAATGCGACGGCCGTTGATGTCGTACATGCAGCCTTCGTTTCTGTTGCAATTCTCTACCACAGGCTCAATGGATGTGGCGCTTGTGAAGTCGATATCAACCACACTGCCTTTCTCGCAAGGAATTGTTACAATGCCATGCTCGTCTACAGTGACGCCGGTCTCTGCACCGTCAACCTTGATGGTTGCCTTTGAGGTCTCGACCTCTCCTAACAGACAGCGTACGCGGAGCTCTGCACCTGCATGGCTCACAATTCTCGCGCTCTTGCACTTGCCGTTATCCCATTTGAAGTCAACGGTGAAGTTACCTATGGCCTTCATGCCCTTTACTGTTCCGCCCTTCTTCCACACTGCGGGGAGTGCAGGCAGAATGTTAATATATCCATGGGCACTCTGCATAAGCATCTCGGCAATACCCGAGCATACACCGAAGTTACCGTCAATCTGGAATGGTGCGTGGCTGTCGAACAGGTTGTAGTAGATACCGCCCTGATTCTGGTCGGTGCCGTAGGTTGTTGAGTGCTTGAGGGCATTCTTTATAATAATGTGTGCGTGGTCGCCATCCTGTGCGCGTGCCCAAAGGTTAACTTTCCAGCCCATTGACCATCCGGTAGCTGCATCGCCACGCAGTTTCAATGCGTTTACTGCAGGTGTGAAGTACTTGCTCTCGGGGGTAATCTGGTCCATTGGGAAGAGTGCCATCAGGTGTGACATGTGGCGGTGTCCCTTCTCACCTACACTGTAGGGAGAGTATTTCCACTCGCGCAACATCTCTTCGCCAGTCTTCACTCCGTTGCAGGGATTGCCCCATACGCCTGTATAGGTCTCGGTATGCAGTCCATTGTCGGTCTTCTCAAGGTACATCTTGAGCTTCTCAATCTCGGCTTGTGACAGGCCTGTCTCTTCCACGCCAAGAATTTCAATTGCCTCGTTGATGTTCTGGAACAGATAGCTTATCATCTGTTGTGCGTGTGCTGTACCATCCTCGCTCTCGTTGCCATGCTGCTCGGCACTGAACTCGTTGGGAGCAACATATGTGCCGTCGGCACTGAAACCATATTTCGAGAATCCGCGGTCTTTGATAAGACGATGGAACCAGAACTCGGCAGCGCTCCACATTACGGGGAATGCCTTCTTAAGGAACTCCTTGTCTTGCGTATATCTCCAGTGTGTCCACAAATGGCTTGTGTACCATACGTTGGCAACAAGGTAGTTGTCGCCCCATGTACTCATACTGTTGTAGAGTGACGACTCGGTTAGTACGCTCCAGCCATGGCCGTTGTTGTATTTTTGACCTACAGCCTTCCAGCCTGCGCTCTGTGCACCGCGGATGATGAAGTTTACATAGGGCTTGTGAAGGTCTGAGAGGTTGGTTATCTCTGTGGGCCAATAGTTCATCTGTATGTTGATGTTGGTGTGGATATCCGAGTTCCATGGCGAGTCGGAACCAAGGTTGTTCCATATTCCCTGCAGGTTGTTGGGCGCTGCAATGGGCTTGCGGTTCGAACTTATTGCCAGATAGCGTCCGAAGTGGAAATACAACTGCTCAAGGAACAGGTGGTCGTTGTCGCTGCTGTTGCCATTGCTGTTGTTGGGGTAGTAGTTGTCGACAAGCTCTTTTGTATCCAATTTGGGAGTGTTAAGGCCAAGGTCGAGGGTCATGCGCTTTGTAATTGTTGTGAAGTCCTCGATATGCGCGGCCTCTACTGCAGCATATCCCTTTGCTGCAACCTCGTTCAAATGCTCCTTGATGCTGTTGTCTATATCACTCGGGCTGTCGTTGGTGAAGTAGTTGTCAAGCACCTCCATGTCGCCGTTGAAGTTTGTAGCACCTTTCAGGTAGAATGTAACCTCGGTGGCATTGTTTACAGTGATGCCTCTTGCCGATGCTGTTATTGTAGCACCTTTGTCGGCTACGACATGCAGACGTGCAGCATAGTTTACCGATGTCATTGCACCTGTGAATGAAGCTGTTCCGTTCTCGTATGTCACGTTGCCGGCACCTATTCCTGTTCCGGGTTCAAGCTTGAAGAGAAGGTCAACCTTGCCGTTGCCCTCTACGGTGTAGTTACCGGCAATCACTTGGTCGGGTGCCGAACTGAAGAATTTGCGTATCTGCTTTACACCGTTCGCATTCTTGAACTCTACTCCTGCAACTCCCTCTTCGATGTCGAGGTAGCGTACATAGTCGGTTACGCCATCCCATATAGCCTTGTCGAGGTTGCTTATTATAAGTGAACCGAAGTTCATGAATGTTCGGTTTCCGCTTGCTGCTCCTATAGTGTTTGCAGGGCCGCTCCAAAGAGTCTTTTCGTTGAACTGAATCTCCTCGTTGTGTACTCCGCCGAATACCATACAGCCAAGCTCACCATTACCAAGGGGCAGTGCATATTCCATCCAAGGGTTGCCTACACCGGCAGCCTCGGCCGATGTTCTGTACCACAGTGTGTTGGGGTTTTTGGGCGAGTATGTTTCGATACCTGCAATCTCAGATACCTCGTAGTAGTACTCATCGGGGTAGTCGGCATAGTTGGCCTCGGTAAGGAAGAACTTGCTGCCGTCGTCACCTACGACGCTCGATGTCGCCCAGAGTGCAAAGTAATCGTTACGCTTGTTCCACCAGTTGTTGGTGTTGTATATCTTGATGTACGAAGGCTCCTCGCTGTTGAAGTTGAATGTTCCTGTAAACATGGTGCTGTGTGTGGTGCTCTCAACATCAACCATTGAGGTGCGTGCATTTGCTTCAGTACCGTTTATACCCATTGCCTTTGAGAGTCCTGTCGAGTAGTTGTATACCTTGTATACGTTGCTGCTCTGCTCCACAAAGGCCCAGAGTCCCATGTTGTCCTGTGGGGTATTGGTGTTTGTGAGCAACATGTTGCTGCCACTCATATAATCGGGGTTGAGGCTCACGTAGCCACCCTTGCCATTTCTGATGGTATAGAACTTGGTGTCGTCATCGAAGTAACTTACATAGATTTTTGTGTTGTCGATGCTTACAATACCAATCATGCCGTCAATGCTCTTTGCCTCAAGAAGGCTCTTCTTTAGATATGCTTCTCCCTCGAAACTCTCTCCGTTCTTGTACTCCTTGTCGTTGAAGATGACGCCTGCATCAGCATTGCTGGTACCAAGTACCACAACGGTGTAGTTCTTGGGGCCTATTGAAACCTCTTCTATCATATAACGGTTACCGGCGTCGGTTGTGGTCCAGCTGTTTACCAGAATACCCGATGCAACCTGTCCCGAAATCTGTGAGTTCATGCCATTGCCGCCAAGGCAAAGCTTCCACATATAGTCGCCACCCACATTCTCTATTGTCAACACAGTTGCAGGCGAAACCTCATATCTGCCGTTCGAACTTACATATTTACCGGCTCCAATGCTGTACAGGTAGTACTTGCCATTGAGCTTCTCAATTTTGAACTGCTGGTTGGGGTCCGATGAGTCTTTCTTTACTGTACCTACCGCTGTACCGGTGCTTGACGAAATCTCACCCGCTACATTTGCGCTATGCAGCAGGAATGCGCGCTCGCTGGTAAGTGTATATACCTTCTCGTTGCTTAACTGTGCAAGGTCGGTAACCTTGTCGGCAAGTGCAGGAACCGTCATGCACAATAGTGAAATAAATGCAAAGAACATCTTTTTCATCTGTAATAAATTTAAAGGTTTGTATTGTTTTTTTATGTTATTTTCTCAACCATGTTATAATTGTGTAAAGATGGTAAATGTTTGTGGATTATACAATTGTTTATGGTTGTTTTTATTTCGCAAATTGATAAAAAGGCTCAAAGTGAAAGAATTCTCTTTAGGATTAGTCATCCCCGGCTTGTCGCAAGGAGAAAGGCCCTGAAATACTTTGGTCGGTTTAAACAAAAAGAGTACGGCTTCCAATTGGAAGCCGTACTCAAGATATGTGTTATATTATAATTACTCGTTGCTTTCAGCAGGGATACTGTCGCATGCGGTTTCTGTTACTGCAACTGCAGGGGTCTCTTCTACAACCTCGGTCTGCTCATTGTCAAAGAAAGGCAGAGGAGAGGGGGCACCTATCTTGGCAAAGATGTTGCCAAGCCACAAACCGGCAACAACTACAAGCAGCAAGAAGAGAGAGATTGCCCATTTCTTCCATGTTGCAAGTCCTTTATTTGCGTAGGGGTCCTTAAGCTTCAATTTAGGGAATTTTGCCGACTCGGTAAGGGTCTCGCCAAAGGGAATGCTTATCTTTGAAGAAGCATTGATGGCCCATCCGTTGGCATTGAGCAGTGGAGCAATATTACGACGGCGCAGTTTCATCCATGCCATTACCATGGCAGGTCCCGAAATGACAAGCAGAATACCTGCAAATGTTGCTATCAGCTGCCACAAGCTAAGATCAATGAGACCCTTGAATATGCTTGTAAGGGCGGTACCTATCATGCCCAGTGCCATACCGAACGCTGCAAAGATTCCTGCGAATTTTGCTATGTCGAACGGAGGTGTTTCAGTCTTGGCATCCTCGGCCTTTGGTGCAGCTGTTGGCGCTGCATTAATCTTGGCGTTTACATCCTTCATTATAGCAGCGTCCTTGTCGGCAGCGCTCTTGTTTATGAGGTTTTCTACTGTAGTAGCCATACGGCGATAGGGCGACCAGAAAGCCTGTCCTACACTTATGGGGTTATCGATTATCTTGGTTATTACAGCATCCCACACCTCTCCTTTATTATCATAGTAAATAGAGTTCTTGCCTACAAAGATGTCGCCAATAGAACCAACTGTAACGGCTGCAACTATATTCAGTTTTGCAGGGCTGGCCTTGCTTGTGCAGTCGCAATATACCAGATACATACCGCTCACCGCTGCTGTACTGTTATGCTTTGGCATGTCGGTAACCTGCATGCACAAACGGCATTCGCGTTGGTCTATCACAAGGCGTCCGCTTTGGAATATAGCCTTCACATTCTTGTCCTTTGAATAGAAATCCTGAAAAGTAACAAAGTTGCAGAGCAGGCGATAGAAATCGCGGTATATATGCAGGAATTTGTCTACCAGCTCAATGCTGTCGGCCGACTCTTTGAGTGCTGCGTCCTGTGCAACAAGGTCGAGTAATGCCTGTTTCTTGTCATCAGCAAGCAGTTTCTTTATTGTATCAATGCCCAGAGCCTCAACCTCACTGCCTTTCTTGGCTGCCATCCATGCATTGTAAGTTGCAAAAGATGCACCAATGGCAGCCCATGACTCTTCTGTTAGAACTTTTTCCTTGGGCTTTACAATGCTCATAAGAGTGCTGAACTTTGATGCCCATGCAGGGTTGATGGCTGCATTGAGTTCCAGTTCGGCTTTGCCGGTTATGCGTGCAATGGGATATGCAGCTATATCTTCAGTTTTGCCGGTAAGGTTATCGGCGCATATGGTTTCTATGAGCGCGGCCTGCACATCAAGTTTTGTTATGCTCTCGGGTGAGAATGAAGCAAGTTTGGCGCGCATAAAATAGTCCTTGATTTTAATATCAAGTGCATTGTATGCCTCTATAGCCTTTTCGGTGTCTGCGCCATAAGGAGCCTCTACTGCTGCATCGTTCCAAGCACGGTAATCGGCTAGTGCCTGATAAAATTTCTCTATGAGCTCGGCATTCACGCCATTCTCGCCGCTGCGATCGGCTACACTGCCAATGCAGTTTATAATAGCAGATACAGCCGCCTTCTCATCTGCATCTTCTGAGGTCTGTTCGGTAATTATGCTGTCGCCATTGAAACGTGTTTTGGCAAATATCGCAGTAATATCCTTTGTGTCGGCCAAAGATATTACATTGCCCTCCTTGCCAAGGTTCTCGAGAATCTGTTTAGCCGAGTTGTAAAGCTTCTTGCCTTCGGCATTCTCTTGGTTGAACTGCTCAATGTCAATGCTGTCTGCACATTTAATCAATAGGTTGGCATCCTTAAGAATGCCTGTTAGCCACTTCGATGCAGAAATAACCTCGCTTACGTGGATACGTCCGTCATTGTTACTGTCGATATATTTAAGACTCTTTTCGTCAATATTCAATCCGGTTGTGGGACACGATAGTACAGTCCATTTCTTGATGTCCAATTCTTCAAGATGGGCTATGTCTGCGCCTGTAGTAATCTTTACACGTGTAGAACCACCGATATTCTCGTAGTTCCATGAATGTTTCTTTGTAGCCATAGTCTGTTATGATGTGTATTTTAAATATTTTTCGTTTAATCCTTACAAGTATAATACCTTAAAGCAATAGAAACGTAAATAATGGTTATATGAATCGCAAATGTAGTTAATAGCTTTTAACAATGCAAGAAGCTACCCGTTTTGTTGATGGTTAAATGTGTCGAAGAATATATTTTTTTTACTTTATGTGTCGTTATATATTGCTTGATGTT
>CAJGCJ010000106.1 GCA_904501775.1 uncultured Bacteroidaceae bacterium | reverse complement strand
TTTTATGAAGAAATTTTTATTGTTAATACTACTCGTTTCATCATGTTATAATTTATGCAAAGCGCAAGGTTTTGGATATGATGATAAAACAGATATAGGCAATGGACTATATAAGGTTAAAAGTGGTGACTTCTATGGTGTAATAGATGCAAATGACAATGTTGTGGTTTCAATTGAATTCCAAGACATTGTCTTTAAGAATGGTAATGCTTTACTTACAAAAGACGATGTTTTACTTGGATTAATCGATTCTCTAGGAAATGTTAAAAATTACTCTGGAATATATAAGGTTCATTCCAAGTATAGATATGTTTACGAAGGATTTATCCCTGTTACCTTAGTCAAAAATTGGATGTATCCTGGTAAATGGGGGTATATAGATGTGGATGAAAAGCCATTAAAGATTAAGCAAAAAATAAAAGGAGCGCTAGCTGCAGGTAAAAATTTCCCAACATTATTTGATGATGTAACTCCTTTTGTGGATGGATGCGCCGCAATATTTCTAAAAAAATATGGTTGGAAACATATAGATACTAACGGAGTAGAGCGATATAGGTTTAATGACAAAAATATCAAAGCTTTGTTCCGTTCTTCAAAATACAAGGGAGAATGTATTATTGTGACAACTGAAGGAATAAAGCAATATCAGGAGAACGATAATTCTGTGGCTGTTGTTAAACGAATATTGTCATCTACTGCGACTTTTGTTGAAACTACAAGTGACTCTACTTCAACTAAAATGATTTATAAAGAAGGTATACTTACATTAGATTCCTTGATGCGTGTATCTAAATATGTTGCAGGCGATGATTCAATTGTGTTTATTGAAGAACCTCGCAAAGTAATTGTGAAAAAAGTTGTAGTTCCGGTAGATACATTGTCTTTGAAAGAAGACTTAAATGTAGAATTGGTTTATAAGAATTTGCAAGCTAACGAAAAAGGACAAGCTTACACGGAAGTAAAACTTATAAATACATCAAATGATAAGTTTGAAGAGCTGGCGGTAACTTTGGAATGTGCAGGTGCTACCAGAGAATGGAACGGTTCATTAGGAGGAAATTCTGAAGTGCGAATTTCATTCAATATTCCGGCACGTTTCTCATCTACTTCTATAAAAAGGAATATCCTTGTAGGGATTAGTTACAAAGAAGATAATATTGAGTTGGAATATCCTGTAACTATAAAACGATACACGCCTGTAAGATCTAGATAATATTGTAATTTTAATGAATGAGGCCGGGTCAAAAGTATTTTTGACCCGGCCTCTTCCGATGGTATTTATTGGGTATGGTTTATCAATATCCGAAAATATCTTCGGTTGTGAGGCGTATTATTTTACCCCACTTTTCGAGTGATTTGAGGTCGAGGTCGCTCTCGCGTCCAAGTATGCATGTGGTGCTCTTGCGGTCTGTGATGTTCGATTTCTGGAATTCTACCACATCGTCGAGTGTGATTGTCTGTATGGCGTCGTAGAGCTGGCGGCGTTTGTCGTATGACAATCCAAGGTCCTTCTGTGAAATGTAATAAGAGAGTACGCTGCTACGTGTTATACGCTCGCTGCGAAGGCGCTCGATGAGTGCTTTCTTTGTTACATCGAATGCTTGCTGGCTTATGGGCATGTTGTTGATTATCTCGTCGAATGCCGAAAGTGCATCAATCATCTTGTCGTTCTGTGTGGCGATGAATGTTCTGTAGTACAAGGGGTCTTCGAGGCGTCGGGGCTCGTTGAGGCTTGCCGATGAGCTGTATGCCAGTCCGCGCGCCTCGCGCATCTCTTGGAATACTATACCGTTCATGCCGCCATCGAAGTATTCGTTGTACATTGTGATGATGGGGCTCTTCTCTACATCAAATGTCTCGCCTTCGTTTGATAATGCTGTCATGTATATCTGGTTGGCATCGTAGGGTGCTATGTATACGATGTTCTCCTTGCTCAGCTGGTATTTGAACGAGTTGTTCTTCTCCTTGCTCTTCAGTGTTCCGGGAGTCTTGTGTATCTTCTCTACCGAGCTCTTTACCTCGTCGATGCTCTTGGGTCCGTAATAGAGTACGGTGTGCTCGTACTGGGGCAGTGTGCTTATTGACTGCAGCAGTGTCTGAGTCGACATGTTCTTGAGCTCTTTTTCGCTAAGTATGTTCTTTGCCGGGTTGTTGGCACCGTAAAGACCATACTGTACCAGCATCGAGAAGTTTGCGCTTTGGTTGCTCTTGTTGTTGGCGCGTCTCTTCAGGATGTCTGCCACCATGTTGTCGTAGGCCTCTTTGTCGGCCTTTGCATCTGTTACAACTTTTTCGAGCAGTTCCATTGCCTTCTCCATGTTGTCTGAGAGTCCCGAGAGTGTGATGTATGTCCTGTCTTGTGATGCTCTTATGTTGTATTCGCATGCAAGGTTGTAGAATGCCTGCTTGATTTCGGTTGCCGACATGTCGCCTGTGCCAAGATAGTCGATGTAGTTCTTGGCAATGTCGAGCTTGTTGTCTTCATTTACACCAAAATCGAAGATGTACTGCAACTGGAACAGGTCGTTTGTCTCGTTCTTCTTATACAAGAGGGGAAGATTGCCTGCCATGTCTTTGCTCATCTCCTTTTCAAAGTCGACGAATCGTGGCTCGATTGGTGTCACTGCAGAGTTCTTTATGTTGCGTAGGAAAAGGCTTGTTGTGTCGCGGTTCGTGTAGATAGGGGTGATTGCAGGCTTGGCAATCTTCTTCACGTTGTTGTCCTGTCCCTGACGTTTGTATATGATTGCGTAGTTGTTGTCCTTCAGGTGTTTGTTCGCAAAATCCATTACATCCTGTTTGGTTATCTTCTCCATGCGTTCTACGCGGTTCACCATGTCGCTCCATGCGATGCCGTTTACGAAACTGTTTACGAACAGGTCGGTGCGTGAATCATTATCCTCGAGCATGCGCTGCACACTTAGCTTGTAGTTTGCAATGCCTGCTGCAAGGAGCGACTCGTCCCATTCGCCTTTGCGCAGGGCATCTATTTGTGCCAAAAGCAGCTCTTTCACCTCGTCGAGTGTCTGCCCCTCTTTGGGCTGTCCCTGCATTGTGTATACTGTGTAGTCGCAGCTCTCCATCGAGTATGCGTAGGCCGAAAGCAGTTTCTGCTGTTGCATAAGGTTGAGGTCGATGATGCCGGCCATTCCGTTGCTCATGATGGCGTCGATGACATTCAGCATGATGGCATCGTCAGAGGCTGCTCCACCCAAACGCCAAGCGATGGCCAGACGCTCCGACTGCAATCCCCACACCTCCTTTACTATGGGTGAGGTTATCTCGTCCTCCGGCTCAAACTGCATGGGCTGCAGATTTTCGTTGGGCTGCAGGTCTCCAAAATACTTCTCAATGATATCCATGGCTGCGTCGAACTCAAAGTCGCCCGACATACATATTGCCATGTTGTTGGGTACATACCAGTTTTTAAAGTAGTTCTTTATGTTTGTTATTGATGGGTTTTTAAGATGCTCCTGTGTTCCAAGAACGGTCTGCAGTCCGTAGGGGTGTTTCTCGAACAGTGCCGAGAAGATTGCTTCTAAGAGCTTACGGCCATCGTTGGTGAGGCTCATGTTCTTCTCTTCGTATACAGTCTCGAGCTCGGTGTGGAAACCGCGGATTACAAAGTTCTTGAAGCGGTCGGCCTCTATCTTTGCCCAGTTTTCGAGCTGGTTCGAGGGGATATCCTCGACATAACATGTTACATCGTAGCTTGTGTAGGCATTTGTACCCTCGGCACCAATTGTTGCCATGAGCTTGTCATACTCATTGGGTATGGATAGCTTTGATGCTTCGTATGATATGCTGTCAATCTGATGGTATATGGCTGCACGCTCGGCTTCGTCTGTCTTGGTGCGGTAAATCTCAAAGAGCTCCTCTATCCGGTCGAGCATGGGCTTCTCCAGATCATAGTTCTGTGTACCGAAATTCTCGGTGCCTTTGAACATCAGGTGCTCAAGGTAGTGTGCCAATCCGGTGGTCTCGGCAGGGTCGTTCTTGCCACCTACACGCACAGGAATGTATGTCTGAATGCGTGGCTTCTCTTTATTTACTGTCAAATATACCTTCAGTCCGTTCTTCAAGGTATATATTCGGCTTTGCATGGGGTCGCCCTCAACAGTCTCGTATGTTCGGCTGCCTGTGCACGACATTACCAGCATTGTTAAAAATGCGGCAAGTAAGAATTTGTAATGACTCTTTTTCATGGTTTGTGTATTAAATTTATGTTATATTTATCTTTTTATGCAGATATGGTGACAAATATAACGCTTATTTGTGTATTTTTATGATAATAAGTGCTATTTTTGGAGTGAAAACAGATAAACGGTAACCTGTACGGACTCTAATGGAAATAAAAGATTAACAAGTAGTATAACTATATATTTTTATGCGTAAGAATTTTGGAAAGAAGAGCTGGCTCTATCCTATGCCGGTGCTTATTGTCGCTGCCTATGACGAGGCGGGTGTTCCCAATGCTATGAATGCTGCATGGGGTGGAATATTCTCGGATGAGATGATTGGTATATGCCTTTCCGAAGGGCACAAGACTACAAAGAATATAATTGCTACAAAGGCATTTACAGTCAGTATAGCTACGGCAGAGCAGGTTGTGGCATGCGACTATGTGGGTATCGTGTCGGGAAATAAAGAGCCCGATAAGTTTGCTAAGGCCGGTTTCCATGCTTTGCCGTCGGAGTTTGTGAATGCTCCGGTTATAAAGGAGTTGCCGATGACACTCGAGTGTGAGCTTGTGAGCTACGACGAAGAGAGCAATCATCTTGTGGGCAACATTATAAATGTGAGTGCCGACGAGAGCATCCTTACCGATGGTAAGATTGATATCCGTAAGCTGCGCCCCATAACATACGACACTGTGAACCACGATTATCTTGAATTGGGTACTAAGGTGGGAAATGCTTTCGCAGATGGCAAGAAATTGAAATAAAATGAGGCAGTGATGAAATCGTTGTTGATTGTTGGTGCAGGCAGCTTTTTGGGTGGAGCGTTGAGATACATGGTCTCGGTGCTTATGAAGAACTGCACCGCTGCCTCTTTTCCCTATGCTACGTTGACGGTTAATCTTGCAGGCTGCTTTCTGCTTGGACTCCTGTTTGCCCTTTTTGGCAAGTATGGCTCTGTTACAAGCTTATGGTCGCTGTTCCTTGCGACAGGTTTCTGCGGAGGATTCACTACATATTCGACATTTGCCAATGAGAGTCTGCAAATGATTCAGACAGGCAATATACGTGGTTTCATCTGCTATGTGGCTGCCAGTGTTGTGGGAGGCATATTGTTGGCAGCCTTGGGATATTGGATAGTAAAGTAAATAGTGCTTATATTATGATTACACATCTGTTGCAACCTTTGGTATGCGAGCGTTTCAAAGCCGATGCACGTTATCGTGAAGGTCATTTGCGGGTGTTGAATGCGTTGCCGACAAGGCTGGTGCTGGGGCTTCACTCTCCCGAAATTAAGAGTATAGCCAAGCTACTGTCGCGCGAGGGTAGTGAGGTGTTTCTTCCTGATGGAGTGATTCAGAAGTGTGTAAACGGCACGCAGCTGATATGCTGTTTTGAGTCGGTGCCGAGTGATACTCTATGTTACGAGGAGACTGTTATATGGGGCTTTCTGATAAACCTTGAAAAGTGCACGTTAGAAGAGAAGCTGTCGATGCTTGCGCATTATGTTCCTGCGCTCGATAACTGGGCAGTGTGCGACTCCTATTGTGCAAATGCCAAGTGGATGGCACGCGCCGATAAAGAGACACTGTGGGCATTTCTGGAGCATTGGTTTGATTCTGAGCGCGAGTTCGAAGTGCGCTTTGCTGTGGTTGTGGCGATGTGTTATTTCCTCAACGAAGGGTGGCTCGACAAGGTGCTAATGCGCATAGATAGGCTCAAATTGAACCGTATAAAATCTGAATACAGAACAGTAAGAGGCAAACCTGAGGCTGCCCAGCAAGGCACAGTACAGGGCACCGAACCATATTATGTGCGAATGGGCATTGCATGGTTGTTGGCTACTGCATTGGCAAAATTTCCAGTTCAAACCCGTGCCTATGTCAATTCGTCGCATCTGCCCGAGGATATCATAAAGCTATATGTCCGCAAGGCAAGGGAGTCGTTCAAGACCCGCACGGTAGATGCTCTGTAGCATATAATAGAACGTGAATATTTCTTCATCGTTATATTTTTATAAATTATTTAAGAACCTATTTGTTATACTTTCTTATTTTTGAGGTAAACCTCTAAAATTTTCTGCACTCGCTTTGAGAAATATTGAAGTAAACTTCATATTTGCCTTAGGCGAAGTTGGCTGTGCTCATTGCGTGTGAAAATGAATTTTTACCCATTCGCTTGCGCAACTTTCTTGCTCGTTTGTTCGTATATTTGATGAAGTTTGATATAGAATTTATGATTATCAAACTTTTAAGAAGAACTCACGTGAGAATTGGCAATGGATAAGAAAAAATACGATTGTCTGGCTGAGCCATATTCATCACGCTTTTCAAATAACTCTTTTAGTATCTGAGTACAAAAGTACAAATTATTTTTCAAATCAAAGCATCTGTCAGCAGGAATCTTACTATCCTGCCAAAGTAAATGACATAACAGATTCGTAGCCGAGTTCACCAAACCACAGGCAAAGGTAACTCGTGTTCTTTTCGTCCAAGCAAGGTCAAGCCCT
>CAJGCJ010000105.1 GCA_904501775.1 uncultured Bacteroidaceae bacterium | reverse complement strand
TGCTACTCCGTAGTGCGAGCAGGCGTCGGCACGGTTGGGAGTGATGTCGACACCGATAAGGTAGTCGCTCTTTATGTTGTAGTACTCTTTTGCAGGGGTACCGGGCACTGCATCCTGTGGCAATACGATAATTCCGTCGTGACTTTTTCCAATGCCTATTTCATCCTCGGCACATATCATACCGTGAGACTCTGCACCGCGTATCTTGCCTTTCTTTATTGTGAAACAGTTGTCGCCATCATACAGCTTTGTACCTATGGTAGCAACTACCACTTTCTGTCCTGCAGCTACATTGGGAGCACCGCATACAATCTGTACGGGGTTGCCGTCGCCCAAGTTCACTGTTGTTATATGAAGGTGGTCGCTGTCGGGGTGGTCGATGCAGGTAAGTACCTCACCTATCACCAAGCCTTCGAGACCTCCTTTGATTGTCTGCACCTCTTCTACCCCATCGGTCTCCAAACCAATCGATGTAAGAGCAGCAGATACCTCTTCGGGTGTCATGTCGAAATCGACATATTCCTTTAGCCAATTATAAGATATATTCATATATAAAAATTGTTGATTTTCGCCTTTGTTTCTTGCAGTCGCGCAAGCGACTGCGAAATTACACTTTTTTTATGAATTAAGGAAATCTTAAGCCGATTATTAATGCGGCAATTGTCAAAAACGGCTTAAAGGTAGCGAGCTTATTGCTAATACTCTTATAATGGAGAATATACATAGGTAAAATACCATTCACTATGATCCAAATAATAGGCTTGGTTCCATATATAGGAAAGTATTCGGATATATGCGTTATTAATATGAATACTCCCCAAAGCCAATGCTCTGGGGAGTACTCATATAGTATGTTCCAATATTATTCTCCGCGGAAACGGCGTGCCTGCTCATCAATGAGCTCTTTGTCTTCGAAATAGTTGATTTTCATTGCGCGGCGCACATCGGCAAGTGTCTCGGCTGCCACGGCGCGTGCATTGTTACAACCCTCTTCGAGCAGTGCATACACCTCGTGAATCTTCTGTTCCCACTCCTTGCGGCGTGCGCGTATGGGGGCAAGTTCTTCTTCGAGTATTGCGATAAGGAATCTCTTTACCTTTACATCGCCCAATCCACCGCGACGATAGTGTGCTTTCAGCTCATCGAGGTTGGGATAATCGGGAAGGTATTTCTCGAAATGCTCGGGCTTGCAGAATGCGTCGAGGTATGTGAAGACAGTGTTGCCCTCTACCTTACCGGGGTCCTGTACGCGCAGATGGTCGGGGTCGGTGTACATGCCCATAACATGCTGGCGCAACTCCTCGGCTGTATCGGAGAGGTAGATGCAGTTACCCAATGACTTGCTCATCTTCGCTTTGCCGTCGGTGCCGGGCAGACGGAGACAGGCTGCGTTGTCGGGGAGAAGAATCTCAGGCTCAACAAGTGTATCGCCATATATTCCGTTGAAACGGCGTGCTATCTCGCGTGCCTGCTCAATCATGGGCTGTTGGTCTTCGCCGGCAGGTACTGTTGTGGCACGGAATGCTGTGATGTCCGATGCTTGGCTTATGGGGTATGTGAAGAATCCGACGGGGATGCTTGTCTCGAAGTTGCGCATCTGAATCTCGGTCTTTACAGTGGGGTTACGCTGCAGACGCGACACTGTTACCAAGTTCATGTAGTAGAATGCGAGCTCGCACAATTCGGCAACCTGTGACTGTATGAAGATTGTACATTTCGAGGGGTCTATTCCCACCGACAGGTAGTCGAGTGCAACCTCAATGATATTCTGACGCACCTTCTCGGGGTTGTCGGCATTGTCGGTAAGTGCCTGTGCATCGGCTATCATAATGAATATCTTATCGAATAATCCCGAATTCTGCAGTTCAACACGACGACGCAAAGAACCTACATAATGCCCTAAGTGAAGGCGTCCTGTGGGACGGTCGCCTGTAAGTATAATCTTACTCATATCTTATATAATTTTTGTCATTTGTTTATTTACAGCCGCGAAGATAGTAAAATATTATCTATAATATGATATATATAATGTAAAAATCCGCATCCTTAGGATAAAGTGAATGCGGATTTGTTATCTGTCGCTTAGAATGGCAACGGCTCGTTGCCTCCATGTTGCGGAATAATATCAGTAGGTGCCGAGTCCTGCAGATAATCGGGCAATGGTGGCGGCGGTGTGTCGTTGAGCGGGTCGAACGACGATGCGTTGAGCTTTGAACCACGCATCATGGGTGGTGCATCCATTGGCATTGTTGGTGCAAGCGACTCGTCATCGAGATTCATGAATCGTGCATACTCCTTGCGGAATATGAGAGGAATGTTGTCGAGTCCACCATTACGGTGCTTTGCAATGATAATCTCGGCCTTTCCACGCCAGTCGAAGTCGCCGTCCTTGTATATGTGAAAATACTCGGGACGGTTTACGAACATTACAATGTCGGCATCCTGCTCAATGGCTCCCGACTCACGAAGGTCGCTAAGCTGCGGACGCTTACCCTCTACTCCTTCACGTCCTTCGAGGTTACGGTTAAGCTGACTGAGTGCCATGATAGGGATGTTAAGCTCCTTGGCCAAACCCTTTAGCGAACGCGAGATTGTACTGATTTCCTCTTGGCGGCTACCCTTGCCGGCATTGGCGGTCATCAGCTGCAGGTAGTCGATGAAAATCATCTTCACTCCATACTCGCGCACCATGCGGCGGGCTTTTGAACGTAGCTCGAAGACCGACAGCTGTGGGGTGTCGTCGATGTAAAGGGGTGCTCCCTCGAGGGCTGTAATCTTGCTGTCGAGCTGTCCCCATTCGTAACGCTCAAGCTGTCCGCTGCGTATCTTGTCGCCCGGAATCTGGCACACATTACAGATAAGACGCTGGACAAGCTGCACATTACCCATCTCAAGCGAGAACATACCTACAGGAATACCTTGGTCGATAGCCATGTTACGGATGAGTGAAAGGGCAAACGCCGTCTTTCCCATCGCAGGACGTGCTGCAAGGATGATGAGGTCGGTTGCCTGCCATCCCGACAGGACTTTATCCAAACGATGGTAGCCTGTGCTTAATCCGCTGATACCGCTTGTATTCTTTGAAGCTGTCTGAATCTGCTCATAAGCTTGCCTTATGACGGGGTTTATCTGTGTGAAATCGCGTTTCATGTTGTGACGCGAAATCTCAAAAAGTTCCGATTCGGCCTGTTGCATCAACTCGTCAACATCCTGTGTCTCGTCAAAAGCCTGCTCCTGTGTCTTGCTTGTGAATTTGATAAGGTCGCGGGCGAGTTTCTTCTGTGCTATGATGTTGGCGTGATATTCGATATTTACCGATGACACTACCCTGCTTGTAAGCTGTGCTATGTACACAGGACCACCCACCTCTTCCAGAATACCCTTTAGCTTAAGGAACTCGGTTACGGTAAGAATGTCGATAGGACGGTCGTTAAGGTCCATCTCCTGTATTGCACCGAACAGCAACTGGTTACGCTTGTCGTAGAACGATTCGGGTTTCAGCATGTTGCCTAAACGACCTATGGCATCGCTGTCAACCATCAAGGCACCAAGAACAGCCTCTTCGAGTTCAAGAGCCTGTGGCTGCAGATGCCCGTATTCGTTCATTATAGGGGCAATGCCCTCGGCCTTGCGGCTGCGTGTTTTTCTTTTTGGTATGTTGTTCTCTTCCATAATTCTCTTGTTCGAATGGGCTGCAAAATTAAATAATAGTGCGCAAATCCTCTCCTTAATAACTTTTTCGTTATCAACAAAAATCAATAACTTATAAACATACCGACGCAAATCTTTAAAATAATGGCAAATTATGAGGTAGCGTTGTTTTAGATTTTCTGCCGTTTTGCTGTAACGGTAAATTGTTGTATCTTCGCACTGGAAATAGAATAATATAAGCACGGAATATACACATAATATGGTTTCAGTTGACGGATTAACTGTTGAATTCGGTGGTACTACCCTATTCAAGGATATTTCATTTGTTATTAACGACAAGGATAGAATTGCTTTGATGGGCAAGAACGGTGCAGGCAAGAGTACATTGCTGAAGATTCTGGCTGGTGTGCGCACTGCTACTCGCGGACAGGTATCGGCACCAAAAGATACGGTGATTGCCTATCTGCCCCAGCATCTTATGACCGAGGATGGCCGCACTGTCTTTGAAGAGGCATCACAGGCTTTTGCCCATCTGCACCAGATGGAGGCCGAAATTGAGGAGTTGAACAGGCAGCTTGCCGAGCGTACCGATTATGAGAGCGACGAATATATGGCTCTCATTGAAGAGGTGGCTACAAAGAGCGAGAAGTTCTATGCAATAGATATGACCCACTTCGAAGAGGATGTTGAGAAGACTCTCTTGGGATTGGGATTTGAGCGTAAGGATTTCACCCGTCAGACAAGCGAGTTCTCGGGAGGATGGCGCATGCGAATTGAACTTGCTAAAATGTTGTTGCGCAACCCCGATATCCTGTTGCTCGACGAGCCTACCAACCATTTGGATATAGAGTCTATCGGTTGGCTCGAGGAGTTCATTATCTCTAATGGCAAGACTGTTGTTGTGATAAGCCACGACCGTAAATTCGTAGACAACATCACCACACGAACAATTGAGGTTACAATGGGTCGCATCTACGACTACAAAGTAAACTATTCGCAATACCTGCAGCTGCGTGCCGAGCGTCGTCAACAGCAGATGAAACAGTACGAGGAGCAGCAGAAGATGATTCAGGAGACCAAGGATTTCATTGAGCGTTTCAAGGGTACATATTCAAAGACACTGCAGGTGCAGAGCCGTGTGAAGATGCTCGAGAAACTCGAGATAATTGAGGTTGACGAGGAGGATACATCGGCTCTAAGGCTGAAGTTCCCTCCTTCGCCCCGTTCGGGACAATACCCTGTAATAGCCGATCAGGTAGGCAAGGCATTCGACGAAAAGCGCATCTTCTCGAATGTGACACTTACTGTCGAGCGTGGCGATAAGATTGCATTCGTAGGCCGAAACGGAGAGGGTAAGTCGACCTTTGTACGCTGTATCATGCAGGAGCTTGCTCATGAAGGCTCGTTGCAGCTGGGACATAATGTGCAGATTGGATATTTTGCACAGAATCAGGCATCTATGCTCGATGAGAATCTGACTGTCTTCCAGACAATCGATGATGTTGCAAAGGGTGATATACGAAATAAGATACGCGACCTTTTGGGAGCATTCATGTTCGGCGGTGAAGCAAGCACCAAGAAGGTGAAGGTGCTGTCGGGAGGCGAGCGCACCCGTCTGGCATTGCTCAAGCTGCTGCTTGAGCCGGTTAACCTGCTTATTCTCGACGAGCCCACCAACCACCTCGACCTTAAGACAAAGGATATCCTAAAACAGGCATTGAGCGATTTTGACGGCACGCTTATCTGTGTCAGCCACGACCGTGATTTCCTCGATGGTCTTGTTACAAAGGTATATGAGTTTGGTCATGGAAAGGTGCGCGAACACCTCTGCGGCATCTACGAATTCCTTGAGACAAAGAAATTGGAGGGATTGCAAGAACTCGAAAGAAAGAACTGACACATAACAACGCTACAGCTATGATAACATTTCCTTGCAGTAAGATAAATTTGGGACTCGATATCGTATCGAAACGCCCTGATGGATATCATAACCTTGAGACGGTCTTCTACCCCATTCCATTGGAGGATGTGCTCGAGATAACAGTTGTTGATAAAGAGAGTGCGCCTGCATATACCTTTACAATGCATAATGCCGTATTCGAAGGCGACAACGACGACAATCTTGTTGTTAAGGCATACAAGATATTGGCTGCTGATTACACTTTGCCTAAGGTAGAAATACACCTGTATAAGAATATCCCTACCGGTGCAGGCCTTGGCGGTGGCTCCAGCGATGCTGCATACGCACTGAAGATGCTGAACGGAATTGCCAAATTAGGACTCAGCGACCAGCAGTTAGAGGAGTATGCAGCCCGTATAGGTGCCGATTGTGCATTCTTCATAAAGTGTGTACCTTCGTTGGCAACAGGCATTGGAAACATACTTACTCCAGTGGATTGCCCTCTCGAAGGATATCATCTGGTGCTTGTGAAACCCGATGTGCATGTATCGACAAAATTGGCCTATTCATTGGTTACTCCTATGGCTCCAATGGTGCCTATTGCCGATGTTCTCCCGCGTCCTGTCAATATGTGGGCAAGTTCAATGAAAAACGACTTTGAACGCAGTGTGTTCGATAAATTCCCCGAGACTGCCAGCATTAAAGAGAAACTGTATGAAATGGGAGCGTTGTATGCGTCGATGTCGGGCTCGGGTTCATCGTTCTATGGTATCTTTGAGCAGGAGCAGAGCGAGGAGAAACTGAAGGAACTCTTCCCCGACTGTTTCAGATGGCAATGTAAATTGGGTTGAAAAGAGTCTATGGTTTTTCAACTCCCCATGCAAGGCTGTCTGTGATTGTTTCTTCGGGTTGTAAATTTCTTATAAATGCTCGGCCACACATTGTGCTCTCGAATGTGCTGCATTATTTAAAGTTACACTGCATCGCAAGGGGCATCGCAAAACTAACTTAAAACGAGGCTTCGGATTTGCAATCCGAAGCTATACGAGTTGGGGATTTGAAATCCCCTAAATCATTCCGGGTTACAAACCCTTACACTCATTCTGCAGCGGATAACATATCCGCTGCATCGCAAGGGGCGCAGATCATTGATAGGCTCATTGATGCGCATAGGAAAATTAGTA
>CAJGCJ010000104.1 GCA_904501775.1 uncultured Bacteroidaceae bacterium | reverse complement strand
CCAATGATGGTAGAGCAGCTATAAGCACCCGACCTATTGGTACGCAATATCTCGCGAGGGAGCGACTCTTCTAAGTTCGTCATTAACGTCTTGTCGAATCTTAAATATCCCATAGCTTTAGATTATAAAATAAGTAAAGTGACCCAAAAGTAGTAATTTTTATTTGTATACACCCAAAACTTTTAATATTATTTTTCTTTTTTTTTGTTTTTTGCAGTTTTTTATTGCTTTTCGTGCAGTTTACAGCCGAAAACGATATAACTACCAAAAAAAATAGCAACTACATCATCTGTTGTTGCTATTTTTGTTACAGTACATATTATTCGTATTTTCGATAAGGCAAAAGGATTACAAATACGCCAAATTCACTTTGAGAAGAGTTTGTATTTTACGCCACAATCCAATATAAATTCCAGAATTTCTTTGAAGACATACTCTATACCTGAAAGAGTAGTTGTCCCTGTACAGTCGCCAAACTCATTATAGAGGACTTTTGGTAAGTCATAATAGTCAACCTTTAGGTGTTTGGCCATTTTTGTAGCATTCTCCTCGTCTACGGTTGCCGTATAGTCAATTACCTTACGGCGCTTCTCATAGTTTATACAATAGTACTTCACTACAAAGTTTTTTCTGTAGTCATAGCCAGCTTCAATCGTAGACACTATTTCAAGGTCTTCGTCCGACTCAATTATTGTTTCTTCAGATGTTAGCATTGGAAAATATTTTTACCATATCGTTTTAACCTCTACTTTCGTATCACGGTACTTTGGCATCACCATCCCTATATTCGCACCGATATATGTAGGGTCACATACAAGGTAGCGTACTCCATTAATCGTAATATAACTACCCGATGTATCTTCAGTGAAACGAACAGCAGTAGCTAAATGCCCAGGATAGTGCAGCAACACAGCATCAAGACCCAATAAATCATGTACCAAATTAGCATACAATATTGAGCGGTCCTCACAGTCACAGTAGGGATAGTACAGGCTTTCATCTGCAAACAGTGTACGCTCCGCACCGAACTGTTCACCATCGGTCTGATAATCAAAAGCCGTCTGAACAAAGTTAAGCAATAAGTTTGCTGCTTCAGTCTGGCTTAAATCTTTAATCTGCCGTTTGAGTGAGGGATATAACTTTTGCTTGACCGACGGGCTAAGAGAAGCTGCCGCAAAGTAGGGCCACTCTGCACTTTGTGGATAGTCATTGTAGAAATCTATCAGATTCTTATTTAGCACTACCGAAGCAGTCATCTGCTTACGACTTGTCATAGTTCGTTCCATCACGTCCGAATTTGCTAACTGTGGCGCCGAACCTATATAGAGTGAAAAAGATTGTTCTTTGGGGAACTCACGATCGAGTACATAAAACTCATCTCCACCCTTCAAGTCTGCCATGATATAGTAGTGCTCGCCTCTTATATTTACATAGGTATAGCGGTAGATATCCTCTTTCATCGGGAGCAGCAACATTAGTTTCTCTGCAGTACGTGCCATACGCACTTTGTAGCCCGATTGTACCAATATGTACTGCTGCATCAACACAGCCTCGTTATGTTTGGCTTCCGTAAAGAAACTTTCCGTCAACTCTTGTACGAAGCGTACATACCCCCAATCACATAAACCGAGCTTATCGCGATACTCCATACATTGCGATACGATGGGCAAGTAACGCTCCTCAGAGAGCAATTTCCAGCCGTTGGAAACCTCACGTTCCTTAACGCTCCTGAGTTCAAATCGATGTTCGTCAGTAAGTTCCACATGACAAGGTGTGCCATAGAAAGTGAACGTATGTCCAGACAATGACTTCACCACAGGCTTCACTTCAGGCAATGGCACTACAGGCATTACCGGTTCTTTAGGCTTTGCTGATGGACTAATGCTTGCCATCAGTATCTCCTTGAATATTGCCATAGACTCCGTTTCCGTAGGATCTACAGTCACGGGCTTTACTGGTTCTGGACACTTTGGCACAGGGATAGCCTTGCTTGATTTATACGCCGTCCATGCCTTGCTCATATATTCAGCATACTCTGCATTCAACCTGGAGCGATAAGCCTCAAACTCTTCGCGCTGTTGTTGAGTATATGCCTTGAAATCTTGTTTCTGCTGATTATACTCATTGAGTTTCTGCAGTTGCTGCCGCTTGTATGTCTCAAAATCGGTCTGTGCCGACATTTGAGACATACCCAGCGACAATGCTGTCAATATAACGATACGTTTCATTGCGATTCGTATTTATAGATTTGCTCTACCTCGGCATCGCTCAATGCACGGGTGTTGTAGATGCGGAGGTTGTCGACGGTCATATTGAGGGCATTGATGTTAGAAGCATAATTATAAGGACCGCCAAATACAAACTTGAGTCCTTCATTCACTGCATAAGCAATATACGGTTGCTCTACGACATCCACAAAATCCCCATTAATATATAGTTTGGTCTTAGTGCGACTATCATAATACGTTGTATTAGTAGCTATAGATGTTAATGTTACCATTACCCATTCCGAACTAGAAATCGCAGCATGAGAATAAGGAACGACACCACTATTATCCATATATGAACTATATAAAGGATGAATCAATGAACCATTTTTTACAAAAAGGTTGAAAAGCCCCTTTTGACTACTTTTATTAATAACATGGAATATATGTCCATCCGACAATCCCTTCACCCAGAACGAAACAGTAAACGTACCACCATCAATCATCGGTTCAGGTACGGTGATATGGCTATTATCCAAAGAGCTAAACTTGATAGCCTTCGTTCCATTCATACTTTCCACATAAGAGGGAGCGTTGACCGCTGTAGCATTATATCCTCCTTCAACAACATTCTTGGTATTGTCCTCGAAGGTATAGTAAGCATAGAGTCCGCTTGTCACATCTTTCACGGGAGTCTTATCTGTGGTAAACTCCACGATGTCTCCGTATGCCGTACCCATCTCATTGGTAGCGTAAGCACGCACGTAGTAGGTGGTCTTCTCCTTCAGGTCTGAGAGTACACTATTAAAGGTACGCACCTCGCTCAGTGCGCCATAGTTGGTCGATTCGCCCATGCCTACGACAGCCTGACTGGCCGATGTGCTCCATACATGCCCGTAAGCCGTGAGCTTCTCTACATTTCCGAGATTGCTGATGCTGCCGCCCACCGTGGCCGACACATCGCTCACATTGCTTACCTCACCTGTAGACACTGTGGCAAGTACTGGAGTGTCGTGCGTAGTGAAGGTAATCTCATTTCCACTATATACCAAACCTACACTATTCTCCGCGTATGCACGCAGATGATATGTCGTATTAGGCTGCAAGCCTGTGATGATGGCTTCGAATGATTTGGGTTCGGTGCAGTCACCGAGGTTTACGCTACCCATATCTACTGTTGGGTTAGCTTGTTCGGCCCAGCAGAAACCATAGCGAGTAATCTTCGAACTACCGATATCGGCAATCATACCGCGTACAGTAGCACGATTGTAGCCAATGCCTGTCACCTGATTCTCGAGCGATACCAACGGAGCCTTCAGATCCTCTACCTCCATCTTTACAGGCACATTCACGCTGCCACCATCAAACGAGAAGGTTAGTGTTCCTGTATAGGAGGCCACAGCCAAGCCCTGGCGAGAGACAATGGCATTAATCCTATCTGTCGTTGTTACCTCGCCCGAAGTCTTGCTCGGTACAAGCCATGAGTTACTTGATGACACGGTATATTTCAGTGTTCCTGTACCTGTGTTCTTCAATGTCACTGGCAAAGTTGTCTCTTCTCCTCCAAAATCAAGCTCAGAGGGAATCACTTGCAACTTATTCTTATGCACTATCATCTCCACTACAATGGCCTTATCACCTACCTTCTCATCCTTTGACGATACCACAAGTACCTCCTTATAAGTGCCGTCCTCCAAACCTTCGCGGTTTACGGTCACAACCACAGAGGCCGAAGAATTGGTCATCTTGCCATTATCGGGCGAGCAGCTGAGCCAAGCAATATCCTCCTTGATGTACCACTCCAAAGGATTGGCACCGGAAGTGGTAATATCGAACGACAAGGTAGTCTCATCAGCTGTGAAGAGCAACTTCTCGGTAGAGACAGACATCGTGGCCGGCTCTACAGTCATCTTGACCGGAACAGCAAGGCTGATACCATTGAAGGCGAAGTTCAAAGTTCCCGTATATGTTGCAGCCACTAGTCCTTCGCGAGAAATAGACACACTGAAGTTTTCGGTGCCTTCAGCATCAATAGAGCCAGTCTTCTTACTCGGCGTCAACCACTCGCTTGATGACTCTACGGTATATGCCAATTTCTCTGCCCCAGTATTTTTCAGCACTAACGGCAATGTCGTCTCGTTAGCGCCGAAGTCGAGCTCTACAGGCTCCACTTTGAGTACGTTACGGTTGACTGTCATTTCTACATGAACAGTCTTGTCGGGTATCTTCTCATCGGTTGTGCTGACAACAATCACATCCTTGTATATGCCATCTGGCAACCCCTTGCGATCAATAGTAACGACTATCGATGAAGAGGAATTCGTAATCTTGCCTTTTTCAGGCGAACAGCTGAGCCAATCGATATTCTCCTTTATGGTCCACTCTACTTGGCGGTCGCCCTTGGTGAGAATATCAAACGAAAGGGATTTCTCGTTACTTCCAAAATCAAGTTTATCGGCAGACACAGACATCTGTGCCGTGGTCTGACGTAGCATGATATCGCCCGATGTGCTGGTGCCAGACAACACGGTAATCTGACGGCTGTTGGTGACATAGCCATTGGCCGACACTTGAATCTTGTACTGGGCAGCTTCGAGGTTAAGGAACTCGAAATGTCCATCACTACCAGTCACCGTACTACGGTTACCTGGCGAAAGTGTTACCGAAGCGCCACGTATAGGGTCGCCCGTTTCCATATCACCTACAATACCGTAGATATTACCCATGGTGTTGGGTAATTCCTCCTCGCAGGTGGTCAGTAACAGCAAGGCTGCGAGAGGGAAGATTGCATAAAATAGTTTTTTCATATCTTTCCTATATATATTAGAAGGTAAGTGCGGTGCTCAACCCGAAGGCATCAGCACCGTTGTTTGAGTTTTCTAAAGAATAACCTCCAAAGTTCATGGCCGGACGTATCACTACGCGACGTGCTCCGGGAGCAACCACTGCATCCACAAGATTCCATATATAGAGTGCTGCTGCAGCTCCTATACAGACATTACGTGCTGTACTAAAGTTGCTGATGCGACGCGAGTAGATGCGCAGATGCTCAGGATTATAGGTTTGTGCTGCAAGGTTTCGGCTGTTTGTGATACGGCTCTGACAATACACCATGCCGCCAGCCAAGGCGGCCGTACCACCGAGAAACATTGCTCCTTTGGCTTTAGAGCCTTTATACCATTGTCCTGCACCTGGGATAACAGATATAAACAAAGGAGACACTCCATAGGAGGTCGATAAGCCAGCATGGTCAAATATAGGATTGTCACACACAGCAACCATATACAACGAATGAAGTTGCTTCACGCCATATGCCGAACCAACAAAATACTCATCTACAAGCCTAGCTTGAAGGATATAGTTCTCATCATCTACTGTGACATTGATGTGAGATTTATCAGTTTGTTTACTTGTCACCCCATGCTCTGTGTATACATCCTCTATGGTTGTCAACGTACCTGACGAAATAGCAACCTGCGCTGCACTGGCAATCTTCTCGTTTAGAGCTAATTGATGTAGACGAGCTGCACGTGCAGATTCTATCGTACTACCAGTCGATACGATTTCAACAAAACGGTATGTTGGATTCAGTTCACGCGGAGTGTTGTTCACCCACTTTGGCTTTTGTGCAAAAGCCAAAGTGGGTACCAACACTAGAAGTGTAAGAATTGTCAAAAAGATTTTTCGCATAAAGAGAATCCTTCTTATTGCTGCTTATTCTTGAACAGCTCAAACTTTACCTCTTCCTCGAATTTCTGCAAATCGCTTTCTATACGACTACGGTCTTTATCTGATACACGCTGCTTTACTTGTTGTGCTATGTTAGCAGCCAGTTCTTCTACCTTACCATCATACTCCAAGCATACGAATACAGTATATCTATTATTCTTGGCTCGGAATGTCTGTGTTTTTACCACATTGGTCTTAGCGATGACCTGCTGTGCTACAGATTGAACCATTGTTGCCTGCTTTTGATTTCCATCTGTACCCATTTCACCATTCTTATCATCAGCAGAGAACATTGATATTTCTCCATAAACGGTTTTGGCAGCAGATATAACAGCAGCTTCAATGGCTTCAGCATACTTAGCACGTGCATTGGCTCTAGCCAACTGTTCGGCAGCCTCTTTTGTAAAGGCTTGGCCGTTAGCAGCTGAACGCTTGCCTGGGGCCTGTTCAGCATAAAGTTCTGTTTCTGTTTTCTGTATCTCAGCACCATAGCCATTGTCCTCTTTTTGTTTCTGCTGCTGTCCTTGACTCTGTTGCTGCTGCATCATTTGCATCATCTGCATCATCATAGCATCGTTCTGTGCCTGCTTGGAGCTACCGCAAGAAACCATAAACATCACTGAAACACCGGCCAAAGAGCCGCATACGAACTGTCTGAAAACGCGAAAGTTTTTCATATCAAAAAAAGTTTTCTAAATGTGTTCGCCTATAGACCCCCCGGATTCAGCAATATCCTTATTTAAAAAGAAAAAGCGCGGGAATCTGTACTGTCACTCGTCCCACACTCTGAGGCCTTCGCATTGCCCAACTCAGTAAAACGAGCAACGCCGAAGCCCACGCCGATATGTAATACATTCAAACTGTACCTAT
>CAJGCJ010000103.1 GCA_904501775.1 uncultured Bacteroidaceae bacterium | reverse complement strand
TTGCGCAGGGGAGGTAACCCCGAAGATGTTGCCAACGTGGCACTCTTCCTTGCATGCGATATGTCAGCATATGTTACCGGTCAGGTAATAAGTTGCTGCGGAGGTATGAATTGCTGATAATGACTTACCGGATAGTAAAAAAGGAGGCTTATGGCCTCCTTTTTTACTTGACTCTCAATTCCCAAAACGCTACCGCAGCAGCTGCTGCCACATTGAGCGAATCGACATTATGCGACATTGGAATACGCACAACGTAATCCGATTCCGTAATGACACTCTTTGCAAGTCCGTCGCCTTCGGTACCCATTATAATGGCCAGACGCGGTTCATTAGCCAAGCGTGTATCGTCTATCGAAATGGAATTGTCTTCGAGCGCCATTGCTGCAGTCTTGAATCCATATCTGTTTAGAGTACTCAATGGCTCGTTTATCCATGTCCATGGAACAAGAAACACCGAGCCCATTGACACCCTGACCGCACGTCTGTTTAGAGGGTCACACGATGTGGGCGTCAACAGCACAGCATCAATTCCCAATGCTGCTGCCGAACGGAAAATAGCTCCGATATTGGTAGTATCCACCACTCCGTCAACCACCACAATACGACGCGCACCGCTGCATATATCCTCTACACTCTTGTGTTCCTTGCGGCGCATGGCACAGAGCACACCGCGCGTAAGTGTATAGCCGGTCAATGATGCAAGCAATTCCCTGCTGCCGGTGTATACTGGAATATCACCACACTGCTCTATTATAGCAGCCGCATCACCTGTAATATGTTTCTGCTCACACAACAGGGCGTGAGGCTCATAACCTGAATTCAGGGCAACTTGAATAACTTTGGGACTTTCGGCAATAAAAAGTCCGCTTTCGCACTCCATGCTACGACGCAACTGCGCCTCGGTGAGTGTCGAGAAGATTTCTACACCTTCCTGTGATAAGGATTCTATGTTTATTATTGGCATAATGGATTGTTTTTTGTCAAGTGATAGGCATCGCGTGCATCACCGTTCAGCAGAAATATAACCCCACACTTTTTAAAACCATATTTCTGTAATACATGGTGCATGATTACATTGTCGCGATGTGTATCAATGCGTATTGTTGATGCTTTCCCGAAAGCCCAATCGAGAATCTGACGCGCAATTCCCTGCCCCTCTTTTGCCACTGCAATCCTATGTATTACATAATAGGTATTGTCATCGGGCCAACTGCCGTCGTATATTACCGAGTAGGTAGGATCGGGGCCGGGAATAAATGCCAAAGTTGCAATTATGGCATCGCTGCTGTCGCACACAACATAGCAGTTACCTTTCCCTATGTCATCAGACACAATGGAAGGCGAAGGATAGCCTTCGCCCCATTGCTTATAATTTCCGCTTTTGCGCATTATCTGTTTGGCGTTGTCGAACAGACTCATCAATGCCGGAATATCTTCGTTTGTGGCTCTTCGTATATTCATTTATCCGCAATGGAAATAACGGTGTACAAGTTTCAACATCTCGTCGGTGTTGCCTTCGATACTGCTGCGCAATGTGGCATCACCATAAGAGCGAAGACGTTTTATTATACCGTCAACCATTGCTTTGCTGAAGACATTGTACTGTTCAAAAATATGGCGCTGACGCTCAAGGCAATCGGCCGATGCCTCGCAACTGTCGGGCAACTGGGCCAAAGAGTTCAGTTTCTCTTCGTTCTCTTTCTTATGGATATTTACATTGACATATGTTTGCTTGGCTATATCGAGAGCATTCTGCAGTTCAAAGCCATGACGACAGGCTACAGCCAAGCCTGCGATGAGTTGATATACATCGGCCGAGCCGTCGGGCGAACGCATTTCTACGGTCTGCTTTTGGGTTGTATCGTAGTTGCTCGGCTCTTCAAGCGGATTGGCTATTCTGCACATGTCGCTTTTGGCAGCCCAACCTAACGGAACACGAACAAGGACAGAGCGGTTACGGTCGCCCCAGCAGATATTTGTAGGAGCCTCCTGATGAGGGACAAGTCGGAAATAGGATGTGGGATTTGTATTGCCGAATGCTGTTATGGATGGAGCGAGCTGCATCATACCTGCAATAGCCTTCAAAGCTGTCTCGGAGAGAGCACCACCGTCGAGCATCATATTTACGCCATCCTTCATGATGCGCATGTGTATATGCAATCCCGAGCCGGCCTTGCCTGTTGTTATCTTTGGAGCGAATGTTATATCGTAGTTATACTTATATGCAAGGTTACGGATTATCCACTTTGCAATCATAAGCTGGTCGGCAGCTTCAAGAGCATCAACCGGCAAGAACTCTATCTCGTTCTGCTCGTATATGAGATTGTCAATTGTAAAATTACCCACCTCGGAGTGGCCATATTTTATTTGTCCTCCGGCCTGTGCAATGTAGGCCATACACTCGGTGCGGAACTCGTTGAACTTGGCATAAGGTGCCGACTCGTGGTAACCTTTCTGGTCGGTAGCAGGGAACATTCCGCTGTCGGGAGCAATGACATAATATTCAAGTTCGCCCATTGCCTGAAATTGCATACCTGTCACATCCTCAAAAGCACGGCAAGCCTTTCGCAGGGTATTCTCGGGAGAGCTCTCAAGCATCTCGCCATCTTTATTGAAATAGGAACAGAGCATTGACAATGTAGGTATCTGCGCAAAGGGGTCGAGGAATGCAGTACTGAATCGTGGAAGAACGTACAGATCGCTACTGCCGGCCTCGATGAAGGGGAAGAGGCTCGAACCGTCCACACGCTCGCCGCAAGTGAGTATTGCATCGAGATAAGCGGCACTGTTAATAACGAAATTAAGTGTTTTGAGCCTTCCATCGCCTGCAGGGTACATGAAATTAATCATTCGTACACCGTTCTCTGTTATATAACGTACTATGTCGGCTTTTGTAAACTCTTTACATGGTTTACCCAAATAGGCAGCCACCTTGTTGGGAGTCAATTCAAGTTCTCTATTCATAACTTATAATCTTTAGTCTTTATATATCGCAAATGTACTATTTTAATTCACATACAAAAGTTCATTCGATAAAAATATTACTTTTGTAACGTAATATCTGTTTTAGGGATATATAGTATGAAACAATTCAAGATAAACGATAGAGCCGGACTCATACTCGAAGGCGGAGGCATGCGCGGTGTCTTCACAAGCGGAGTGCTGGACTGCCTGATGGACCGTGGCATAGAATTCCCATATACAATTGGTGTAAGTGCAGGCGCATGCAGCGGACTATCATATATGTCGCACCCGCGCGGCAGGTCAAAGCATGGCAACATAGACCTGTTGAAAGAGTACAAATACATAGGACTCAGACATCTGCTCACAAAAGGTAACATTATGGATTTCAAACTTTTGTTCCACATCTACCCCGAAAAGATATACCCATACGATTATGATGCACTTGCCAAGAACAAAAACCGTTTCGAGATTGTGACAACAAGCTGCCTTAGCGGTGCGGCCTGTTATTACGAAGAGAAGCACGACCCAAAACGTATCATAGATATTGTAAAGGCATCGAGCAGCCTACCATTTGTTGCACAAATAGCCTATGTAGACGGAACACCCATGATGGACGGGGGTGTTGGCGATTCAATCCCTTTGCAGCGTGCCATTTCACAGGGATATACAAACAACATCGTTGTACTGACACGCAACAAAGGTTACCGCAAGCCCGACAAGCCGACCCGTGTACCATTCTTTTATTACCGCAAATACCCGGCTTTGCGTAAAGCCATAATAGAACGCAACGCAATGTACAACCGTCAGATAGCACTTGTAGAGGAGATGGAGGATAAAGGCGAGCTCATTGTAATACGTCCCGAAAAGCCACTGAATGTAGGCAGGATGGAACGCGACACCGACAAGTTGACTGCACTATACAACGAAGGCTACAGAATAACATCAGAGATAGATTTTATCACAGAATAAAAAAATCAGGGTAACGCCTTTTAGTTTATAGGTTACCCTAATATTATGGTGAGAAAAAAGTTTTTTATTTAAACTTCCTCGTTATCTGAATATGTTGAAATAATCCTGTATTCTAATCCAATCGTCGGTTTTTGTCAATGCCAGCTGAAGAAGTATACGCGACTTCTGGGGAGTAAGCAACTGCGATGCCACAAACCTGTAATGCGCGTCATCCACCTCGTTGTCGAGCATGGTAGGCCCCGAGGGCACACGCGACGAGCGTACTACTATAATACCTTCGCGACGCGCCTCTTCGAGCACAGGAAATATATCCCTATGTATATTTCCATTGCCCACACCGGCATATACAATCCCTTTGTAACCATTATCTATCATCGATTGAACGACATTGCCCCTCACTCCTGCATGACCATATATTATACCTACAGCCGGCAGGGATGTGAGCTTACTTACATCAAAGAAAAGCAATGATGCAGCTGTCTCAACTGCCGGATATGAATAAACTGCCTTATCATTATTCACATATCCCACAGCAGCTCCATTGGCCGACCGGAAAGCATCTACATGCGTCGTGTGCATCTTTATAACATCCGAAGCCGCATATATGCTGCCGTTCATCACTACAAGCACACCCCTGTCACGCGAATCAGGCGAAGCAGCAGTGACAACGGCATTATAGAGATTGAGAGGCCCGTCGGCACTGAGTGCCGTAGAGGGACGCATTGCACCTACAAGCACAACAGGCTTGTTGCTTCGGGTAGTGAGTGAAAGGAAGAACGCAGTCTCTTCCATTGTATCGGTGCCATGCGTAACCACAACAGCATCTGCCTCATCGCTATTCAGCAATTCGTTGATACGTTTCGACAAGAGTAGCCATGTAGAATCGTCCATATCCTGCGAGCCTATGCGCACCACCTGCTCGCCAACCACATTGGCAACATCCTTCACCTGCGGCACAGCATCGAGCAACGAACTTATCGCAACCTCTCCGGCCTTATAGGATGTATTTACCGAAGACTCACCCACGCCTGCTATTGTTCCTCCTGTTGCGAGAATGTACACATTCGGTTTTTGCGCATACGAAACAAGGAACAGAAACAATGTAACAAACAGCATCAATCGTCTCATAGGAGTTATATATTAATAGGTTTTATAATAAAACATATGCAGCCATCAATTGTTTCAATGGCTGCATAATCATATTTATCCTTTATAGTTCTTGTGGAATTCTATCACTGCCTCTATACCTTTACGGAAAATATCGAGTCGGAAATTCTCATTAGGTGAATGGATGGCATCACTCTCGAGCCCGAATCCCATAAGCACAGTCTTTATACCGAGTATCTTCTCAAAATCGCTAATGATAGGAATACTTCCGCCACGACGCACAGCCAATGGTTTTTGTCCGAATGCTTTTTCGAAGCCCGCTTCGGCTGCCTTGTATGCAGGCAAAGTGATAGGACATACATATCCCTCGCCGCCATGCATCGGGGTAACCTTAACCCTTACACCCTTTGGAGCCAATGAAGTGAAATAATCTACAAACATCTGCGATATCTTTGTGTGGTCCTGATGCGCCACAAGACGGCACGACAACTTAGCATACGCCTTTGAGGGCAATACAGTCTTTGAGCCCTCACCAGTATATCCGCCCCAAATGCCACATACATCGAACGAAGGACGGCAGCTGTTACGCTCAAGCGTTGCATAGCCCTTTTCGCCATGCAGCCCATCTACATCTATTGCCTTCATATAGGCCTCTTCGTCAAAAGGAATGGAAGCAATCATCTCTCGTTCCTCGGCCGAGAGTTCCTCAACATCGTCATAGAAATTAGGTATTGTGATGCGTCCGTCAGCATCGGTCATCTTTGCAATCATCCCGCACAGCACATTTATAGGATTCGCCACTGCGCCACCGAAGTGTCCTGAGTGCAAATCACGGTTAGGACCGGTTACCTCAACCTCCCAATATGCAAGTCCTCTCAATCCCGTAGTCAGCGATGGAAGTTCGGCTCCCAGCATACTTGTATCCGAAACCAGAATGACATCGGCTTTAAGCAGCTCTTTATTGTCGGCAAGGAAAGCATTAAGGCTGGGAGAGCCAATCTCCTCTTCACCCTCAAAAATGAATTTTACATTATGGTTAAGAAGATTATTCTTTACCACATACTCAAATGCCTTTACCTGAATCATAGCCTGACCCTTGTCGTCATCTGCGCCACGTGCCCATATTCGTCCGTCCCTTACGACAGGTTCAAAGGGTGATGAGGTCCATAGCTCCAGAGGCTCGGCAGGCATAACATCATAGTGCGAATATATAAGCACTGTAGGAGCATCGGGGTTCACAATCTTTTGCGCATAGACTAGCGGATTACCGGCCGAAGGCATCACCTGTGCAGTATCGGCACCGGCCTCGAGTAGCAGCTCCTTCCAACGCTCGGCACAATCCTCGATATCTTTTTTGTGACAGCTCTTTGCGCTTATACTTGGAATACGTATCAGCGAAAAGAGTTCATCGAGGAAACGTTCCTCATTCTCTTGAATATATTTTCTTACCTCCATAACTTATCCTTTTTCGTATATTTAATATAAAATATTGTTATCTACAACAAATGTAGTAAAAAGAGGCAAAACAGACAACTGCATCAGCATTAAAAATATCTAATGAGTATAATTATAAAAAGGAGGGCGGCACTGGTCGTCATGGATTTGCGACATTAGCTCTCAGTAAAGGTGTTCCAATTGAAAGTGTGAGCCGAGTGTTGGGGCATACGAACATTACCACGACACAGAAGTATGCTAAGATTACCACCGAGAAAATAGACAAGGATTTGACGATGTTCGGCAACAGACTTAATCAATCGTTTAGTGAAATATCAATAGCAATGTAACTATGGAACGAGCAATTATAACAATCAAAGAAAACGGCAGAGTGAATATCCCAAGCGGTAATGTATGGATGTCCGAATTGGAATTAGTGGAGTTGTTAGGGGTGATAGCCCAGACACTCCGAGCTGCTATTAGAGCAATATTTATGAGTGGGATGCTTAACCCTGAAAGCA
>CAJGCJ010000102.1 GCA_904501775.1 uncultured Bacteroidaceae bacterium | reverse complement strand
TAGTGCTCTTTGCAGCAGCGAGCCACTCGGGGTTCTTCTCAACAGTGTTGTATGCGAAGCTGCATACAAAAGCGAAACGTCCCTGAAACCACACCGATTTTGTGCTGTCCATTAACGAGCCGTCGCGGTCGAGGCATGTATATACACCACCGTTTACGCGGTCCAATCCGTTCTTGAGCCAGAAAGGCATAATGTTCTCGGTAAGGTCCTTGCGGTATTTGTCACTCCAGTCGGTAAGATATTCTTTCCAATTCATGGTAGTCTTTTTTTTCTTATGTGTTTATAAAATGTTTAAGGGAACAGTTATCTGCTCCCTGTATTTTTAGAATTTGTTGCAACGCTCGAAGAAGTTGATTGCCTCAAGCTCCTTACGCATTGCAGCCTCCTCCTCGTCTGTCATGTTCTGGAAAGGAGTACGGTTCTTTCCAAGGTCAAGTCCGATGAGCTTCATTATTCTCTTACCACCCACGATGTTGCCGCGATAGTGGCAAATAACGTTGATAACCTCCTGTGAGAAGTTCTGCAACTCGCGTGCCTTCTCAAGGTCGCCTGCGTTCCATGCATCGATGATACCGGCAAGGTTGCATCCGTTGTAGTTTGTTGTTCCACCGATGCCGCCCTGAGCGCCGCCCATTGCGAGGCAGGGGAGGATAGTCTCGTCCTGTCCGTGCAACATGTCATATTTGCCATTCTTGTAAAGACGGCACTGGTTGTACTCATACATGCTTTCGAAAGTATATTTGATACCGGCGAAATTGGGTATTCTGCCATCAACAGCCTGCAGGAAACTTACCATTGAGAGGAATGCACCGTTGAATGCTGGAATGTGGTAGAAATAGAAAGGCAGTTCGGGAGCAGCCGAAGCAATCTCCTCGCAATATTTTACAAGTTCCTCGACGCGATTTACTTTGGGGAAAGGAGGTGCCATCGCTCCAATACCGAATACACCCAATTTCTGTGCATGCTCGGCCATTCTGCGGCTCGATTTCACACATGTGCTTCCCACATGTACTATAATCTTGAAACCCTCGGGTGCAGCAGCTACCCAAGCCTCGGTTAGTTTCATTCTCTCCTCTTCGGTGAGCATGTAACCCTCGCCCGATGAACCGTTGATGAATACTCCTTTAAGACCATTCTTTGCAAGCATCTGTGCGTATGCAGGGATAGGCTCATAGTTTACTTCGCCATTCTCGTAGAATGGTGTGAAAGGGGCGTTGATAAGACCGATAATCTTTTCCATAATATACTGTTTTATTATAAATTGTATGTTCGCAACATATATTCTGCAAAAGAAAGTAAAATAATCGAAATTAACAAATTTGTTGCTGAAATATAATGACAGTGGAGCGGATAAATTATCCGCTCCACTGTCATTATATTTTTCTTCTCCTCTACTTAAGAAAATAGTCGACAGTGGTTACTACGCGCACTCTCTTCAGTTGAGGAGTATTGGAGTCGCTGCTTATTGAAAACTGTCCTTGATTGGCTCTTCGAATGCCTCCGAGTTTGCTCTTGGAGTCATCGGCAAACTTCTGTGCGACAGCCCTTGCGTTGCGTGTCGCCTCTTCAATCATCTGTGGCTTAAGCTCGTTCAGCTGTGTGAACTCGAACTGTGTCTGGTAGCGGTAGTCTTCTCCAATTGCTATGCCCTGTTTCATAAGCTCGGCCTGACTATTCATCAGTTGCATTACCTTCTCAACCTGTGACGATACAACGGTAATCACCGACTCCACCTGATAGCGGTACTTTATGTTCTCGGGAGTGTACGATTGTGCCTCGCGGTCGGTTACAGTGGGTGCCGACATTATTATCTCCTCCTTGCTTATACCATTCTTTTCAAGGAATGTGACAAGGGCGTTCTTACTCTTTTCTACTGCATTGTACAGGTCGTCGAGGTTGTTGCCCACGTTGTTGTAGGGTAGTGGCCAGATGACCTTGTTGGCAGTCACTTCTCGCTCGGCAAGTCCCTTGACCGTTACATATCGGTCTTTGTCGGCCATTTTCTCAATGCCGTTGCCTATGCAATTACCAAGCACCATAAGTCCCACCATTATACATATTCCTACACCGGCAAGTCCTGATAATTCAAATTCTAACTTTCTCATAGCTTCATTTGGTTTTGATTGCGCTAATATATGAAAAAAACAGATACCCCATCTTTTGTCGCATGTTATTGAAGTTAAATAATACAAAAAATGCCGTTGCCACATTCATAGCAACGGCATTTTACTATTCTGCAATAATTACTTTACAGTAATGGTTGTCATGTTCAATGTTCCTGATACGCTGAATGTAACGCTGCTTGCGCTGCCGCTCCAAGTGCCGGCATCCAACTTGCCGCTATCGGGTGACAATGTGGTAATCTTCTTGCCTTCCAATACGATGCTCGAGATATCGCTGCCGTCTGCAGACGATATAACCATTGTAGAACCGTTGTATGCACGAAGCTCGTATGTACCGTCAGTCTTTGTCCATATTCTTGCGCCGTATGATGCTGAACCCTTCTCCAGCTTGATGCTTATGTTACCGTTTGTAAAGGTTACGCTCTCAAACTCTACGCCTGTAGATGCATCGGCGCTGGGTGTTACCGAAGGAGTAAGAGCTTCGGGGTTTGTAAAGTCAAATACAACAGCTTCGCCTGCGGGTGTGTCAGGGGTGTCGGGCTCTTCGGGCTCCTCTGTCGAGCCACCATTGCCCGAAAGCTCAACCTTAACGGCCATGGTATTTACAAACTCGCTGCGGCTTACACCAATTGCATATCCTGTAACAATAATCTCTTTTCCGTTGTAGCTTGCGTCTACAAGGCCGCTGTTGGGATAAGAGAGGCTGCCGACTGCTGTTGATGCACCTGCAACTTTAACGTTGTAGTAGTTGCCGCTTATCTCAAGTGTTCCTTTGTAGCTGATATATTTTACCGAAGGAGCTGTAAGATATGCATCCATTGCAGCACCGTCCATTTCTATTACCTCAGGATGTGACACTGTTGCTGTGCCTACCTTTTCAACTGCCGATGTGTTGCCGAACTGCAACAGGCCGGCATATTCCGAGAGGGCACCGCTTACCTTAACTACATCACCTGCGTTGTAACCTTTGTCCTCGCCCAAGTAAACAAGGATAGATGCTGTTCCGTCATTAACAAGGAAACCGCGTGCGTATGTGGCAACAATAGTTCCCTGTACAGTTACATCGGCACCAGCACCGGCAGCAATTGCATCGGCAATAGTGCTTACGCCTTCGGGAGTCTCAGGCTCCTCAGGCTCCTCAGGCTCCTCGGGTGTTTCGGGTTCTTCGGGCTCCTCGGGTGATTCACCGCTGAGTTCGTATGCAGTTACCGATTTCAATCCTGCTATGCCGAAATATTTCTCAAGGCTACCTGTAAGTGTCGCCAATTTCTTGTAGTGTCCGGGGTTGTCGACAAGGTTCAATGCGCTGCGCACATCACCGCTGGGAAGCTGTACGGGCATACACTTGGTGTGGTCTGTCTCATCAGCATTGTCGGCAATGAGAAGGTTGGTCTGTGTCGTTGCAGTACCGCTGAAGTTGCAACCGCTGCTGTATGCTTGGCCATCTACTGTTCCCACAATGTAACCTGTTACAATTGCAGGGCCCGATGTGCCGTTCGCGAATGCAGCAATAGCCTCGCTTACAGTGTATTTGCTTGCAGCCTCGGGCTCCTCGGGCTCTTCGGGCGAGTCGGGGTCATCGGCTGTTCCGTGTGCCACTACAACATTCTTAACCTCCCATGTACCGGCTTTCTTTTCGGTAGAGGTGTATTTGAATGCAATTCTTATATCTTTCTTGCCCAGGAAGTCGGTGGGTATTGCAATCTTGCCGCTCTTGCTGAAATCCCAGTTTACTGAGTTCTCTTTGGGGTTATAGCTTATTGCTGTCCAGCTTGCAGTAGCTGCATCGCCTGTATAGTCGGCGCTGATGAGCAACTGGTTGTAATCGGCAACCTTGCCTTCCTCGGTGTAACGTATCACATAGTCGAATGAGATATATGCCTCGCTCTCGTTTGTGAAATCAATTGCCGATGAAATCAACCAGCTCTGTGCTGCTGCGTTTGCATCGCCCTTGCCGTCACCGTCCGAGTCGTAGTATCCTGTAGCCTTGGCACAGCTGTAGTCGATAACCCAAGGTGAGTTGCCCTCGGTCTCCTGTGTGCTGAATGTGCCGAAGTCTGAAGCAAATGTCTCGTTTACATATGCATCGGTGGGTGTTTCGGGCTCGTCGGGTGTAACGCCGTCTATCTCATATTTTGTAACCGATTTAAGTCCGGGTACGCCAAAATATTTCTCGAGGCTACCTGTGAGTGAAACCTTCTTCTTATAGAGCTGTGGGTTGTCGACAAGGTTCAATGCCTTGCGCACATCACCGCTGGGAAGCTGTACGGGCATACAATTACTGCTGTTTGTCTCGTCTGCATTGTCGGCAATGAGAAGGTTGGTCTGTGTTGTTGCAGTGCCACTGAATTTGCAGCCTTCGCTGTACACCTGACCGTCGATTGTTCCCACAATGTAACCTGTGATTACAGCAGGACCTCCCTTACCGCTTGTAAATGCCTCGATAGCCTCACTTACGGTGTATGAGCCGGCCTCTTCTGGCTCTTGTGGCTCCGAGGGTGTGCCGTGTGCAACAATAAAGTTCTTCACCTCCCATGTACCGGCCTTTGACTTGGCTGTGTACTTGAGTGCAAATACTACGTTAGCCTTGCCCATGAACTCGGCAGGAACTGCTACGCTCGCGTTGTAGAAAGTGCTCCAGTCGATACCCTCGACAGCGTTGTAGGGAACGTTTATCCATGTTGCAGCTGCAGGGTCGCCTGCATAGTCGGCACTGATGAGCAACTGATGGTTGGCTGCCACCTTGCCGCTCTCCGAGTAACGTATGATGTAGTCGAATGCAACGTATGCCTCGGTCTCTTCGGTGAAATCAACGGGGTCCGATACCAACCAGCTCTGTGCAGCATTGTCCTTTGCGCCATCGTACGATGTTGCTTTAGCGGTGTTGTAGTCAATCACCCAAGGGAACGAGCCCTCGGTTTCAACGGGGGTGAATACACCAAAACCGGTCGAGAATTTTTCGTCGATATAAATGCCCTCAGGCATAGTGCTGCCACCTGTACCCTCGCCGGGGAGAGTATAAGGAGCGGGAACATCCTCGCACGCATTGAACGCAAATGCCGCCAATGCGAATAGTGCAATTTTATTAAAAAGTTTCATAAATGTATGTGTTTTTAGTTATTTACAGGATATATGTCGCTTGTAGAGCTGAGCATGAACTGCCAGTAGTCGTTATAGCGTGTCAGTATGCCTACAATGTCGAATTTGCCTTGGGGAAGTACCACGTTAGCAAAGTCGGCATAGGTGCTGAAACGGAATATCACATTCGCGTTGTCCATCTTAATTCTGCGCTCCACTACATTGCTGCTGTTTGCCTCGTCTTCGGGTGCATACAGGCTTGTGCCGTTGGCCTCTACAAAGCTTACATTGTTCATGCGCACGTACATGGGCAACAGCTCTTTGTTGCTGTTCTCAAAGAAGCTTGCATCAATCACCTTGGGTTCCAATCCGTGATAGTCCTCGGCAGGCTCGCCTATCAGCTTCACATGCTTGGGGTAAAGAGCCTTCTGCATACGTCCTATCTTGCCGTTGTACAGGCCGCCTATCTGTGCAAGTTTACCGTAACCGCCTACATACAGGCCTTTGCAGTCGATGGCAATCTTCTGGCCACGCACCATTATCGCATAAAGACCTACGTCATTTACTCCAATGATTATTGAGCCGGTGCCGTCATCAATTACAAACTGCTTGTATATGTTGCCGCTCTCGTCGTTGGCAACTACAACACCTTCTATTGTGATATCTTCCTTAATCTCCTCTACACCGCTTGCAGCAATGGTCGACTTGTATTTGTTCTTCAACTCCTCGATAGTGTAGTTAGCCTCGCCAATAGAGTTGTTGCCAAAGGGCGGGGTAGTGAATGTGGGCTCGTCGTAATCGTTCATACACGATGTGACTGCGAACAGCATCAACCCCAATATAAATAGTTTCTTAATTGTTTTCATATTATTGCTTTTTCAGGTTGTTAGAAACGTAGTCCTATGTTCAGATAGAAATTGAATGCGTTGGCATAGTACAGGAAGGGGTTCTTTGAGAACTTGTATGTACGTGCCTCGCCGTCCGAGTAATTGTCGTCACGGTTCTGCTCATATCCGCCTGTAATCATATCCTCGTTGTTGAGAATGTTCTGCAACTGCAGGTTGACATTCAATTGCTTGCCGCCGCGCATTCTTATGCTCTTTCCTATCGAAGCGTCTACAAGCCATCCGCCTTTACCCTTGTACTGTGTGGGGATGTCGAGGATTGTGTTACCGTTCTCGTCAATCTCGGGAGCACCTACCACGCTCGACAAACGGCGGTAAGACGATGCACCGATGTACACGCGGTCGTAATAGTTGGCATTTGCGCTCAGATACCAGCCGTTGGTGTTGTAGTCTACACCAAAACTTACTGCTGTAAGCGGAGTACCGTCGATGTGTGCTCCATTCATATATACCTTGTCGCTCTGTACCACCTTTTCGTTCTCGCTTATGAGGAAACCGTTGCCGTCTTTTGTGTATTCGGCCTCGTTCCATGTTGCAACCGCGTTGAACGACAATGACGATGTCACGTTGTATACCAATGCCGCCTCTACACCGTAGTGTTTCTTCTGAAGGCCTGTCATTGAAAGATATGTGAAGTTCGACAACATGTCGTTGTAGAATGCGCTCTGCTCAATAACATCGTCGAACTGTGTGTAGTAACCTGTTACCTTGGCAGATACAGGGCCGTAGTTCAACTTGTACGAAACCTCTCCGTTAAGTACACCCTCGGTTTCGAGTCCATATACGAAGTCGTTGCGCATACGGGGTGCTACGAATGAGTTGTATGCAAGAGGCGCCTTGCGCTCATATCCACCGCCCAAAGTGATGGTGTTGTTTCCGTTTATGTTCCATATAAGGCCAAACTTGCCGCCACCGCCCAAGAAACTTGCTGTGCCGCTGCTTCCT
>CAJGCJ010000101.1 GCA_904501775.1 uncultured Bacteroidaceae bacterium | reverse complement strand
GAGGGCGAACAGCCGGCTGTGGCAGGTGACATTGCTCCGCTCGGTGCTTGGAATCCTGCGCAGGCGCTGCCATTGCAGTGTGTTGCCCCCAATCTGTGGAGCGTTACATTCGATGCCGAGGATATATGGTGCGGATGTATCGAGTTCAAGATAATTGCGCGCCGCGACAGTGGCGAGGTGCGTTGGGAAAAGGGCGATAACAGACGAATCACATTGTCGCACCTTGAATATTCTGTTGCCCACAGCTTCATGCTGGGCGAATTGCGTTTCTCGCAGCCTTCATTGCGTCTTGCCGGTACGGTGATTCCTCTCTTTTCGTTGCGCAGCGAGCGCAGTTGGGGTATAGGCGATTTCGGCGACCTCAAGGCGATGGTCGATTGGCTTGCCCACACCAGACAGCATGTGTTGCAGCTGCTGCCTGTGAATGATACCACCGTATATGGCGGTAACGAGGATTCATATCCCTATAACTGTATCTCGGTATTTGCGCTCAACCCTATATATGCCGATATTGAGTCGTTGCCCCGACTATCGGCAGCACGCATGAGTTATTACAACAAGCAGCGCGCTGCGCTGAATGCCTGCGAGACGGTGAATTATGCAGCTGTGTACAGCCTTAAGATGAGCTATCTGCACGAGCTGTTCGACAAGATAGGAGAAGAGATGGTTGCGTCGAATGCCTATCGTGCCTTCGCACGTGCGCAGAAACGCTGGTTGCGACCTTATGCGCTCTACCGTTTCCTGTTGTCGCGCCTGCGCTGCGACTTCAGCGAGTGGGGCGAATACAGTTCGTACAACGAGAATACATATAAGCTTGTTGTAGAGAAGTACAACGAGGCCGAGAGAGAGCTGCAGTTTCATACCTTTGTCCAATATATCCTGTTTTCGCAGCTGAGCGAGGCACATAGCTATGCCAATTCGAAGCGCGTGGCTCTGAAGGGCGATATCCCCATCGGTGTTGCGCCCAACGGCGTGGATGTGTGGTGCGACCCCTCTCAGTTCAACCTGTCGGTGTCGGCGGGTGCGCCTCCCGATGCTTTCTCGGCTAACGGACAAAACTGGGGATTCCCTACATATAACTGGCAGCAGATGGCTGCCGACGGATATGAGTGGTGGCGATGCCGTCTGCAATATATGTCGAACTTCTTCGATGCCTACCGTATTGATCATATCCTCGGTTTCTTCCGCATCTGGGAGATTCCACGTTGGGCCAAGAGCGGTCTTGCAGGCCGTTTCGCACCGTCGTTGCCCTTGTCGGCCGACGACATCGCTGCTGCGGGTCTGGTTATAGACAAGTGGCGACTGCATGCGCCTTTTGCAACTGCACACGATGTGAAAGAGACGTTCGGTGATATGGCTGATTATGTCCTCGACCGCTATTTTGTCGATTGTCCTGATGGCAGCTATACGTTCAAGGAGCGTTATCTTGCATCCGAGGCGTTGTTGGCCGACCTGTACAGTGCCGACAGCCCCTTGTCGTATGAACTGAAAGACGAGCTTATCCGTATGTATGGCGATGTGCTCTTCTTCAAGGACGAGAATGGATATACACCGCGCATCGATGCCTTCACTACGCTGGCATACGATCTGCTCTCCGATTGCGGAAAAGCGGCCTACGGACGTATCTACGAGGAGTATTTTTATAACCGTCACACTATGTTCTGGTATAACGAGGGTATGCGTAAGCTGATGCCGGTGCTGCTCTCTACGCCCATGACTGCTTGTGGCGAGGATTTGGGTATGATACCGGCGTGTGTGCCTTGGGTGATGAGGAATCTGCAGATTCTGTCGCTCGAAATACAGCGCATGCCTAAGGAGTATGGTGTGCCGTTTGCACGTCCTGCATCATATCCCTATCTGTCGGTTGCTACGCCTTCGACACACGATATGAGCACCCTGCGCGCTTGGTGGCGCGAGGATGCGGCTGCCACACAGCGTTTCTATAACGAAGAGCTGCACTACGAGGGTGAGGCTCCCGAGAATCTCACAGGTGTGCTTGCGACAGATATAATACGCGCCCACATGGACTCTTCGTCGCTGCTTGCCCTTTTTGCATGGCAAGACCTGATGGCTATGGACGAGCGCCTGCGTCGTGCCGACTATGGTGCCGAGCGCATCAATGAGCCGGCGAATCGCAATCATGTGTGGTGCTACCGTATGCACATTACCATAGAACAGCTGCTCGATGAACGCGGGTTCAACGATTTTCTGCGTTCTATGATAATTGAGACAAGGCGAGACTGCGGTAGTGTTATTTGATAAACTTTTTTGTTAATAAAGGTATAATTGTCTCGAAAAGTTTCTTAAATAAAGAAAAAAAAGAGTAATTTTGTGCCGGATAATGTATTAACGTAACTCAAATTATATGCATAGAGTCGTAAAAATTTCTAAGGGATTGGATATCAAACTGAAAGGCGCTCCTGCTGCCTCTATGACATCCATTGAGGCTGCTAAGCTGTATGCTTTGATGCCCGCCGATTTTACACGCGTTACTCCTAAGGTGGTTGTTAAGCCCGAGGATACCGTAAAGGCCGGTGATGTCTTGTTTGTAGACAAAAATGCTCCCGAATTGCGATTTGTTTCGCCAGTGAGCGGAAAAGTTGTTGCGGTTAACCGTGGCGAAAGAAGACGCGTCTTGAGCGTTGTAGTGGAGTCGGACGGCAAGTTCGAGTCGGTAGAGTACAAGGCAAAGGATGTCTTCTCGTTGTCGGGTGACGAGGTGAAGGCCGACCTGCTCAAGAGCGGTCTGTTCGCTTTCTTGCGTCAAAGACCGTATGATGTCATTGCATCGCCCGCGGATTCTCCCCGTGCCGTGTTCGTGTCGGCTTTCGATTCAAAGCCTTTGGCTGTTGATTTCGAGGTTGCACTCAAGGGTAACGAGGACGATTTCCAGACAGGTTTGGATGCTCTCTCTCGCATCGCACCCGTTTACTTGGGTGTAAGTGCCAAACAGACAGCAGCAGCACTTAGCGTTGCCAAGAATGTTACAACAACAGTGTTCAAGGGTCCTCACCCCGCAGGAAACGTAGGTGTGCAGATTAACCATGTGGCTCCTGTAAACAAGGGCGAGGTTGTGTGGACAATTGCTGCCGAGGATGTAATCTTTGTAGGACGCCTGTTCAACAAGGGTAGAGTTGATTTCACACGCACAGTAGCGCTTGTGGGTAGCGAAGTGAAGAATCCTTCGTACAGCAAGGTGGTGTTGGGCGCTCAGCTCTCTACATTGCTCGATGGCCGTCTTTCAACAGAAAACGAATTGCGTATTATCGACGGTAATGTCCTTACCGGCCGTAAGACAACAGCCGACAGCTTCTTGGGTGCTTTCTCTAACGAGATAACAGTAATTCCCGAGATTATGAACGGCGACGAGATGTTTGGTTGGATTGCTCCCCGATTCTCGATGTTCAGTACAAGCCGCAGCTACTTCAGCTGGTTGTTGCCTAAGCGCGAATATGTATTCGACGCACGTATCAAGGGTGGCGAACGTCACATGATCATGTCGAACGAGTACGACAAGGTATTCCCAATGGATATCTATCCCGAGTACCTTATAAAGGCTATCATAACAGGTAATATCGACAAGATGGAAGAACTCGGTATCTACGAGGTCGCTCCCGAGGACTTTGCTTTGTGTGAGTTTGTCGATTCTTCGAAACTCGAGTTGCAACGTATTGTACGCGAGGGTCTCGATAAGTTACGTGCCGAGATGTGCTAATGACGGTTGGCTATCGTATTTCTAATGAAAGATAAAAAATAATCGTATGAAAATATTGAGAAATTACCTTAATAAAATTAAGCCAAACTTCGAGGAAGGTGGCAAGCTGAGTGCTTTGCGCTCGGTGTTCGACGGAATGGAGACATTCCTGTTTGTGCCCAATGACACAGCGAAGAGTGGTGTAAACATCCACGATGCCATTGACAGCAAGCGTATCATGTCGTTTGTAGTGATTGCCTTGTTGCCTGCGTTGCTTCTTGGTATGTACAATATAGGTTATCAGAACTATGCTGCTGCCGGCGTTGATGCTACATGGTTGCAGATGTTCCTGTATGGCCTCGTAGTTATGTTGCCCAAGATTGTCGTTTCTTACGGCGTGGGTCTTGGTATAGAGTTTATTGCTGCACAGCTCAAGAACGAAGAGATTCACGAGGGATTCCTTGTATCGGGTCTTCTTATTCCTATGATTGTGCCCGTAGGATGCCCCTTGTGGGTTATCGCCATCGCAACTGCTTTTGCGGTTATCTTCGCTAAAGAGGTGTTCGGTGGTACAGGTATGAATATTGTTAACGTTGCCCTCATCGCGCGTGCGTTCATCTTCTTTGCCTATCCTTCGGTTATTTCGGGTGACAGCGTATGGGTTGCTACCGAGTCTATTTTCGGTTTGGGTGCCGACCTGCCCGACGGTTATACTTGTGCAACTGCATTGCAGTTCGCAGCTAACGGTGCCGAGATTACAGGCGCAACAGGTGCTGCGCTCTCTACATGTGACATGCTCACAGGTCTTATGCCCGGCTCAATAGGTGAGACCAGCGTCATTGCTATCGCAATTGGTGCTGCCATCCTGTTGTGGAGTGGTGTTGCAAGCTGGAAGGTTATGCTCAGCGTCTTCGTTGGTGGTATCGCAATGTCACTATTGTTCGAGCAGGCGTTGCCCGATAATCCTGTTGCTCAGGTTCCTTTCTGGCAGCATCTTATTCTGGGCGGATTCTGCTTCGGTGCAGTATTCATGGCAACAGACCCTGTTACAGCAGCACGTACCGAGGTAGGTAAATATATCTACGGATTCGGTATCGGAGCTATGGCTATCCTTATCCGCGTTCTTAACCCCGGTTATCCCGAAGGTATGATGCTCGCGATTCTGCTTATGAATGTAACAGCTCCCTTTATCGATTATTGTGTTGTACAGGCTAACGTCAATGCCCGTGCACGTCGTTTAACAAATAAGAATTAAGAATATGGCAGCAAAGAAATATGTTTGCAAAATATGCGGATACGTGCACGAAGGAAGTAGTGCTCCCGACGCATGCCCCTTGTGTAAAGCAGGAGCAGATCAGTTCGAGGCTGCTGCAGCAGAGGGTGAGAAGGGTGCCGAGGCACCTAAGAAGAAGGGCTTGAATACCAACAGCGATTTCTATGCTATTGTATATGCAGCTATCGTGGTTGTTATCGTGGCATTCATGTTGGCAGGTGTTTCGTCTGCACTCAAACCTATGCAGGACGAGAATATCAAACTCGATAAGATGAAGCAGATTCTTGCATCTTTGCACATCAAGGATGTAAAGGATGCTAAGGCTGAGTTCGAGAAGATAGTAAAGAAGGATGCTATTATCAACGCTGCAGGTGCCGAGGTTAAGGCTCAGGGCGGCTTTGACGTGGCCAACGATGCTATCAGCGAGGATAATCTCCCTATCTATGTATGTGAGGTTGACGGCGAAGAGAAATATGTTATCCCTATGACCGGTCAGGGTCTTTGGGGCGGTATTTGGGGTTACATGGCTGTGAACAGCGACGGTAACACTATCTATGGCGTATATTTCTCACACGCAAGTGAGACTCCCGGTCTTGGTGCCGAAATTGCAAGCGACAAGTTCACATCCTTGTTCGATGGCAAGAATATTATTGCTGACGGCGAGGTTGCTCTTGAGGCTGTGAAAGGTCGTCTTAGCAACGAGGCTACTCAGGTTAATGCTATCTCGGGCGCAACAATCACATGTAACGGTGTGAACGATATGCTCAAGAAGTGCTTGGGTAACTATAAGGGATTCATTGCTTCAAAACAGCAACCCCAAGCAAATGTTGAATCAGCAAAAGTTTCGGAGGAATAAATTATGGCAGAGCTTTTTTCTAAGAAAAACAAAGAGGCGTTGACAACTCCGCTTCTTAAAAATAACCCGGTGACCTTGCAGGTGTTGGGTATCTGTTCAGCACTTGCTGTAACAAGTAAGTTGGCTCCTGCTGTGGTAATGGGCCTCTCGGTTACAATTATCGTGGCTATGGCAAATGTTATTATTTCACTTATCCGCAATACAATCCCCAACCGTATCCGTATTATCATACAGTTGGTGGTGGTAGCTGCATTGGTTACAATGGTGAGCGAGGTGCTTAAGGCTTTTGCTTACGACGTGAGCGTACAGCTGTCGGTATATATCGGACTTATTATTACAAACTGTATCCTTATGGGACGTCTTGAGGCTTTTGCTATGCAGAATGGTCCTTGGGCTTCGTTCCTCGACGGTATAGGTAACGGAGTGGGTTATGCAATGATACTTGTCATTGTTGCATTCTTCCGCGAACTTTTTGGTTCGGGTACACTTTTTGATTACCCCGTTATCCCTCAGGCGCTCTACGATATGGGATATATAAACAATGGTCTTATGCTTATGGCTCCGATGGCATTCTTCCTTATAGCTTGCATCATCTGGGTTCAGAGAGCTAAGGACAAGAGTTTGCAAGAGAATTAATTTGTTGATACAGTATAGAAAGGAGATTTTATTATGGAACATTTCTTTAGTTTGTTTGTCCGTTCGATTTTCGTGGACAATATGATATTTGCCTTCTTCCTGGGTATGTGCTCATACCTCGCTGTATCAAAGAGTGTAAAGACGGCAATCGGTCTTGGTATTGCTGTTACATTCGTACAGTTCATCACACTTCCCGTAAACTACCTGTTGCAGACAGAGGTACTTGGTCCCGATGCAATCATTGAGGGCGTTGACCTTTCGTTCCTTGCGTTTATCCTCTTCATTGCGGTTATCGCAGGTATCGTGCAGTTGGTGGAGATGATTGTCGAGCGTTTCTCGCCCTCGTTGTACGCTTCGTTGGGTATCTTCCTTCCCCTTATTGCTGTAAACTGCGCCATTATGGGTGGTTCACTCTTTATGCAACAGAGAATAGCAATGGATGCAAGCAACTCACAGGCTATACTTAACTTTGGTGACGCAGTGGCCTTTGCACTGGGCTCTGGTTTGGGCTGGATGCTCGCAATTGTCCTTTTTGCTGCTGTTCGTGAGAAGATGGAGTACAGCATTGTTCCCAAGCCCTTGCGCGGATTGGGTATCGCTTTCATCACAGTGGGACTTATGGCACTTGCATTTATGTGCTTCTCGGGAATTAAAATGTAATCAACCAATAAAGAATAAAGACTATGAAT
>CAJGCJ010000100.1 GCA_904501775.1 uncultured Bacteroidaceae bacterium | reverse complement strand
GCAACAACGGTTTTGAATCGAAAGAGGCTTCAATAGTACGTTACATGTTCGACAAGGAACAGTTGATGAGTGGTGTTATTGACTCGGTAGAGATGTCTAACGGAAAACTGTACATTGTGGATAGCTTCAACTACACTCCCCAAACAATATTCTACGATACCATAAAGGTTGAGGGCGAGGTCAATAGCAGATACATCACTTATGACAACTCAAACACATACCTGCAGACAAATTATGTGACAAGTATGATGCAGAACGATTCTGTAACCGGCAAGTTGTCGGGCAACACATATCTGTTGGTAGGACGTACCTCTACAGGTAAGCATGCACAGATTAAATATAAGGTTCCCAATACACTGTCAGGCGGTAAGTATCGTGTGGGAATAGTTGTTGTGCCTCCCCATATTACTAACAGCTCTTTGACATCCAATCAGCTTAAAAAGACCAATATAAGTGCAGTTGTAGAGACCCGCGATGCCAGTGGCAAGGTCGTAAAAGCATACGATACGGCAACAGGTATTACTATCCCCATGCTTTATGGTCTTAAGGCGGGATTGCAGAACGATGCTACCCGTATCGATACCGTCTATCTCTACGATATCGCACTGGATAGAAAGAACAACTACAACGTAGATTTGCGTGAACCGGCAATCCTCGATTTCAACTATTGCGAGTATGGCTTGTCGGTCGACTCTGTCAGAACCACAATAACCCTGAAGAGCAATATTACACTCGAAACGGACTATAATACTTGGGAGTCGTCATTGCGAATCGACTGTATTATCCTTGAACCGGTGTTGGAGACTGCCGAGTCAACCGGAAAATAGTGGTAAGGACATATTTATACGACGAAAAAAATGAAGGAAACTATGTATATGCGACAAATTATGCAATCGATTATGGCATTTGCAGTGATGCTGTCATTTGCCATTCCTGCAAGCGCAACAGTAGAGAGCAAAGGAGAAATTTCCGATTCTTTGAAAGTGAAATCCGATAGCCGCATTGTTACCGGTACAGTGTACGATGCAGCTACAAATATCCCTATCCCGGGTGTTCGTGTGCAGGCTACAGGACATGGTGGTGTAACCACAATGACCGATGCCGACGGTAAATATAAACTGAATGTTCCATCATACGTTACACTGCTCAGCTTCTCTACACCGCAGTACCGTATGGTACAACGCCCTTTGCTTGGCAAGGATGTAGTAAACGCACGTCTTTATAGCGATGATTTCAGCGAAAACTATAGCGAGGATATAAGCCTTACTGCCGGAGCATCATTTGAAACCGGTATATCGACTGCTATAACCATCGACTCAGATATACAGAATAAATTGGGAGGCAAAGTGCGTTCAGTGACACGTTCGGGTACTCCCACCATCGGTAACTTCATGCTTATACGAGGAGTCAACTCAATCAATGCAAGCACTGCTCCATTGTTGGTTGTAGATGGTATAATATACGACCAGCAAGAGAACTACGGCTCGTTGCACATGGGTATGTTCAACAATATTCTTGCAGGTATAGACGTAAGTGATATCGATAAGGTCGAGGTTCTTACAAAAGGTACAGCCATATATGGTGCGCGTGCTGCAAACGGAGTAATCATGATTACCACCAAACGAGGTAAGAGCATGGCTACACGCATCACAGCCAACATCTATGCAAATGTGACACTGATGCCCAAACTCACAGATATGATGAACTCCGAGGAGTACCGTACCTATGCCAACGAGATGATTGCTACAATGAATACGAAGAAGACCAACTTCAACTTCTTGCGTACCGACCCCGATTTCCATTATTACAATATGTATCACAATAATACAGATTGGTCGAAAGAGGTCTATCGCGAGGCTTTGACACAGAACTACAAAATTAATGTCGAAGGTGGTGACGATGTGGCAATGTATAACTTCTCATTGGGATATACAATGGGCGAGAGCACATTGAAAGCCAATAACTATGAGCGTTTGAACATCCGATTCAATTCAGATGTATCACTGGCCCAGAACTTCAATACCCGCTTCGATATATTCTACTCACGTGTTGCACGCGAACTGCTCGATGACGGTATCATGGAGAACAGCAATGCTTTCCCCTATTCATCGCCCGGTTTCATCGCAATGGTAAAATCCCCTTTCCTCAGCCCATACAAGTATTCTCAGTTCCGTGAACTGACAACAGCTATAGATGAGTCGGACCACTTTGCATGGGGTATCGACGATAATGTACCTAATGGACAGGACAATAACTCGCTTTACAACCCTCTTACAATTATAAGGGTAGGCTCGGGAGATAACAAGAACGATCAGGAGTATACCCACTTCGGTTTGTCTGTTGCCCCCGAACTTCAATTGGGCGATTTTAAGATATCTGAACTTTTCAGCTATTCATTGCATCGCATGAGCGAGAGATATTATCTGCCCTATGCAACCGTAAACGCTTCGCGCCAGTTCTATGCCGAGAATCTTGGACGCATAGGTAACTTCATATCATCGTCATTCGGTAAAGAGAGCTCGTTGACAAGTGACACAAGAGTAAGCTGGGATAAGGTGTTCAAAGCACACAGCTTTGATTTGTTCGGCGGTTTCCGCTTTACACGTTTCGACTTCGACTCGAATTTCCTCTCATGTGCCAACTCGGGTAACGACAAGGCTACAACAATCAGTTCAAACTACGATTACCTTACAGATACCGGCGACGATAACATGTGGACAAATATGTCGTGGTATATGAACCTCGACTATAACTACAAGACAAAATATTTCCTCAATGCAGCACTCTCGTTAGAGACCTCTTCACGTTTTGGTAAAAATGCCAAGGACGGAATATCATTGGCAGGAGTACGCTGGGGACTCTTCCCCTCGGTAAATGCTGCATGGCTTGTCTCTTCTGAATCGTGGTTCGACGTGCATCCTGTCAACTCTTTGAAGTTGCGTGCAGGCTACGATGTCGTAGGTAACGATGCCATCGACTATTACGCTTCACAAAGCTATATGCAGGCTGTTAAGTTCCAGAACCGTTATATGGGTATCCAGCTTGGAAATGTAGAGAACGATGGCGTTAAATGGGAGACAACATCGCGCGTGAATATTGGTGTAGATGCCGTTCTGTTCGAGAACCGTCTGGCTCTCTCGCTCGACTGGTACAAGTCCAAGACAAAAGACCTGTTGGTGCCCAAGCAGTACGACTATGTAACAGGTATGGATACATACTGGAGCAATGGCGGAGAACTTGAGAATACAGGTATAGAAGCCTCTGTTACAGCACGCCTTGTCAATACCCGTAAGTTCAATTGGGAACTTGGAGTGTCGGCCGGTCATTACAAGAATGAGATTACAGCACTCGACGAGGCTGTTGCACCCACAACCGTATATGGTGCCGAGGTGCTTACACAGGTAGGTCAGCCCATAGGTGTGTTCTACGGATATAAGACCGACGGTGTGATATCATCAGAAGCCGAAGCTGCTGAGCTCGCACTTTATCAGACGGATGCTGCAGACAATAATACATATTTCGCGGCTGGTGACGTGAAGTTTGTCGACATGACAGGCGACCGTCTGATTGACGATGCCGACAAGGTTGTAATAGGTGATCCCAACCCCGATTTGTACGGAAACATATTTACCAAAGTATCGTATGGTAACTGGACACTTAACGTAGGTCTCAACTACTCTTTGGGTAATGATGTATATAACTACTATCGTTCGCTGCTCGAGGGTGGAAACAACTTCTTCAACCAGTCGAAGGCAATGCTGAACCGCTGGAGTATCGATGAACAGACCACAGATATGCCAAGTATCGCATACGGCGACCCCAAGGGTAATTCGCGCTTCTCTGACAGATGGATTGAGGATGGCTCATATCTGCGTCTCAAGAGCGTGCAGTTGCAATATGAGTTCCCCATCGTAAGCAATTGGTTACAGGGACTCACATTGTGGTGCGCAGCCGAGAACCTCTACACATGGACAAAATATCTTGGTAATGACCCCGAGTTCTCGGTGAACAACAGAATACTTTATCAGGGTGTAGATGCCGGCCTGTTGCCCCACAGCCGCAGTTTCCATCTTGGTGTAAAGGTTAACCTGTAATAATATATCCTCTGCCCAGTGTTAAATAAAAAGCTATCAGCATACTGAAAAATGAATAGAACAATGAAAAAGAATCTTATTTATACATTGTGTGTGATGTTGAGTGCAACTCTCGCTCTATCTTCGTGCGAAGATATGCTCGAAATAGAGACTGAGCGAGTAGATGTGGAATTTGACGACCTTACACTAAGTGATTCGGTCTACTCGGTATTGGGAATACTTAAAAGTGTCCAGAATATTGCCGACCGCACCGTATTGCTCGGTGAATTGCGTGGCGACCTTGTGAGCGCAAATGTGGGTAAAGCTGTATATGATATCCAAAGTATATCCGACTTTAATTTTGATACCGAGAACCCCTATATAGATGCAAGGGATTACTATTCGGTAATAAACAACTGTAATGTATTCCTTTCAAGGGTAGACACTACAATAGAGCGTAATGGAAGAAACCTTATAGGCGAGTTCGTTGCTGTTAAGAGCATGCGTGCATGGGCTTATATGCAGCTTGCCATAAACTATGGGAACGTGCCTTATTACACTGAACCCATCCTCACACACTCACAGGCAACCGAGGTTATGAACAGGCCCAAGAAGTCGCGCGACGAGATATTCTCGTTGCTTATCGACGAGCTTACTCCGATAGAAGACCCCCGTTTCTTCCCCATGCCCACATGGAAAGGAATAGAGACCGGCGCTCCCCGTACTTCAATTGCCACAGAACAGCTGTTTGTTCCGGTGCGTTATCTGCTTGGCGAACTGCACTTGTGGCGTGCCATGCCCGGTGACTACCGTGCTGCTGCAAACTATTTCTTCAAGACAATAAACGAAACACCTGTAAACCCGACAAGTGCCAACAATCGTATCTTTGTCGACAACAGCGAGTATGTAAGATACAGTAACTACGACGACTATGACGGCTATGTTGATGCATATTCGGATCTCTATAGGGCCGGCACTGCTATCAGGAATTATACAGCACTTACAGTCATCCCCATGGAGACAACAACCTCTACAGGTACAATATCATACCTGAGCGATATATTCATGCCCGAGGTCGAGGGTGCAGCACAGGTTTCGGCATCTCCCTCATATGTTTCGCTTAGCAACAGACAGGATTACCTTGCTTACATAAGTGAAAAGAAGATAGGTCCTACATACAATCCTACAAGTGAGATGTATAAGGGCGACCTTCGCCGTTATGCAATTACAGGTAGCCAGATTGGCGAGAATAGTGATGATGTCTACAACAATGTGATTGCAAAATTGAACTATGGAATCAATATCAGCATGAACAATATGCATTATGTTACATCTTCGGGCCGCACAAACTTTGTTCAGATTGTTCGCGCCATGCACCTGTATGCTCGTTTTGCCGAGGCTTTGGTAGGACTATCGAAAGAGGAGCAGTGCCCCGATGCACTTGTGATGGCTATGGAGGCTCTCAAGAGCGGACTCAAGAGAAACTATGAGTTGCGTACACATCTCTATTATGTAGATAGAGAAGTTGCTGTAGACTCTTTGGGCAACCCTACCGATGTGCTCGAGGATATTGTAGATACAATAACAGTTAAAGACCCAGTATATAACGAGATTATACGATATAATTTCTTAGCTACACGCTACGAGGATAACGAAGGTATACACTCACGTGGTTCGGGCAACAGCAAGCACAACAAATATTACTCGTTGAGCGATACATGTGTAGCACGTTACTACGACCTTGTCAAAGAAGACAGTGATACACTCTTTGCTCCGGTAAGAGAGATTACCGATAGAGACTACTACAGATATGTGAACGATATACTGCTCGACGAACTTGCACTTGAGTTCTGTTTCGAGGGTAACCGTTTCGGTGACCTTATACGTTTTGCCAAGAGAGCCGAGAAGGACGGTTATGCCGATTGGAAAGATATCCTTGCACGTCGTGTAGCCGGTAGAGATATTGAGAACAATGTTACATATTACAATAAGGATTATGTGATGGACAATGATCTCTATTCGTTCCTCACCAATGAGAATCACTGGTATCTGCCTCTTCCTCTCTCCGAGGCCGAGAATGATGCCGAATCGGACAAGGATTCGGATAAGGAGAACACCGAAGAGTAAACTCCATAGCAATCATCCATAATATTATCGGACAATGCAGCAGTGTGTTGTCCGATATTTTTGTCTGTATGTTTATAATATTTTTTGTAAATAATGTTAATGAAGTGTTGTGCTTTGCCTAAAAATGTTAGTTTTGCAATTTAGAATATCCATGCTCTGAAAGGAAATGAAAATTGTAGTATTGACAGGCGCAGGAATGAGTGTAGAAAGCGGGCTCAGTACCTTTCGTGGAGGTGGTGGCCTGTGGGACAACTATCCCGTGGAGCAGGTTGCAACCCCCGAAGGATTTGCAGCCAACCCCTCATTGGTGCTTGAGTTCTACAACAAACGTCGCAAAGAACTGCAAGGTAAGAAGCCTAATAAGGGACATGAACTATTGGCCTCTCTTGAGAAGGAACACGAGGTGATTGTGGTGACACAGAATGTAGACGACCTGCACGAGCGTGCAGGCTCAACAAATATCATCCACCTGCATGGTGAACTTATGAAGGCCTGTTCGTCGCGCAATCCGAATGATTTGCGGCAGGTACGCACCCTGCCTTCCCACTCTGCCGAAATCATTATTGGCGACAAGGCAGATGACGGCTCGCAGTTGCGCCCCTATATCGTGTGGTTCGGAGAGGCTGTTCCGCTTATGGATGATGCGGTTCTGGCTTTACGCAATGTTGACGTTTTTGTTATAATCGGTACATCATTGAATGTATATCCTGCAGCCGGCCTGTTGAACTATGTCCCGGCAAAGGTGCCAGTGTTCCTTATAGACCCCAACGATGTAGAGGTGCGTGGGGTGCGTGGTGTCACTGTCATACGAAAGGGCGCAAGCGATGGAGTAGAGGAACTTATTGAGAAATATTTGAAACATCTATAAAACATTTTATAGATATAATTGTTATATTATAAACTTAAATAAAGAATTATGAAAAAATATGTATGTACGGTGTGTCATTGGATATATGACCCCGAGATTGGAGACCCTGAGTCGGGTATTGAGCCCGGTACACCTTTCGAGAATATCCCCGAAGATTGGGTATGCCCCTTGTGCG
>CAJGCJ010000099.1 GCA_904501775.1 uncultured Bacteroidaceae bacterium | reverse complement strand
GACCACGGAGGATATATATACCATCGTTCTTAATCTCTGATACCTCTTTTACGATATCGCCTACCTTCTCGTTCCACTCATAATCGGCATACAACATATCGTCATATTTCTCGCCCTTATTGCTGAGTGCAATCTTTGTAGGTGTAAGAACGCGTGTATCACGGCTCACAATCTTGATAGAGAGGATATCCATCGCCTCGGGGAGCTGGAACTCAATGTATACATACTCGGTGGGAGCTGCACCACTCCAAGGAGAGTGATAATATGTAGCATAGTCACCGTCAACAAGACCTGCAGGACCAGCACCGTCGGCAGTAGGATTATCGAATCCGCCATGTACGCAAGATACAGTTACATCCTCTTCGCTAAACTTAATCATCTCACCCTTAGAGTCGAATATCTCAATCTCACCAAGAGCCACAACGGGGAATCCGCCAAGGGCATTTACTCCCGAACCGGCATTGTTGTCGAGCACTGTGATGCGGATGCCCTCAACAGCCTCTTTCAACTTGATTACACCACTGTTCCAAACAAGGTAATTACCCTCTCTGCTACCGGGCATACCGTTGTTGCTGTCGAAGATAAGAGGAAGTTCGTTCTCGGTAATCTTAGAAGCGAGGAAAGTCTTAATTACATTGTCGCAATATGAGTATACATTCTCGAACTGAGCCACAGTATACTTCTCGGCAGTTGCATAATACATTGCTACAGTGTCAGCAGCCTGCTGCAAGCTCTCCTTAGCCTCAACAGGATATGTACCGTTTGCATAAGGATAGTTAGAGAACTCATAACCCTGCAGCATACCGCCACCATCATTTATAACAAGGTTGAACCATGTCTGATACCAAAGGATAGCCTTCAGGGCAACAAACTGTGAAAGCGCCCAGTCGAGGTCAATCTTTGTGTCATACATCTCGGCCAACTCCTTGGGAGAAGAGATGAACGCATTTGCCTTAGCTACATTGTTGTCAAGGTTCTCCTTAACCGCAAGGATACCCTCGTCGCCCATATAAAGCGACCACAACTCCTGATAAGCAGCGTTGTTTGCATCGTCGCCAAGGGGGAGCCATATTGAATCGGGATGGTTTACATAGCTGTCGATATATCTCTCGGCAACCTCGACCTGTGACTCGAAGAGTCTCTCGGCTATAGCCTCCTTGTCAAGTTCGGGATATGTAGACTCAGAACCGTCGTTAACCTTTGCCTCATATATTGAGAAGTGGAACGCGATAGGCAATCCAAAGCCTTCGCAATAACCTCTCTCCTCAAGCTCGTCCTTATGAGCCTTGTCGAACATCTTAAGAACGTTTACAGTTGTACGGGGGTCGGCACCGATATAAAGTTCGGTTTTTGTGGCACCGATGTTACCCTCGGCATTTGAGTAATACCATGAGTCGTATTTAATCTGGAAATCGCCCTTGCCGTCTACTCCAAGAGCCTTGTTAGCCTCGGCTGCCTCGATTGTACAGATTGCAGCATTGTACTGGTTGGCAGTTGTGTTCACCCAACCGTTAAGGCCGTTGAAGTCCGAAGGATTGTTTGCGATATAAGAGCCCAAAGTATACCAGTTGATCAGATACTTGCCGTTACCTGCAGGTACGAAGCATACAGCAGCGTCAGCCTTTGCAGTAGCTGAATAGGCATCCTTGCTTACACCTACAAGGAATCCGGCACCTCTACCCTCTTCACTTGTTGAAGTAACGCTACCGGTAGTGTTGTCGTATGTATTGTATTTTGTAGGAGCATTAGCCTTGATAAGATACAACTTATTGGGCTTGATATCGGCAACATTTGTCACCTTTGAGCCAAGTGAGAAACCAAGCTCGGCATAAGGCTCAGTGAATTTTGTACCTGCTGTGATACCTACCAATGTAGGAGCGTTCTTAGTGCTTGAGTTACGAGAAGCCCACTCGAGCTGGAACGAGCTAAGCTCTTTATTAAGTGTAAGCTCAACATAGTGATACTCGCTGACAGCACCTGTACCACTCCACAATGAGTGCCAGTATGTCTTATAGTCGCCATCGTTCAATGCGCCAAGACCGCCACCATCCTCGCTGCCCGAGATTGTGTTATGGTCGGCATTCGATGATGCAGTATATGACACCTCGTTACCTTTGGCATCATACACCTTAATCTCACTGAAAGCAGTTGTAAAGTTGTTGCCTTTGGGCTTTTCGCCATTAACAGTTCCGGCAACAGTAATACGCACTGTCTTGGTAGCTGTATTAGGAGTCATGACCTGAGTCTTGTACTCATAGTAGTTAAGACCGGCACCCTTATCCTCTACCAAAGTTCCGGGCAGACCCTCTGTAGCAGAGATGGTAACCTGCCAATCCTGTGCTGCAGCAGTAGCAAAAGATACTATTGACAGCACAATCGCAAAGAATAGTTTTCTCATAAATTTAAATAATTGAGTTAATAAAAATTTCCATCGTTAGTGACTGTTATAGAGTGTAGCCACGCCACAGGGCACAATCACACACACTACACAAATCAAACAGCAAAATTATGTTATTTTTCCATAAATCCTAATTTTTGCCGAAAAAAAATGCTTTTAACTATATTTTATAAAATATTTACTTATAGCTAAGTATTTTTATTTATATTAGCTGCGATATTGCGTATTATGCGCAATATACCAACGACAACGAAAAAACAAACAATAAGAACCTATGAAACTAAGAAATTTACTATTTGCACTGTTTGCTGCACTCTCAGTAGCAACATTCGCACAGTTGGAGCATGGCAAAGTTTATCGTTTTATAAACAAGGCCGACTCAAAAATCGTCTTGACAGCGTCGTCACTGACCGATGTCTATGGCAGACAAGCCATTGACAACGACTACTCACAGCTATGGTATGTAGAGAAGCACCCCAACAACAGCAACGCATGGTCGTTGCGCAGCTTGGGCAACGGTCTCTACCTTCGTTCCACAAGCACCAGCGTAATGTGGACATTCAACAACACTCCCGCATCATCAACAGTGCTTTACTGTCTATCTACAGGTAACAATTACTACACACTAAACCCCTATAACTCAACGGCCAACAGCCTATGCATGCACTACGCCACATCACAGGGAGGCGCGGTAGTAGGCTGGAACACAGGTGCCGAAGCAACCCACTGGAAGATTGAAGAGTGCAAAGTTGATGCAGACGACTTGCAGGAGAATTGGGATGCGCTCGACAGTTTCAACTCTATACACAGCAGCGAGTCTGTTGCCAAATATCAGGCAGCACTCAACAACCTGTTCGCAGACGCGGCATGCACCAAACTGAAGAAGAGTTTCTCAAGCGTGGAGCAGCTGAAAGCCGACACCGACTACAAGGCATTGCCTGCCGAGCTTCAGAACATGGCAGTAAAGGTATACACCGATGAATGGAGCGAGCCCAACTTCGACAGCAACAAGAAGGCGTGGGGCAGCGAGTATGGCAAGCGTTTCCGCATACAGTCAATAGAGCCCTACAGCATCGCAGGCCAGATAACCGACTGGCTCGGCATCAACGCCCACTCGAACATGGACAACCCCACCGGCATCTCGGGCAACTATCGCCAGCACCTTTATGTAATGGTAGACGGCAGCATCAAGACAGGTGCCGAGCTTTGGCTATGCAGCATAGCAGGCCACAGCCTTGTACCAAACTACAACTCAGGCGTTAAGCTGCACGAGGGATTGAACGTAATCCCCTTCAGCGGTGACGGCAATGCAGTATATATCAACTATGTGGTACACACCTACAACACAGGCAGTCGCAAAATGCAGTACAAGCTCAGCGACTTCCCCGACCTCAAGGTACACATCGAAGGCGGTAACATAAACGGTTTCTTCAACGGCGTAGGCGACCACCTCTGGGGAGAGCCCGACGATGATATCGACTGGCAATACTACGAGGAGCGCGCAAACCTCGACAATGTAACCCTTCTTGGAAAGCGTCAGATTCTCCACTTCTGCCTCAACGACACCGAGTATCAGGAGAACGGAAAGACATACACCGAGAAAGGTATGGCATACTATCTTCCCGATGTGAAAGTACCCGCAGGCACACCTGCCAACAAAAAGGTAAACACCATGCTCGAGGCTTGGGACCGCATCCACCTATCCGAGCTTGCCACAATGGGTCTTTTGAGCAAGGCCGAAATGGACTCACTCAACAACCTGTACCCCCGTTACAACGAGAAATGGGAGAAGGCAGGCCCCATATACGAATACAACGAGCGCATGTACAACAACCAGAAGAATATCGACTACAGCGAATACTTCAATCACCACGGTGTTGCATACGGTAACTTCAGTGGATACATGTCGGGTGGATGGAAGAATTGTAACTACCACCACAACACCATGGGTAGCATCATCGGTGCTATCGCAGTCGAGGCAGGCTCAACATGGGGACCTGCACACGAGATTGGACACCAGCACCAGTCGGTATTTACCGTAAACGGCCTCACAGAGGTAACAAACAACATGCACTCCAACATCGCCGTATGGTACATGGGATTGGGAACATCACGCGTAAACGGCACCGAGGGTAACCTTGAGAGAGTATACGACAACTTCCTTGAGGATACACACTACCTGTTCCACCACCACAGCAATGGCAGCCAGAACCTGTGGACACAGACACAGATGTACTACAAGCTGTGGATGTACTACCACCTCACAGGCCACAACACGACCTTCTTCCCCTATCTCTTTGAGCTTAACCGCCGCGACCGCATGAGTTCATCGGCACTTGGCTCAATCGACGGCATAGGCCACACAAGCGGCACCGAGAGTATGCTCAAATACTACAAGCAGGCATGTCAGGCAGCCGAAGAGGACTTGACCGAGTTCTTCCGCGCACACGGATTCTTCGTAACCATGAACAAGGAACTCAGAGGCGACTACTCTAACAGCTACTACACACAGACACAGGACGAAATAGATGCAGCCATCGCATGGGTAAAGGCAAAGGGTTACAAAGAGAACCTTGCACCCCTGTTCATCAACGACTGCGTTGCAGAGACAACATACAGCCACGACGGAAAGACCAAGCGCAGCTATTGGGACCCCGAGACAGCAAGCGGCAAGAATGCGAAGGTAGGTATGTACACCGACTGCATCAACTCATCGGTAAAAGCACAGGGCTACTACTACGACATCGAGAACGGCAAGGACAGCAACGGCAAGGGCGTATCTATCATAAACATCAACCGCAAGGCCGGTGCCAAGGGAGCAATAGGATTCATCGTATACAAGGATGAGCAACTTGTTGCATTCACAAACAACCTTAGCGTAAATGTACCCCGCACAGTAGACTCTTCAAAACTGAAGATCTATGCCGTTCAGGCCGACGGCAGCAAGGTAGAACTTCTTTCGGCAGCCGAGGCCGGCACCGAGGAAGAGCAGCGTGCAGCCCTTGCAGCATCAATCACCAAGGTAACAAATATCCTCGACATCGTAGTCAAGGATGGCAGCGAGACAGGTTACTACTTCAGCGAGAACATCAACAGCATCAAGAGCCTTTACAACGAGGCACGCACAGCCTACATCAACAAAGACCAGAGCGTTCACAGCTATGGCAAATGGAGCATGCTGCTCGAAGCCGAGTACACCAACCTCACAACCAACAGCGATTCATACCTTTGCATCAAGGAGAAGGCCTACTACAGCATCACCAGCGGATATGCCAAGAAATACCGCCTCACAAGCAGCAACGGCGAGTTGGCAATCTCTGAGAGCAGCGACAACACCGAGGATAACATGTGGACCTTCATCAGCACCGGAATAACTGACGAGTACTACCTTATGAACAAAAAAGGTTACTACCTGTCATCCATAAAGAACAACATGAACGGCATCCTCTCAACCACATCAAAGGTACGTTTTACCGTTGCCCACCACTTTCTGGGTAACTTCAAGCTCATAGCCCACAACCCCAACAGCGACGGCACCACCGAGGACAGTGCAATATACCTCGACAACGCCAATGGCGCAGCACATGGTAAGGACAACGGCAGCATCGACGAGTCGGACACCAAAGGCTTCTGGCGCCTCATAACCGTTGAAGGACAGCAGGAAGCACTCGAATACGAAAGAGGCAAGCTGAGAGCCCTTATAGGCAAGGCAAACGGTGTGCTTGAACTCACAATAGACGAGGAGCAGACCAGCGAGAATCAGGTAACACTCAAAGAAGGTGTATATGCCGACAGCACCATAGTAAGCAACAGCGAGCTTTCGGACCTGTTATTGACACTCTACAACACACGCAACGACGCCAAGGAGCAACTTGCCGACGAGAGCATCATCGACCACACCAAAACAATCAAGGCACTCAAGAACGCGCTTGCTGCAGTAGACTGCAAATACCTTGTAGCACCCCGCTACCCTATTGTATCAACCGAGAGCGAGTACACATGGTACTTCATAAAGAGCAAGGGCAAGAACGAATATTGCGGTGCAGTAAACGGCAAAGTGACACTCGAGGCGCTTAACGACATCGAGAACAACAGAGCCTACTGGTGGGCATTCGAGTCTACAGGCAAGGATAACGAGTACTACATACTCAATGCCGAGACAGGCACATACCTCTACAACTCGATCATCAACAACACACTGCAGCTATCGGCAAGTCAGAAGGGCTACACCCTTGCAGTAGACGAAGCAAACTACGCATTCAAGGTTTACAACGGCAGCAGCTATTGGAACAACGAGAAGGCAGGCGCAGTAAACATCGGCAACAGCAACAAGGCCTCGCTTTGGGTGCTAGAGAAGATAATCACCGAGAACCCCACCGGCATTGACGATATATATACCGACTGCGACAACACAGTGCAAGGCATCTACGACCTCACCGGACGCAAGTTACAGGACATCACCACACCCGGTATCTACATCATCAACGGCAAGAAGATGCTTGTCAAGTAGTTGACAAATAACATACCATAATAATGAGGAGAGCATAAACTCTCCTCATTCTTGTATATATTAAGGTATATGACTGTATTGCGTAGATGATGCAAAACGAGTGTAAGGGTTTGTAAGCCGAAACAATAAATAAACGTCTAATAGCTGTTAGCGATGCAGCGGATATGTTTTGACGACACAAGCTAATCGCATCCCACGCGATACGAACTACGTCCGTACTTCGCGTGACTGACTGCTGCTTGTGTCATCGATTTGTTTGAACAAATTCCCCAACTCATATCGCTTCGGATTGCAAATCCGAAGCATCATTTTTAATTAGAATTGCGATGCAATGTAATTTTAAATAATGCAGCACATTCGAGAGCAGAATGAGTGTAAG
>CAJGCJ010000098.1 GCA_904501775.1 uncultured Bacteroidaceae bacterium | reverse complement strand
CCGGGGGTTCCCGGCCACAACTCTTTGTATTGATACTCTCTGTTTATCGTGTCAAGGAGAATTTCAGACTGACACCGAAATCGGTTGTTGTTGTGGGGTACGAACTTGCCGATATCAACGGAATTGTCTGCTGGCGGTCGAAATAGCAGCTGATGGTAAGCATCTTGCTATATGTGTAATCGGCCGAGAACGAGTAGTTGAACGACTTTGTCCCGCTTGTTGCCTGTGTTGTTCCTGTGTCGATGCTGCGTGCAAGCGAACTCATGTTCTTGTACGAGAAGTCGGCACGCATGTTCAGGTCGTTGCTTACAGAGTTCTTCTTGCTGCTTACCTTCTTTCCGCCTCCAAAGAGTTTCAGACCGATAATCTTGTATCCAAGGTTCACTGCAATCTCGTCGGAGTAGGTCTCGACCATCTGAATGGATGTGAGGCTCAGGTTAAGTACACGCGACTTGATATATTTTGTACCTATGGTAACATTGTTGAGTGTGGTTACATTGACACCGATAAGCGGGCTGAATGACTCGTTTATTGACACCGAGCCTACATTGTATCTGCTGCTTGGCACAGGCAATCCTGTAGTGGTGCTGTTTACGAATCCTATGCCGTTGGTGTACTCCATGTATGTGGCGTAGGTGCTGTATGAACCTACCGCATATATACTCTTGTAGCCATGTTCGATATTCACGCTCTTGAAATGTTTCTTGAAGAAATCGAGTTTCGACAAGCCCGAATATTTCACTTTCCAGTTGGGCAGCATGCGCAGGAACGAAGGGAATATGTCGAGTATGCTGCTGCCTGCATCCTTGCCTGTATATGCGCTGTAGAAGGCCGGTATCATAACATCGGCCGAGTATTTGTCGACGCCGCCGTTGGCCGGGTCGTAGGGCTGTCCGGCAAGGCTGCTGCCTGCAGGATACATGCTGTTGGCATATCTGCTCTCTATTCGTTGGCGCACAGTCTCAAGGTTACTCAGGAATTTGTCATAAGCGCTCGACTTGTAGTTGTTGTCGGCATTACCACCGCCAAAAGAGTTGCCTATGGTGATGGTTGTCATTGAGAAACCGCCGGTCTCGGTCGAGGGCATTCCGTCGTACATGAACTGTATGTTACGGCTGTTGTTGCGTGTCCAGCTTGCGTTAAGGTCTATCTTGAGGTCGGTTACGGGTTCAAGAACAACCTTTACCTGAAGGTCCTCGGCAGTGTTGCTCGATGCCTGAACCGATACGCTGTCGTTCTTGAGCAGCCATCCGCGCTTGTGTGCATGGTGCAGATAGCTGTCGCCGGTGAGGCCGAATGCAAAGTCGAGTCCGGGTGCATACAGTCCGTTAAGGTTCTTTTGTCCGAAGATATCGCCTACCTCGGGCATGAATCCCGGCAACGACATGGCGTACGAATTCGTATAGCTTATGGATGCGCTGCGCAACATCATCAGGAAACGTGCAGGGTACTGCATGTTCTTTGCAAAGGTCGACATCTCGCCCTTCTCCTTGGGAGTGATGGTTATTTTTATTGCGGTGCTGTCCTTGCTCTTTATCTGTATGCTGTTGTCGTCAACTATCTTGTATTTCAGCTTGTAGGGCTTGCCTTTTTTAGTGCGTGCAGTAAGTGTGAACTTCTTGCTTTTCAGATTATGCTTAACGGTGAGTGTGCTGTCCTCGTATAGCTGTATCTCCTTTGTGAAAGGCTTTGCCTTTTTCTTCTTGGCATCCCTCTTGTTCTTTGCAGGGCTCTTCTTGCCTGTGTTTTTCTTGCTTGCAAACCTCTTGTTGGTCTCTTCGAGGTATGGTATCAGGTTGTACAGTTTCTCGAACTGGAAACTGCCCGACAGGTTAAGGTTGCGTCTGTTGGCAATGTCATTACCGTAGTTTCTTCCCGATATGCTGTTTCCGCGTGCCCAGTTGTATGATGATGTGAATTTACCCTCAACCGAACTTACCCACTCGAATATTGGCAGTTTGTTCAGCGGCAGGTTGTACGATGCCGAGAAATTCTGCTGGTATGTCAATGGGCGTCCCATGCTGCTGATGCTCATTTTTACCGAGTCTTTCCAAATCTCGTATTCGTTGGGGTAGCGTTTCTTGTTCACAGGGAGATAGGGCTCTTCAATCTCGGCATTTGTTCCTGTTGTGAGGTTCATGCGCAGATTGGTGGTGGGGTCCCATTTTATTGAGAATGAACGGTCCCAATAGAATTGCTGCGAGAAGTTAAGCGGTATTTCGCTCTTGCCCGACAGGTTGTTTATGTCGCGTGTCTGAAGCTCGTGGTAGTTGCGTGTCATGTTGGTGTTGAAGGTGAGTGTCTGTGGCAATGGGTTTATGCCGAAATCCTTGACAATCTTCAACCACTTTGATTTGTTCTTTATCTTCTCGAATGGCTTTATGGTTTTTATGGGGCTTGCATAGTTGTATGCAATAGATGCTTTCCAGTTGAGCCTGTGCTCCCACTCTACTGTGCTTCCGCTGTTGTCGGTGCTTGCATACGAGAAACTGAAACTGAGGTTTGCCGGGTCATAGGGCATGGGAGTTGCGCTGGCAATGTTCAGTTTGGCATTGCTGAGCGAGAAGTTGCGCGTTGTGCTACGCACCTCGGATATGTTCTTTATCGAGTCGCGTGCATGCCCTGTGTAGCTGTCGAGTACATCGTCAAGCAACAGGTCGCTGTCAAACGGGCTGTAAAGGGGTGCTGTCACCTCCTCGCTGTACGAGTAGTATGTGGGTAGCGTGAGCTTTGCCTGCTTGGGCAGTATGCGGCCCAAGTCTATTGAGCCGGTAAGCGAATATTTGTAGTAGTCGTCCTTGCGGCGCGATGCCAGCTTGTCCTCAAGGCCACCGAAGCCGGCAGTCTCCATTCTACCCTGTGCTGCAAAGCTACCGATGTCCGACAGCTTGATGTTAAGGTCGCCTTGTGCAGCCCATCCGCTCTTGTTCTCGAATCCCAACAGGCGCATCTCATTAATCCACACGATAGCCGACTTTGCATTGCTGGTGTTGTTGCGTATACCTATCATCATCACCTTGATCTGCCCCAATGTGGGTGTGCCGACAATGCTTATTCGGTTCTTGGGAATGTCGTTGTCGTATTCGCTGTATATTGTTGTGTTGCTTACGTTTGATGCGCCGGTGTTGCGCAGTGTGTTGCGTCGTGTCTTTATGTTCTTCAGTTTGTCGAGCGGAATATCCACCATGTTTTCGGTAGGCCACACTGCAATGGCTCCTGTGTTGCTGTATTTGTCGTATGAGCCATGGGGAGTCAGGGTAAGAGGCACCTCATACTCGTAGTAGTTGCTCTTGTAGTCCGAGCCAAGTCGTACGAATACCGATATCTCGTTGTTGGCAAGTGATGTGGCATCAATCTCGGGAGCCTCGGCGTGTACATACAGCTGTATGCGCTCATATTGGCGTATGTCAAGGTTGCTCTTCTTGTATACGGCACGCGACTCCTTGCTGCCAAGGTTGTTTACCTGCAGCGACAGTGCCTGCTCGTTGTTCTGACGCAGCTGTGGCTGTTCGGGGTCGAGTACGCGTGATATTCCCGGGGGTAGCACATAGTTCACCGGTTGGCGGTCGCCATGCTCCTCGATGTTTACAGCCGACATTGTAAAGTCACCTGTTATAGAAGGAGAAGTGTTGTTTACCGATGCTATGGCCTGCTGGTAGGGTCGCCAGTCGCCACGCACAAGCTGCAGTGTCGCAAAGCGCAGTGTGATGGGGCGCTGGAACGAGGTCATATACATACGCATGAAACGTATCGAGGTGAAGTCGCGTATTGTACCTACAACCTTCTCGTAGTCGTTTATGGGAATACGGAATTTATACCAGTCGACAGTCTCGGTGTTTCCGTTGCGCAGCTTGGTCGATACCGAACGCTTGTCCGATATGTAGTTCCGTCCTACCTGCATATCTTCGGGGCGCAACGATATGTGATACTGGAAGAAATTCTCATATTCATCCATTGTGAAGTCCTGATTCACATCCTCGATGTCGGGCGTAGTCTTGGCTGCGCTGTTGTAGCTCTCGTTGTCCGATGATGCAGGAGAGTTGCCCTCGCTGTTGTTGAAATATTTGTATCGCTCTATGATACTCTTTTCCAATGCATCGTAGTCGGCTCCACGGAAATAGTGGTAGTCGTCTCCGGCGGGGTCGGCAGCAATGCTGTCATATACCTCCTGACGCACATGTCCCTTGATGGCGCTCAGATAATCGGCATATACCTTGAACTGTGCCTCGTTTTCGCTGCTGAGTCCGTTCAATCCCACATCCTGCTGTCCACGGCTGCCTGCATTGTTGTCAAAGGCATATACAAGGCTCGATGTTGTCGGTACATGACCGAATGAGCTCTCCTCGTATGTGTATGTGTTGCCGTTTGCCGGCAATCCGTTCTCGAAGAATTTCTTTCCGTCCTTCAGAATATCCTCCGATACCTCGCCAAGGTTCAGATACAGGTCACCGCCCATTCCTGCCTGTTCGTAGATGAATGGATCGAGCATCCAGAATTCGATATACTGTATGTTTGATGTCTCGAAATCGGTTGTACTCAACTGGCGTGTGATACCTCCCCAACGCTTTTCGGGTGCGTTGAGCTTACCGTCGAAGTTGAGGTCGGTGTCAAGGTTGTACGGTCCTCTCTCGTCGGGATAGTATGTGAGGTTGAGCAGCGACAGTGTCGATGACTCGCCATAGGTCGATTCCTTGTTGGGATATAGCTCGCGCTCGTACACTTCGCGCACATAGTGGTTCGAAAGCTGTTCAAGGTCGCTCTTGATGTGCGACGGTGTGAGTGACGAACTGCGGCGTGTGAATAACGGGTCTATAGTGTACCAGCTCAGTCGTGCGCGATTGTATCCTGTGCGTATGTCGTTCGTCAGGTTGCTGTATTGCATTCCGGTGGGCAGTGATGCAAGCACCCAAGCCGATGCCGTTGTAAGGTCGAGTCCGTTCTCGGTGCTCTCGAAGTCGTCGATATACGATGCTTGGCTCTGTACCTCGCTCGATGTGCCTGCATCGAGGCGGGCAAACTCGGCGCTGAAGTCAATCATCGATGGTGCGGTACAGCTTATCATCGGCAGTCGGTCGAGCATGTTAGTGAGCCATTGGCTCTCCTTCTTCCATGCCATGTTGAATCCCCAGATTGTATTCTTCAAAGGCTCCGAGCCCATGTCTACCTTTGATGTAAGCGGTTTCTCGCTCAGTGTCATGAATGTACCGCCAAAGTTCAGTTCGTTCGAGAAGTTGTATTTCCAGTTCAGTCCCAGCACGGTCTTTCTTTGCATGCTGAAGAGGGTATTGCTCTCGAGTGATACGTTTACATTTGTTCCGGCATCTATTATATTCTGGTTGAGAATGGTTATTATACCCGACGAGTAGTCAACCTGATAGTCGACATTCTCGATAAGCGTCACACCACCGGCAGTTACAACCACCGAGCCACGCGGAATGTTTGTAGAACCTGTCTGTATGACATTGTTCGATGAGCCCGAGTACTCTCCGATGAGGTAGAACTTGTCTTTCTCGGCAATCTGTTTGGCAACAGTCTTTGTCGAGTCGTAAAGTTCTTCGAATACATATTTGTCGGCAATGGCATCGTCACCAATCTTCTCTCTAAGGTAGCTGCCGAAAGGCTCTACCGAGGGGAAGAATATTCGTCCGGTAGATGTGTCAACGGTATATCCCTGTATAAAGTCGAACCTGCCGTTGGGGGCAACCTTCGTGTTGTTGGTATCGAGTCGGTCGAGGTTCAGAAGACGCAGTATCGGTGTGCCTTTCAGATTGGCCTCGGGCAGGTATGTGATGTTTGTACCCAAGCTGTCGCTTGCATAATAGATATCGAGCTTGAACTCATTGCCGTTGAGGCTGCGTGTGCCCAGTGAGTAGACGTTCTTCATCATAAGGTCCCAACAGCCGTTCTGCGGTGAGCATGCATTGGGCTTTAGCAGTTTTACAAAGAGTGTACGGGTCGACTCTTTCTGGTCGCTCGAGAACTCTCCCACCTGATATGTCTGTCCACCGTAGGTATATTCGTAGGCAATGGCCAGCACCTCATCGGCACGCAAGGTGTTTTTAAGCGAGATATATCCGAGGGCGTGGTTTATGGTGTACTCCGAAGCAGGGAGCAGGCGCGCGTTAGATAGTTTTTCGTAGTCGAGTCCGCCGTTTATGCCGTCAGCTCCGTTCAGTGTGTTGTTTACTTGGTCTATGTCGCGAATGGCACTATATGTGCTGTTCATTGCAGCATACAGGTTGTTGCTGTTGTTGTGCGGCAGTGAACTGCCGCCTGTTGCCTGCCAGCGCCCGTTGCTGATGCGTCGGCTCTCACCTATATCGGTAAAGGCTACGATGTTACGCGGGTTGGTGTAGTCGCTTGTTTTGTTTGTTACCCACACCTCGACACGGTTGATGGTTATTCCCGAAAGAATGGTCGGCAACTGTGCCATCGAACGGTCGTAGTTGTCGCGGAAGTAGTGGCTCAGGAAGAAGTGTCGGTTCTCGTCGTAGTTGGTTATCTCCAGCTCATAAGTGGTGAGCTGTGTTCCGCCCTTTGAACTTACGGTGGTGCTGCTCGATTTCTTTTGCGATATTACCGCTTGCAGCTCAAGCTTGCCGAACTGCAGGTCGGTGCGTATACCGAAAAGCGATGTCGCTCCTTTGATAAGCTTGGTGCCGGGGTTGAACGAAACATTTCCTGCTTCGAGCAGTTTTATAACCTCGTCCTCCTTGCCTTCATATTTCAGGTTCAGCTTTTGTGCATCGTAGCTGAATGTAGCCTCGGTGTTATAGTTGAAATCGAGTTTCATCTTGTCACCTACGCTTCCACGCACATTCAGGTTTATCTTTTCATCAAAGTCGAAACTGCTTGTCTTTCGGCTGCGCTCGGGCAGTGAGGGGTTATCTATCGTCTGCATAGAATAACCTATCTTCATCTCGGCACTTCCCTGAGTCTTTATGCGCACACCGCCCGGGCCGAAAATCTTCTCGGCAGGGCCCAAATCGAAGTGCATGTCGGTGAAATCGAACATCGACTTGCTTTGCGATTCTTCGAATTCCTTCTTGTTCCTGTTGCGGAAATATCGCATCATCGACTGTCCCAGATGCCATTGTGCATATTCGCTCTGCTTCAGCATTATGGGTGTTCCCAACAGTGTGCTGTCGCTTAGCATTGTCCTTATTGTGTAGCTGCTGTCGGCATCGTTGTATATCGTGTCGCTTATAATGTTCGAAGGAGCGCGAAGGTCCATCGGATGCCTGTTGCTGTATTCGATGCCCTCCTTTACTATTTGCGATACCGGGTAACGCGCAGTTATACTGTCTGTCCGGGCACTATTGCTGTTCTGCGCAAACATAATCATAATGTTTGCGCAGAGTGCCATTGCCGTTATGAACAGACGTATATTCATAGTATTACAGTTGCTTGAGTGCGAGCTT
>CAJGCJ010000097.1 GCA_904501775.1 uncultured Bacteroidaceae bacterium | reverse complement strand
TTTCTGATACATAATAAGATTTAATCTGTTTCTGCTCACTCTGATTAAGCTTGATTGCATATTCAATCAATTTATCTTTAAATATAGTTCTGGATAATAAAACGGTTAAACCTAAAAGAGTTAGAATGCTTAACACTACGATTAGTGAATACTTAATACATGTTTTCATATACATTTCTTTATTTCTTGTTCTTGCTCTGTTACTCTACGACAATGGCAAAGGTCACCCTGCCTTCGCAGTTGTGTTTTAGGCGCAAAGAGCCGCCGTGGAGGCGGAGGATTTGGCGTGAGACGGCAAGGCCGATACCCGAGCCGTCTATCTTGGTGGTGAAGAATGGGGTAAATATATTCTCTACAGCTTCGGCCGGTATTGCAGCACCGTTATTCGTAATCTCAATATGTATTCTCTCCTCTGCATCAATCCTTGACGATATTCTTATCTGTCGTTCATTGCATTCACTCTTGATCAGAGCCTCTTTGGCATTCTTCAACAGATTGACAAACACCTGCGACATAAGCGTACGGTCGGCATACAACATTGTATTTACCGGTTCTATATCCAACACTATATCCACGTCATCACACGATATCAATGCAAAAGTTTCTGTAAGCAAGTCCGAGAGATGAAACAGGGATTTCTGTGGTGTAGGTATTCGTGTTACCGAGCGGAAAGAGTCGACAAAACGCATTAGCGACTCCGATGTCGAATGTATAGTCTCCAAGCCACGTTGTATGGTGAGATCATCATTCTCTGAGGATATCAGCGAATGGCTTATTGATGTTACGGGGGCAAGCGAGTTCATAATCTCGTGCGTAAGAATACGCGTCAGTTTCTCCCACGATTCAAGTTCTTTGCTATCCAGTTCTTCGCGTATATTATCAATAGATATCACGCGCATTCTGCGACCATCAAATTCCATCGACGAACAACCCACAAGAATACTCTTCTCATCAATACCAGTTGTGTATCGTACTGTCCGCTGTTGTTGGGGACGTATTCCTTCTATGGCATTATATAAATCATCGCTCAAGGTACGCAACTGATCGATATGTGTCAAACACTCTATCCCCATGATTTGCAATGCTGCGGAATTCGTTTGAACCACCGTTCCATTCTCCATTATGGTAACAATACCCGTATTCACACACTCCATGATGAGCTGGAAGCACCTCTCTTTCTCGCGCATCCTATCTTTCACATCATCCATTATCTCTTTTATACGATTAAGAGTATAATTGACCATCGCATGCCTTGTAATCTTCTTATCCTCGGCAAAGCGGAACGAGTAATCATCATTCTGTACAGCACTGAAGACAAAATTAAGTTTCTTCAGTATACCGCCATACAATGCAAACAGACGGAACAGACATATTACAAGAACTAAAAAAGGAAGCAACATATATTTGTGATATGCGTTATGCCACAGATAACACATCAATGCAGTCATGAGAATAATGCTCGACACATAGAGCATAATCTCACCCAATGGAATCAACTTCTGTTTCACAATCCGTAACGTTTAATCTTATTATATAATGTCTGTCTTGTAATTCCCAGCTGCTGTGCAACCATAGACAAGTTTCCGTTGCACACAACAATGGCATTGGCAATAGTCTGTCGCTCCATCTCTTCAAGGGTTTGTGTCTCGGCAAAAGAGTGCCGGCATATATCAATCTCGAGCAGATGCGGTTTTATGATATCACCCTCGCACATAATTACAGCCTTCTCTATTGTATTCTGTAATTCGCGGATATTACCCTCCCACACATGCAATTTCAGTCTTTCTGCAGCGTCTGCCGAAAGAGTAATACCGGTTTTGCCATACTTTGAGCCATACCGTTCAATAAAGAGATTAGCCAACGGAATAATATCCTCGCGACGATTGCGCAAAGGTGGAATACGTATATGAATGGTATTTATACGGAAGAGTAAGTCTTGACGGAACGTACCGCTTTGTACAGCATCATGCAGGTTGCTGTTGGTAGCCGATATAAGACGGATATCTATTGGAATTACATCGTTTGAGCCAAGACGTGTGATAGTGCGGTTCTGCAATGCCGAGAGCATTTTAGACTGCATCTGCAATGGAAGATTACCAATCTCGTCCATGAACAACGTCGACCCGCAGGCTGTTTCGAGTTTACCCTCGCGATTGGAATGTGCATCAGTGAAGGCACCTTTGGTGTGTCCGAAGAGTTCGCTCTCGAACAACATCTCGGGTATTGCGCCCATATCCAAAGAGACCATAGGTTTTGTGCAACGAGCCGAGCGGGAATGTATCTCGCGTGCAAGAACCTCTTTTCCAGTACCGTTCTCACCTGTAATAAGGATATTGGCATCTGTTATTGCCACACGCTCTACAATACTTTTTATGTGCCTCATCTCGGCACTGTCGCCCCAGAACATAGGCGCAGCAACCTCGACAGGCGCAACCTGCTTGACGGAGCCCTTTTTTCCCTTTTGTTTGGTTGCCCTATAAGCATTCTGCAATGTAGACAACATCTTTTCATTATCCCACGGCTTCACCACAAAATCAAAAGCACCCTCTTTCATGGCACGCACTGCCAGTTCTATATCAGCATAAGCAGTAAACAGTACCACCTTAACATCGGGGAATTTCGTCTGAATCTCTTTGAGCCAGTATATTCCCTCATTGCCGGTGTTTATGCCGGCATAGAAATTCATATCGAGAAGCACCACATTGGGGGCGCTCCTTTGAATAGTAGATATAAGAGTATTAGGTGAAGATAACGTTATAACATCCTCAAACAGTTTACCAGCCAGCAATTTTACAGCAGAAAGGATATTACAGTTGTCATCTACGATAAGAAGTCGTCCGGTCTTTACCATATTACACATTACTATTTTATACGGCAAATTTATATCAAAACTCGTTCGTGTAAAAATTTTATATACCACTTGTCTATTTTTTTGACACGCAAAAAAATAGTTCATTACATATATATTATTGATTTTAAATATATTATACTTTTTGGCACGCTTTTGGCATATATCATTGCAGAAACGAACTAAAAATATGAGAAAACACTATTCATTATTAAATGTGTCTATTTTTTTGACACTATCAACCTCGACACTCGCTCAATCGCTCACTCTTGACGATTGTATGCGCTATGCAGTCGAGCACTCTACCGCTGTAAATGAGAAAAGACTCGCTGCCGACGACAGCAGGAGCGATTATATTGAATCCTTTGGCTCGTTCTTTCCCTCAATAAGCGCATCAGTGGGCGGTGCAACAAATTTCGGACGCTCCATTGACCCGGCCACAAACAACTACACCAACGTCACCACCTTCAGCAACTCATACAGTCTGTCGGCATCCATGACACTCTTCGACGGTCTGCAGAACATAAACACAATACGTGCAGCAAAAGTAGCACGCAGTTTGGGAGCGATGGAGAGTGAGATTGCAAGTGACGAGACAGCAATGGAGACAATGTCGGCATACATGGATGTCGTATATTACAAAGAAGCAGTAGAGATAGCACGTCTACATCTGGAGTCATCACAGAACACCCTTCAGCTCACCCGGCAGCAATATGGATTAGGACTGAAGAGTGCAGCCGATGTTGCCGAAATCGAGTCACAAACAGCAAACTACGAATATCTGCTTTTGACCGAAGAGAACAACCTCGACCTTGCATACATCAAATTGCGCGAAACTATGAACTATCCGCAGGATGAGGAACTTAATATTGTAACCGACATTCAATTGGAACCGAGCATAAACACACACTCTAAAGAAGAACTAATCGAATACTCGCTGCTATACAATCCGCGCATAGCAGTCGCAAAACAGGCAACCGAGATAAAGCGTCTGCAGCTAAAGAGGGCGCAGGGAGCATTTATTCCATCACTCTATCTGTACGGAGGCTACAACACAAACTATTTCATAGACTTTGATAACAAGTCGGCATACGACCCATTCAGCACACAATTCAGGAACAACAGAGGAGCCTACATACAGCTGTCGCTGTCGATACCGATATTCACAGGACTTGGACGTTACTCCTCGTATCGCAAAGCCAAAAATGCGTGGCGCAGTGCACAATTCGCACAGACAGCAACAGAGCGCGCCGTAGAGAGTGAGGTGTGCGAGACATGGCAACAGATGCATAACACAAAAAAACTATATCAACAAGGAGATAAAAAAGTAAATGCAGCACAACTCGTTTATGACGGTGCAACAAAAAAATTCGAGAAAGGGCTTATCTCGGCACTCGAATTGCAGACGGCATCAACCACACTGTTACAAGCAAAAGCCGAAAGACTGAAAGCACGTCTTCAACACATAATAAAACAGCGCATGGTCGATTACTATAGCGGAAAACCGATAATCAGAGAATAAACAAAAGAGAGATACAATGGATATAAAAATTGAAAAGAAAAAAGGGATAAAAGCCCTGTTCTGCAAAAAGAACATTCCCTGGGCATTGGGAGCGACATTACTGCTCTTTATCATCTGGCTGACATTACGCGACAACACCTCTACGCTGCGCGTTGATGCACAGCTTGTGAACATCTCCAATGTAGAACACGGTGAATTCAACGATTACATACGACTCACCGGCACCGTACAGCCAATGGTGACAGTCCAGCTAACCCCTCTTGAGTCGGGAGTCGTTGAGCGCATCGTTGCCGAAGAGGGAACACAAGTAAAACGGGGCGATGTTATCATTGAGATGTCGAACAACTCACTATCGATGCAGATTCTACAATCCGAAGCCGACCTTGCCGAAAAGCAGAACATACTGCGCAACACCATGATTTCAATGGAACAGGAGCGTTTGGCACTCAAACAGGAGAAATTACAGCTCGATTTGGAAGTCTCACGCCTAAAACGTACCTTTGAACAGAACGAAAGCCTTCACAACGACAATCTACTGGCTCGCGAAGAGTATCTTCGCTCGAAGGAGGATTACGACCTTGCAATAAACAAGCGCCAACTTGTATTGGAGCGTCAACGACAAGATTCACTCTACCGCACCTCACAAGTGGCACAGATGGAAGAGAGCCTGTTTTCTATGCAACGCAACATGGAACTGATTCGCCAACGGGTAGATAACCTGAATGTAAAAGCCCCCGTTGACGGCGAAGTAGGTATGTTGGATGCTGTATTGGGACAGTCGCTCACACAGGGCGCAAACATAGGACAGGTAAATAATCTATCCACATACAAGGTACAGGCACAAGTAGACGAGCATTATATCGACCGCGTCACAACAGGTCTTACAGCTTCGTTCGAGCGTCAGGACACCGAGTATGAGATGCAACTACGCAAGGTATATCCCGAGGTGCGCAACGGACAGTTTAAGGCCGACTTCCGTTTTACGGGTGCTGCGCCCGAGAATATCCGTAGCGGTCAGACCTACTACCTCAACTTGCAACTTGGCGAGGCTGCCGAGGCTATCCTAATTCCTCGTGGCTCGTTCTATCAGGCAACGGGCGGCAAGTGGATATATGTGGTCGATGCCTCGGGCGAGAAGGCCTACCGCCGTGAGATTCGCATCGGCCGCCAAAATCCGCAGTATTACGAGGTTATCGAGGGCCTACAACCCGGAGAGAAGGTTATCACCTCATCGTATGATAAGTTTGGCGAAAATGAAGTTTTGATTTTGAACAAATAGAGAAGTTAATGATTTTAGGGAGTTTAAATAGTTTAAAGATAATCCCTAATTTCACTAAATTCCGCAACCTCACTAAAAAAAACAGAAAAACTATGTATATCAGAAATTTTATAACCCTGCTTCGCCGTTACACCACATCGTCGGTGCTGAACATTGTTGGTATGGCAGTAGCCTTTGCAGCGGTCTATCTTATTGCTGTGCAGGTAAAGTTTGACCTATCGTACAACCGAGTTATCAAAAACTCGGAACGCATCTATCGCTTGGAGCACCCATCGTGGATGGGTGATGGCACATGGGATTATTCGTGGAATCGTCAAACTCCAGATGAAATGTGTGCCATATGTCCTGAAATAGAAGCTTCTGGCTCTATTTATGAGTTGGAGAATGCAATGTATTACTCTGGAGATGTATCCATCAAACGTAACGGCACCATTGATAATTTTATCATCCATTTTGGTTCTGCAGAGCCAGAGGTATTAAATGTTTTCCCTTTTGAATTTATTGCAGGAGGACCGCAATTATATCACAATGCGTATGATATCATAATTACAGAGAGTGTTGCGAATAGATGCAATATTACAGTGGGAGAGCAGTTACATTATGGTAGAAATGCCGAGAGTGATTTGCTATTTACTGTTGCAGGCATCTACAAAGACTTTTCACGCCCATCTACAATGGCTATGTCGGAGGGATTTTGCTATATGGAAAAAGCAAAGCCTGAAGAGGTGAACAATTGGGGAACTCCATACTATGTACTTTTAAGAAAGGGTGCTTCACGAGAGGAGGTAGAAGCAAGAATGTATCAATATGTTCTTGATTATTGCAAGAAGAGAGGACTCAACGAGGAGGAAACAGAAGTTAATATCTCGCGTATTAAACCACGCCTAATGCCAATCAACGACCTCTTTTTCGCAGAAGATACCCATAATGTCGGTATGTCTGGTAGCCGCACTACCACTTACACACTGATAGCTATTGCAGTGCTGATTTTGGTGATCTCTTTTATCAACTTTGTAAACTTCTTCTTTGCGTTGATACCGAGCCGAATCTGCGCGGTCAATAACTACAAAATCTTTGGTGCTCCAACTGCAAAACTGCGCCTGAATTTCCTCTTTGAAACCGTAGGCTTGATTCTCGTATCGTTGTTTGGTGCAGCAGTTATTGTGGTGCTCTTTGCCGATACACCACTTAAAGAGTATATCTCTACCTCAGTGGCTATTAACGAGAATTGGTCGTTGGCAGGTGTAATGGCATTGTGTGTTGTACTGCTCGGTGTGGTGGTATCGCTCTATCCTGCGTGGTATATTACCAAGTTCTCACCGGCATTTGTTATCAAGGGTGATTTTTCGGCATCAAAGTCCGGTCGTATCTTGCGCTATACGCTTGTAGGCATACAATATGTCATCTCTATTACTCTCATTATCTGCTCACTATTCATCTTCCGACAACATCAATATATGCTCTCGCGTGATATGGGTTTTAACAAAGAGAACATATTGACTGTGGAGATACCATATGAAGCAACTTATGGTTGGACAATGGAGGATGGAGTTACAATGGATTACACCAAGCGCAATACCTTGGAGGATAAACTAAAACAAAACCCACAAATTATGGATGTGGCTTGGGGACAAGGTGAGTTTATTTCTGGCGGTAATATGCAATGGTCGCGCAAGACCGAAGATGGGCAACACACTACATTCAAGGCTTATTCAGTGTCGTGGAATTTCTTGCAAGTAATGGGCATTGACATTGTTGAAGGGCGTAATTTCCTCCCCTCAGATAATGAGGTGATGACAGGTGCATT
>CAJGCJ010000096.1 GCA_904501775.1 uncultured Bacteroidaceae bacterium | reverse complement strand
TCTTCAAGTCGCCGTCGATAGTCTTTGGACAACCGATAACCTGAACGCCTGTGTTCTTTGCTGCATAGTACTCGGCGAGTACGCAAGCGTTGGTGTTTGAGTCGTCACCGCCAATGATTACCAATGCCTTGATGTCGAGCTGTTTGATAATCTCGAGGCCCTTGTCGAACTGCTCTGTCTTCTCGAGCTTTGTACGGCCTGAACCAATGATGTCGAAACCGCCTGTGTTGCGGTACTCGTCCATAATCTCGGCTGTAATCTCCATATATTTGTGGTCAACCAAACCGCCGGGACCCATAAGGAAACCATAGAGACGGCTGTCGGCATTCAATTTCTTGACACCGTCGAAAAGACCTGCGATGACGTTGTGTCCACCGGGGGCCTGACCACCTGAAAGGATAACACCTACATTGATTGCGGGGTACTCCTTTGCCTCGCCACCCTTCTCGAATGTGATGATGGGAAGACCGTAGGTGTTGGGGAACATTGATTTGATGGCCTCCTGATCGGCTACCGACTCGGTTGCTGCTCCTTCGCAAACCTTTACTACCTCTTTAAGTGCCTGAGGCAACTTGGGCTGATAAGCTGCCCTTGCCTTTTGCAATGCGCTGATTTTCATAATTTTATTATTAAATGTAGTTAGTAATGTCCTTATTATCTGCAAATTTCGCTTTTTTTTGCGAATTTAAAAAGCATAAACGTTTTTTTTATACGTTGCAAATGAATTTTATATGTTTTTTCTCTCGTTGAGGGCTAATGCTTGTTTGTTTGCAAAATATAGCTTATCTTTACGTTGTAAATATTAAAACAATAACTATTATGGCAAGCAGAAGAAATTTAAAGAAGGTTATAACTTATATAGCCGATCAGTTGGCGACTCAGGCATTTTTTGCATCGTATGGTTCGGAATCGGGTGCCGAAGCGTGGGTAGATGTGTTCAACCGCATCTTTGCTCTCAATAAAGAGTATATTGCACGTGCCAATCATCCCGAGCCCGGTCTTCCTGCAAGAAAATATTTTGATACATTGTGTATCTCTTTCAACGAGGACGCAAAGGCTATTCTTGACGATATCCAGAAACTGCAGGGAGAATAATATACTTGCAATATGCGCATAGAACGGCTTACGGCATTGGTAGCCTGTTTGTTATGTATGTTTACTTTGTCGGCACAACGTGTCGACAAAGTTCTTACACGTACCATCGATAACTATCTGATGGAGTATACGAATGATGATTTTTCAATGAAGAATTGTCGTCTTGAACGTAAACGTAACAATGTGGCGGTGAATAAACGCGAACGTAAAATAACCGTATATACCAATTCCAACTTTGCAGTTCAGGTGTTTACCCCCGAACTGGTCGAGACTATATATTCCGATATCAAGAAACTGCTGCCAAAGGAGTATAGACGATACAAGATTGAGGTTATTGCGCATCGAAAGCCTATTGAAAAACTTATTCCCAATATATACCGTAAAAGAAAGAATATTGACGACGCCAGAATGCTCGATGGCGTTGACTATAAGGGCGCCCCTTGGGTGTTGAACCAGTCCCGTCCATATACTCCGGCTAAAGGTCTTCAAGGCAGGCATATTGCCTTGTGGCAAAGTCATGGCCGAATATTTTCCAACGAGAAACAGATGTGGCAATGGCAGCGTCCGGCGCTTTACTGTACAACCGAGGATCTGTTCACGCAGTCGATAGTTGTACCTTTCCTGCTGCCTATGATGGAGAATGCAGGTGCTGTAATGTATACACCGCGCGAAAGGGACTGGCAGCCGTTGAGTGTCATTGTAGATAATGATGAGGGGGATAGTGACGAATCATATATCGAAGAGGCTGAAAAGGGTATCAAGTGGAGCGGCTCTTCAACAGGATTTAAACAGCGTGACGGCTTCTATGTGGATGGTGAGAATCCATTTCTGGAGGGAACATCGCGTTTGGTGGCATCCAGCGGAGATTATGATAATGCGACGGCTGTAGCAAAATGGTTCCCGGAAATACCCGCTGATGGTAGTTATGCGGTATATGTCTCTTATCAGTCACATGGTAATTCTGTTCCCGATGCGCACTATACTGTGCTTCATGCAGGTGGTGTTACCGAGTTCAGAGTTAACCAGAGAATGGGTGGTGCAACATGGGTTTATCTTGGTACATTTGATTTCCGTAAGGATAATGACAGACAGCAGGGTGTGATGCTTGACAATGCAAGTGGCAGCAACGGTGTTGTCACAGCCGATGCGGTGCGTTTCGGTGGTGGTATGGGTGTTGTTGCGCGTGGAGACAGCGTTGCTGTGGTAAGCGGTATGCCGCGTTATCTCGAGGGTGCACGCTATGCTCTGCAATGGAGCGGATTCCCCTACGAGGTCTATTCGCCAAGCGAGGGTGAACGTGACTATAATGATGATATAAATTGCCGTTCGCATGCGTTGAACCACTTGTCGGGCGGCTCTCCATTTAATCCGGATACTACCGGCATGGGTGTGCCGTTGGAGATCTCTTTCGGTTTTCACTCGGATGCAGGATATTCGGCCGAGGATGCTTTTATAGGCTCTCTCGGTATTGTTACAACCGAGTTTAATGGCGATACGCTGGCTACAGGCCTGTCGCGATATATTTCAAGGGATATCGTGGGCAGTGTGCTCGAGAGTGTAAGGGATGATATAAACAGCCGTTATGGCATCAAGTGGGCTTGCCGCGGTATTATTGATAAGAGCTATAGCGAGTCGAGACTGCCGGTTGTCCCGTCAATGATTTTTGAGTCGCTCTCGCATCAGAACTTTATGGATATGATCTACGGTCACGACCCCGACTTCAAGTTTACCGTTGCCCGTGCTGTCTATAAGGCTCTGCTCAAGCAGATATCGTTTCTTCGCGGAACCGATTATGTCGTTCAGCCTCTTCCCGTGAAGGATTTCTCGATACAATTTGAGGGTAAAAAGAACATTATGCTCAGTTGGCAGCCTGTAGAGGATGTGCTCGAGCCTACGGCAAAGGCCGAAAAATATATTCTCTATACCCGTGTGGGCAATGGTGGCTTTGATAACGGACGCATAATAGATGGGACATCCGTTGAGATTCCATTGGTGAAGGATGTGCAATATAGCTTTAAGGTGGCTGCGCTCAATGATGGCGGCGAGAGCTTTCCTTCCGAGATACTCACAGCCTATAGGGCCTCAAAGGAGAAAGGACGAGTGATGATTGTGAATGGTTTTCATCGTCTGTCGGCTCCCGAGGTTGTGAACACCACTTCCAAAGCCGGATTTGAAATGGATGTAGATCCGGGTGTTGCATATATAGCTACTCCCGAGTATTGTGGACGCCAATTGGATTTTGAACGTGCTAATATAGGATATGAAAATGGTCTGGGTCTGAGCGGAAATGATTTCGAATCGGTTCTGATTGCAGGGAATAGCTTTGATTATCCATATATGCATGGAAAGGCATTGGCTGCAAACGGCTACTCTTTTGTGTCTTGTAGCAGCGAGGCTGTTATCGATGGTCATCTCTCCTTGAACGGTTATGATGCTGTCGATTTGATATTGGGTGCCGAGAAGCAGGGTGGCAAGGGTTCGCTGTTGGGCTATAACAGGGCTTATAAAACCTTCTCCGGTGCCTTGCAACATGCTATAAGCGAGTATTGTTCGCAGGGTGGCAGGCTTTTTGTCAGTGGAGCGTATATTGCAAGTGACATGGTGAAGAATGATACCGACAGAAGTTTTATACGCGATGTTCTGAAGTTCGATTTTGCCGGTTCGTCGTGTGATGCTTCCGATGATGTTGTCTTTGGTTCCAATCTGCGTATGAAGATATGGCGTAGTGTGAACGAGACGTCATATGCGGTAACGCGTGCCGATATTCTGATTCCTGTGGGACAGAATTCTTTTGTCTCTTTTGTATTTGACGGCAGTAAAGAGAGTGCAGGTGTGGCTTACGCCGGTAACTATCGTGTCATATCTACAAGCTTTCCGTTCGAGTCTATTGCTGACGAGCAGCAGCGTGCTCTGTTGATGGGCTCTCTGATGCGTTTCTTGCTGAATAAATAGTCTGTGTGAAGGGAATCATTATTTGAACTTGAAGAATATAAAAGGGGCAGCAAAACTTTTGCTGCCCCTTTTATATTCTTTTGCAAGTAATTACTTTCTTCTCTTGCCTACATACTCGTCAGATACTGTAAGTTTCTTACGTCCCTTAGCGCGACGAGATGACAATACGCGACGGCCGTTCTTTGTGGCCATTCTCTCACGGAAACCGTGTTTGTTCTTCCTCTTTCTGTTTGAGGGCTGGAATGTTCTTTTCATCGTTATATATAATTTAATTGTTTACTCAAAAAAGTACTTTGCGTTTTCAGCTTGCAAAATTAGATTTTTTTTTTGAATCGGCAAAGTATTTAAGCTAATTTTTGGAGTTTGATTAAATTATTTCTTAGATTTCAGCAATAACTTCAACTTCAACAAGAACATTCTTGGGCAGAGTCTTCACTGCAACGCATGAACGTGCGGGCTTGCTTGTGAAATACTCGGCATAAATTGCATTGAATGCTGCGAAATTGGCCATGTCGCTAAGGAAACAGGTTGTCTTTATTACTTTGTCGAATGATGTGCCTGCCTCGGCAAGTACGGCAGCGATGTTCTTCATTACCTGTGTGGTCTGGCCGTTGATATCTTCAGCGTCAACGTCACCGCTTGCAGGGTTGATGGGAATTTGACCCGATGTGAAAAGCATATTACCGCAGATGATTGCCTGTGAATAGGGACCGATTGCCTCGGGGGCTGCACTTGTGTAAACTTTTTTAATCATGATTTCAGATATTTAAATTGTTTGTATTTATTACATGTGGTCGCAGATTCTGTAACCGGCCTCCAACAAGGCTTTCTTGATTGTCTCAATCTGCTCAAAATTTCGTGTTTCCATGTTGATGCGCAGGAAACAGCCGTTTATTGCCATGGATGCGTTTGTACGTTCGTGGTGTACGGCTATTACATTGCCGCCATTCTCGGCAATTATACGCGATATGTTCAGCAATTCTCCGGGTTTGTCGATAAGCTCCAATGTCAGCATATAGGTGCGTCCCGAGGTCAGCAGACCGCGCTTGATGACTCTGTCGAGTATGTTTACATCTATATTGCCACCCGAAACAAGACATACTACATTCTTGCCTTCAATGGGTACTTTGTTGAACATTGCTGCTGCCACAGATACGGCTCCTGCGCCCTCGGCTATCAGTTTTTTGTGTTCAATCATTGACAGTATGGCTGCTGCAACCTCGTCATCGGTAACGGTCACAATGTCGTCGACATATTTACTGCATAGTTCGAATGTGTTTACTCCGGGCTCTTTAACTGCAATGCCGTCGGCAATTGTCGATACGCTGCCAAGACGCTCTATCTTGTTGTTATGTATCGAGTTTGCCATGCTGGGAGCACCGCTTGACTGTACACCGTATACCTTTATCTTGGGGTTTAGCGATTTGATGGCAAAAGCAACACCTGAAATCAATCCGCCACCTCCGATAGGGACTATGACAGCATCAAGATCTTTCATCTGGTCTAACAGTTCAAGGCCTATTGTGCCCTGTCCGGCAATGACATCGATGTCGTCGAATGGGTGTATGAATGTATAACCATGCTCGTCGCGCATCTTCAGTGCACGTTGGTAGGCATCGTCATAAACACCCTCTACAAGACATATCTCAGCTCCATAGCTCTTCGTTGCCTCTATTTTGGAAATGGGAGCACAATCGGGAAGGCATATTATTGAGCGTATGCCGTTTTTTGTGGCTGCCAATGCAACGCCTTGTGCATGGTTTCCTGCCGAGCATGCGATTACTCCTTTGGCCTTCTCTTCGGCCGAAAGCTGCGATATCTTGTAGTATGAACCACGAACCTTGAACGAGCCGGTGAGCTGCAGGTTCTCGGGTTTCAGAAATACATTTGCTTTCGGGTTTATGTGTGGAGCTATTATAAGGTCTGTTCGTCTTATAACATCCTTGAGTATATACGATGCGTGGTATATCTTGTCGAGTGTGAGCATTTGTTTAAGTTTTTTTATTTTATGTTTGCGAAGATACAACCATTTTTTGCATTATCGGGTAAAAGTGTAAGAAAACCGTTCGTAAAACGGTAAATATTTTTTCTTGGTGCGGCTCTCTTATGTGCAAATATCATCATAATCTCTCTATTTGCGGCTACTCATTGCTGAACAGAATGTTACTTGGATTGTTTCATATACAGCATACAATATAAATTAAGGATGAATATGAAAAAATGGTTATTATTGATTACAGCAATGCTGTTGTTTGTCGAGGGGTATGCGCAGGGTGTAGCTCCCGAAAGTTATGAGGTTCATCACAGCGACAGTTGCTGGTATGTGACTATGAACTATCGTATCGAAAAACTGCCGAAGGATGACGAACTTATTCTGATAAGCCAGATATGCTGTCCCGATACGTGCGTGAATGACAGTGTCCGCCGTTTTCAGGGCCGTCGTTATGCAAAAAAGTATTTTAAGCAGTATGGCTACACACCCGAGCTTATGAGTGACGGAATGAATAGCTTTACGCTTGCTGTGCCCGAGGATATGGTGTCGGATACATTGACGGCAGTTATATATAGCGAATATTTATCTCCCGACGGCTCGTACGGTGCGCTCGATACTCTTGAGATTGTGTTGCCGGTACCGGTAGCTCTAAGCTGTAAGCCGGTAAGGAGGGCTATGACTTTGGCCGACAGAATGGCTATGGATAATCCTTATATAAATAGTATGGCTGCTTATGAGGTATTGGATGGTGCGCAGGCACATCTTCCTACCGCAACTGACAATTGTGTACATTTTGCAATGAACAGTCAGCATCTAAGCCCCGATTTCTGGAATAATGCTGCTGTAATCGACAGTCTGGTGGGGATGCTCAGATCGCTTTCAAACGACAGTGGCGCAAATATTGAATCGGTACAGATCGTCGGATTTACCTCGCCCGACGCGCGGGACGAGATTGTTCCCAAGTTGGGTTATAAACGTGCGGCTGCATTGTGTAACCATCTGCAGCGACATACCAATCTTCCCGATTCACTATTTGAAGTTGCCGACGGTGGCAAGCATTGGCATATGATATATACCGACCTTACCCATAGCGGCATTGAGCATAGTGATTCACTGGTGAAAAAGATGCAGGCTCTGAAGAGTAATAAGGAACGTATGGCTCTGCTGCGCTCCTATGATGGTGGCAAACATTATACGGCGCTATGCAACGATTCTAATTCGGTCAATTATAGAGGTGCCTGCTGTACTCGTATCTATTATCATAATCTGTCGGACAGTAGTGCCGATGCATTGAATAGGGTTGTGGCAGAACTTGCCAATAATCCGCACCCCGATTATAATGCTTTGAGAGCTGCCTTGACTCCATACTCAAACGACCCTCGGGCCTTGAATATAAAAGGTGTCATAGATCATCGCCAGCATCGTCGCGCTGCAGCTGCCGATGCCTTCAGGCGTGCAGCTGCTCTCGGTGATATGCAGG
>CAJGCJ010000095.1 GCA_904501775.1 uncultured Bacteroidaceae bacterium | reverse complement strand
TCACAATAATTTCCGGTTATTCTTTTCACTTTTATCAGAATTCCATGGCATTTGTGGCATTACTGTCAACTTTATATCATCCACCGCCGGCAATGAGCTGCTGAGCAATTCCATAACTTGCTTATGTATGGGTTGGGGCGCACTCTTGCCGTCCCATCCGGGAGCAGCCAGCACATTCAACCCTGAAGGGATAATCTCTATAAAAAGTTCGGCTGGCATATTCATGGGCTCACCATCGAAATGGATCACACCTTCGTTTTTTCTTTTTATCCTGATCCAACGACTCTCCAAAGTCTTTACATGGCTGTTGCTGTTAATCTTACTACCGAATATATCACTGAGCACCAATGGAACATCCAAAGGCGAGAAAGGCTCAAGAATGGTAACACTCAACAGTCCGTCACGCATAGATGCTCGCGGTGCAATATACGCATTGTTACCATATTGCGCAGCATTTCCACACGCTATGAGAAATGCCTTATGCAGCTCGGAACTTGTCTCGGTTTCAATCTCATACACCTCGGGCTTGTACTTGAGCCAATCCATGAACATATTATGCATATATCCCAACGGACCACGCTGGCGTCCCTTGGCAAAACTGTTGCTGACAAGGGCATCGAAACCGATACCGCAAGTACAGAAGAAGGGCTGGGAATTTATTTTGCCATAATCGACATCGGTTATCTCGGCAACATTGATGAAGGCTATCGATTTTTTTACGTCGATAGGAATGCCCAAATGACGGGCCAATCCGTTACCCGAGCCACATGGGATAATACCCAAAGCACTCTTAGTGCCGACAAGAGAACGTGCCACCTCGTTCACAGTACCGTCGCCACCTACCGCAACAACGATATCGACACCCTGCCCTGCTGCTTTTGAAGCGAGCTCGCATGCATGTGCAACATACTTGGTCTCCATTATAGAAAAATCAAATTTCTCTTTATCGAGTTCTCTTTCTATCAGTTTAGGCAGACCACGTTTATTCTGCACACCCGACTTGGGGTTTATAAGAAACAATATGCTTTTTCTCCTGTTCACTTTTCACGTATATATTCAGCACTGCAAATGTACGATTTTTAAAAACATGAAACAGCAACTGACAACAAAAAGTTTACACCAAACTGCAAAAGGGAAATATACATTATTAAATTAAGTAAAATATTATATTAAAGTTACGCCAATAGGCAAAAAATGTGTACCTTTGTAGTTAACTGCGATTAAATAGAACAATTAACAATTACATATACAGCAATAACAACATGAATAACAGAGGTTTCTCGGTTGTAGCCGAATTAGGGAACTACGATAAATACAAAATAAGCAATGAAGAGGGCGAGCAAATACTCCCTATTCTTCCTTTAAGGAACATGGTTCTTTTCCCATCTTCGATGCTAAGCGTATCTGTAGGACGCGAAAGTTCACTCAGACTAATACGCGACGTTGATGAGACAAAAGAGACAATAGCTGTATTCTGCCAACAGCAACCCGACATAGAGGACCCCAGACTTGAGGACCTTCGTCCAATAGGTACAAGTGCCAAAATTGTAAAAGTACTGGACCTCCCAGACGGAAGCACATCGGTTGTATTATTGGGAATAGAGAGAATAAACCTTATCGATATAAACCAGAGACGCCCCTATCTTGCCGGTACAGTAACTCCGCGAGGAGAGAACACTCCCGAAGAGAAAAGTCCCGAATTCAAGGCGCTTCTAAAATCATTGTATGACGACTCATTGCATCTGTTCCGTCTGAATGACATGCACAACGAGGCAGCCAACGTCATGAATATCTCTGACAACGATTTTCTTTTTACCAACTTCATGTCGGCAAACATCAGATGCAGTGCGGCTGAAAAATACAGCCTGCTGAGCGAGGATAATTACGTCGACCGCACTTATCATTTGGCTACACTTGTATTTCAGGAACTCGAATACGCCAAACTTAATCAGAAGATACATCAGCGTACACACATGGAGCTTGACCAGCAGCAGCGCGAGTACTTCCTTCAGCAACAGATGAAGAACATTCAAGAGGAGCTTGGAGGCGGCAGCGCACAGAAACAGGACATTGATGAACTGATGCAGAAAGCCAAAGACAAGCAATGGAGTGATGCTACACGCGAGACATTCGAAAAGGAGGCATCAAAACTCGAGCGAATCAATCCGCAGACACCCGACTACCATGTACAGCTGAACTATCTGCAGACATTTGTAGGACTGCCATGGGGCGAGTGCAGCAACGACAATCTCGATATAAAAAATGCCCAGAAGACACTCGACCGAGACCACTACGGCCTTGAAAAGGTCAAGGAGCGCATACTTGAGCATCTTGCAGTAATAAAACTGCGAGGAGATATGAAGTCGCCCATAATATGTCTTTACGGCCCTCCGGGAGTGGGAAAGACATCATTAGGAAAGTCAATAGCCGAAGCACTCGGACGCAAATATGTACGCATGTCGCTCGGCGGTGTTCACGACGAGTCGGAGATACGCGGACACAGACGCACATACATAGGCGCAATGCCCGGCCGTATAATAAAAAACATCATGAAGAGCGGCACCGACAACCCTGTATTCATCCTTGACGAGATTGATAAGGTTGGCGGCATATCAAACCACGGCGACCCGTCATCGGCACTGCTCGAAGTATTGGACCCCGAACAGAATGCCACATTTCATGACAACTTCCTTGACATTGACTACGACCTGTCAAAAGTGATGTTCATTGCAACAGCCAACGACCTTGCAAGCATACCGGCACCACTGCTCGACCGCATGGAGCTGATAGAGGTCAGCGGATATCTCACCGAAGAGAAGATTGAGATAGCCCGCCGACACCTTGTGCGCAAAGAGATGAAGGCAAACGGCATTGAAGGCGAGAAAATAACACTGCGCAAGAACACTATAGAGAAGATAATCGAGGAATATACACGCGAATCGGGAGTAAGAACACTTGAGAAGAAGATTGGAAAGATATTCCGCCGATTAGCTTGTCAGAAGGCTATAAACGGCGAATTCAAGACAACAACCATTAAACCCGAAGACTTGAAGGAACTTTTAGGTCCTCAGGAGTTCTCACGCGACAAATATCAGGGAAACGACTATGCCGGCGTAGTGACAGGCCTTGCATGGACAGCCGTTGGTGGCGAAATCCTGTTCATTGAGACAAGCCTTAGCCGAGGAGAAGGAAAAGGCATAACCCTCACAGGAAACTTGGGCGATGTAATGAAGGAGTCGGCAATGCTGGCATTCGAATATATCAAGGCTCACGCCGATTATCTGAAAATACCACACGAGGCATTTACAAACTGGAACGTACACCTGCATGTACCCGAAGGTGCAATACCCAAGGATGGTCCTTCGGCCGGTATAACCATGACAACGGCACTTGCATCGGCATTTACACAACGTAAGGTGAAGCCCAACATTGCAATGACCGGCGAAATTACGCTACGAGGCAAAGTATTACCTGTTGGAGGCATCAAGGAGAAGATTCTTGCAGCCAAACGCGCAGGAATAAAAGAGATTATACTATGCCACGAGAATCGCCGTAACATCGAGGTCATTCCCCAGATGTATCTCGAGGGACTCACATTCCACTATGTAAAGGATATCAAGGAGGTACTGGATATAGCCTTGCTTGATGAGAAGATAAAGAACGCACTTAACATACAATAAAACCTATACACTTGTGAAATTCGACCTACTACATACCGACAGCCAAAGCAAAGCCAGAGCAGGAATATTGCACACAGCGCATGGAAAAATAGAGACACCAATATTCATGCCTGTAGGCACTGTAGGCTCGGTGAAAGCTGTGCAGATACCGGAACTTGAAAGCGACATAAAGGCACAGATAATACTCGGAAACACCTATCATCTGTACCTGCGTCCCGGACTCGAAGTTCTGGAAGGAGCCGGAGGACTGCACAAATTCAACAGTTGGAACCGCCCGATACTTACCGACAGCGGAGGTTTTCAGGTATTCTCACTAAAGGATATACGCAAGATGAGCGAAGAGGGAGTTGAATTCCGTTCACATATTGACGGTTCAAAGCATTTCTTCTCGCCTGAGCGGGTAATGGAGATAGAACGCACTATAGGCGCCGACATAATGATGGCATTCGACGAATGTCCTCCCGGAACATCTGATTATAACTATGCCAAGAAATCGATGGAGCTTACACACCGCTGGCTCGACCGCTGCATCGCGCATCTTGCAAAGACCGAACCAAAGTATGGCTACGAGCAGGCACTCTTCCCCATTGTACAAGGATGTGTATATCCGGAACTGCGCAGACAGTCGGCAGAATATATAGCATCGAAGGAGTGTGCCGGCAATGCAATCGGCGGACTTGCCGTTGGCGAACCCGCCGAGAAGATGTACGAAATGATTGAGGTGGTAAATGAGATACTGCCTACTGACAAGCCACGCTACCTAATGGGAGTGGGTACACCTGCAAACATACTTGAAGCAATAGAACGCGGAGTGGATATGTTCGACTGCGTTATGCCCACACGCAACGGCCGTAATGCCATGCTGTTCACAAAGCATGGTATAATGAACATGCGTAATGAGAAATGGAAATATGACTACTCGCCCATCGAAGAAGACGGTGCATCATACGTCGACCGCCAGTATAGCAAAGCCTATCTGCGCCATCTCTTTGTGTCGCAGGAGCTGCTGGCAATGCAAATAGCATCACTACACAACCTTGCATTCTACGTATGGCTTACAGGTGAGGCACGCAAGCACATCCTTGCAGATGACTATGCGGCATGGAAGAGAAACATGCTTGAAGAAGTAACACGACGACTATAAAAACAGAAACATGAAGTGGCTCGAAGAGATTAAATTAAAAAGGCTCGACCGATACATCATAGGAAAGTTCCTTGGAACATACTTTTTTGCAATAGCACTTATTATTGCCATAATTGTGGTATTCGACTACAACGAAAACCTCGACAAGTTCACCACATCGAATGCACCCATGAAAGCGATAATATTCGACTATTATCTGAACCTTATACCCTACTATGCAAACACGTTCAGCGCACTGTTCGTATTCATTGCAGTAATATACTTCACATCGAAGCTTGCCGAGACATCCGAAGTGATAGCCATGTTTGCTGCCGGAGTAAGTTTCAAACGTATGCTACGCCCCTATATGATTTCAGCAGCCATCATTGCTGTAATGACATATACACTGAGTGCATATATAATACCTATAGGAAACAAAACGCGCATAGAGTTTGAGGTAAAACACAAAAGACGCGATGTGACGGAGACAGCACGCAACATACAGTTGCAGGTTGACGAAAACACCGTTGCCTATTTCGAACGCTACGACAGCCGCTCGCGTACAGGCTACCGTTTCTCACTCGATAAGTTTGAGGACAAGAAACTTGTATCACATATGACAGCGCGCACCATCTCGTACAGTGCGACAGAGAAGCATAAATGGACCGCAAAAAACTGGACCATACGCGAACTTGCCAATGACAAAGAGGTGATACGTTCCGAAGTGCGCGTACCACTTGATACGATAATAAAGATTGAGCCCGGCGATTTTCTGATATCTGACGGACAACAGGAGACAATGACAAGTCCTCAGCTTAGCGAATACATAGACAAGCAGAAAGCACGAGGAGTTGCAAACATCAAGCCGTTTGAGATAGAGTATCACAAGCGCATAGCCATGTCATTTGCAGCTTTTATCCTAACTATAATAGGCGCATCATTGTCATCTAAAAAGACAAAGGGCGGAATGGGACTCTCACTGGGAATAGGTCTCGGCTTGAGTTTCTCATACATATTGTTTCAGGCTATTTCATCGGCTTTTGCCCAACAGATGCCCGTATATCTGGCTGTTTGGTTGCCCAATATACTATACAGCATAATAGCCGCATATCTATACACACGAGCTCCTAAATAAAAGACAGCAACAGACACAATGTACTTTACCGATTTCGATTTTGAGGACGAGATTCTTGACGCACTCGACGCGATGCGTTTCGAGACATGCACCCCAATACAGGAACAGACCATACAGCCACTGCTCGACGGACACGACCTTATAGGAGTGGCACAAACAGGCACAGGCAAGACTGCAGCCTATCTGCTGCCCGTACTTAACAAGCTATGCAGCGGCAAATATCCCGAAGATGCAATCAACTGTATAATAATGGCACCGACACGCGAGCTGGCACAACAGATTGACCGCCAACTCGAAGGATTCACATATTTCATGAGCGTATCGAGCGTAGCCGTATATGGCGGAAACGATGGACAAAGATACGAACAGGAACTAAGGGGAATGTCGCGAGGCGCCGACATCATAGTTGCCACACCGGGCAGATTGATAAGCCACATAAACTTAGGGAATATAGACCTCTCAAGAGTATCGTTCTTTATACTCGACGAAGCCGACCGCATGCTCGACATGGGATTCTACAACGACATAATGACCATTGCCAAGCAACTGCCTGCCGAAAGACAGACCATGCTCTTCTCGGCAACAATGCCACAGGAGATACGCCGCTTGGCAAACAACATTCTGACAAATCCCGTACACATAACTCTTTCACTTGCAAAGCCTGCCGACGGGATAAAGCAACAGGCTTATATCTGCTACGAGCCACAAAAGATAGGCATAATAAAGGAACTGTTCGTTGACGAAAAACCCGAGCGAGTAATAATATTCACGTCGCGCAAGAATAAAGTAAAGGACATCTCAATGGCCTTGAAAAGATGTGGATACAATGTTGGCGAGATGCACAGCAACCTTAGCCAAAGTGAACGCGACGAGATAATGTACCGCTTCAAAAGCCGACAGATAGACATACTTGTTGCCACCGACATACTTGCCCGAGGAATTGACATTGACGACATACGCCTTGTCATAAACTACGATGTTCCACGCGACTGCGACGACTACATACACCGTGTAGGACGTACAGCACGAGCAGGAACCGAAGGACGTGCCATAACAATTGTATCGCAAGAGGACCAGAGCTACTTCAAGCGTATTGAGGACTTTATAGAACAGGATATAGAAAAACTGCCCGTTGCACAACACTTGGGCGAGGCTCCCGAATATTCGCCTGCAGAAAAGAGAGATAACAAGAACAGGAGAAGAGGACACAGGCGCAACGGCGAGAGAAAGGGTCAAAGAGGAAATGGCGAGAAACAGCACAACAGACATAACGCCAAGAAACAAGAGAAGAAAACAGAGAATGTAGCTGTAATATCACCAGCCGAATCACTCTCAACCGAGAAAAAGCCCTCAAACAACAAAAGACGCCACTACCACAGACGTCGTGTAAAAAGCAGTGAGAAATCTGAATAGCAGGGAGTCTGTTAAAGACACACCTCCAAAAAAATCGATTTAGACAAATAATACTCCCCGGTATTTATTCAACATCATAAGACGGTTTGAATAGATATCGGGGATATATTATGGATTAAAGAATTCTGCAGACAAAGACCGCGGATTGGCTATATCCAAATATTATAAATATTGGAGAAGGTGCGGAGCGAGCAATTTACCCAAAATGCCACCCTGCCAAAATTTGTAAAACAACAACCTATTTTATAATAAAAAAGGTAAGAACACTTTCAAACCCAAGCCGAAT
>CAJGCJ010000094.1 GCA_904501775.1 uncultured Bacteroidaceae bacterium | reverse complement strand
ACCAGTGGGGCAACATCACAACAGGTACCGAGATGATAAGAAAAATGTCGGGCAACGAGGTGTTTGCACTCACATGTCCGCTGATTACAAAGGCCGATGGCAAGAAGTTCGGTAAAACCGAGCAGGGCAACATCTGGCTCGACAAGCGATACACCACACCTTATCGTTTCTACCAGTTCTGGCTCAATGTGAGCGATGCCGATGCCGACAAATATATCAAGATATTCACCTCGCTCGATAAAGAGGAGATTGATTCACTCATAGCACAGCATGCCGAGGCTCCCCATTTGCGTCTGTTACAAAAGCGTCTTGCACAAGAGGTTACAGTGATGGTGCATGGCGAGGAGGAGTACAACAAGGCTGTTGACGCATCAAATATCCTGTTCGGCAACTCAACATCTGATGCACTCCGTTCACTCGACGAGGATACATTGCTTGCGGTGTTTGACGGTGTTCCCCGTTTCGAGGTTGAGCGTTTATTGTTCGAAGAGGGCGTTAAGGCAGTAGACCTCACAACCGAGCATGCAGCAGTATTCCCTTCAAAAGGCGAGATGCGTAAGCTCGTACAGGGTGGTGGAGTATCTGTCAATAAGGAGAAATTGGCAGCCTTCGATCAGGTAATAACAACCGAAAGTCTCTTGAACGACAAGTATGTACTTGTACAGAAGGGTAAAAAGAACTACTACCTTATTATAGCAAAGTAATATTGCATATAAAGTAAACGGTATTTATAACCGGTAAATCCGGTAGATGCAGCATAATGGACTCTCGACAAGGAGAGTCCATTATCTTATATGGATGTCTGCTGTTCAGTGCAAAAAAGCCTTTTTAAGGGGTGGGGAATAAATTTATCTCTTTTGTAGTTAAAAAATGCCTATAAATTTTGCATTTGAATAAAATTTGCGTACCTTTGCAACGCATTTGAGAAAAGCAGTGACGCGCTGTTAGCTCAGTTGGTAGAGCAATTGACTCTTAATCAATGGGTCCAGGGTTCGAGTCCCTGACGGCGTACAAAAGACAGTTACTTCGGTAGCTGTCTTTTTTTTGCTTCATCGTATTGGTTTTGAACTTAAAAATCTTACCTTTGCAATGATTTGTGAAGATAGACAGCGTTAGCAGTGAGGAATATTAGCTTGATTTTATATTTATCGCTTGCTGTTGCTATCTTTGCAATGCCGTATTGACGGCAAGACATATTGATTGTTCTTATTTACCACCAAATTACCACATTATAGTAAAGATGAACAAATCACGCACACAAGAACTTACACCATAGGTGTGGGCTCTTATTAGCGTGTGTGTGGGCTGTGGTAGGCCTGGTGGTAAACTAGTTTGAGTTCGCACCTTTTTTTTGTGCCTTCTCGAATATGTACAGCCTGATTTCATTATTTACCGCAAATACTACCACTATGAAAACAAGTACAATCAATGCTGTTATAATCTTTGTGACAGCTATTCTATTGCAGTCGTGTGCATCACCGTACTATTATCAGGTTTATGATGTAGAGACCGAAGGGATGCAGTGTGAGAAAAATGTCGTACTCTTCAGCAACGGTGATTGTGATATCGTTTATGACCTATGGGGCGAGGCTGGCAATCTGGGATTCTTCTTCAGAAACAATACCGATGAAGATATCTTCATAGATCTTTCAAGGTCGTTTTTCATACGTAACGGCATTGCTTATGACTACTTTGTAGATGCCGAGTATACGCAGAGTGTTACGGCGATGTCGGGTGCATCGGCAAGCCTCTCCGCATCATACACACAGCTTTGGCACGAACTGCCGATGTGGACTCCTACCGTAGTTACGCGAGGGGCACAAGTCACTGCAAATGGTTCTGTAGGTACTGCAAGCAGTATAACGACAAAAGAGGCAAGGTATATTTGTGTTCCTGCTAAGTCTGCAAAGTTCATAACAGGTTTCAATATTTCTGATTATGTCTATAACAATGGTGAAGATTCAAAACTCGATTGGCCCAAACGTGAGTCGCGGCGTGTCGTATACAGCAAGGATGAAAGCCCTCTTGTGTTCCGTAACAAGATATGCTATTTCGTGGGTGAGTCAGAAGAGGGTACATCAATAGACAACTCATTCTGGGTCTCGGGTTTTACAAATTATAACGGCAGGGAGTTCTATGTTGAGAATATTAAGAGCGACTGCAACAATAGTGCCATTAAAACCAAAGTGAAGATACATAAGTACAGGTCGCCAAAGAGATTCTATAACGAGTATAAATTCAAAGGAGCGTCAGTTGCATCATCTTTTTGGTAAAATAGGTGTTATGTAGAGAATATTTGTAACTGTTGGGGTATGTACCGGTTAATGGGCGATTTCTCATTGTTTTTTAAATATTGCCGATATCGGCAGAAACAATACATTTGCAACGAGAATAGCATATATAAATTGCCAATAAATTAAGAATCTTATGGCGCGTATTTCTGTTGCAGTCTATTTTTAGTAATTTAAAAGGAAAAGAGAAATTAAAGTATATTAGAGGTGATGAATAACTTTTACAAGAATAAGAAATCTGATATTATCTTTTGGGTGGATAACAAAGACACCATAGGAGAACACCTTTTTACTTTTGATAAAGTGAAAATATATAATCTCTTTGCTGACTATCCGCACAACTTGACACCCGAAGAGAAAGAAATCTTTGATAAGGAAAATCCTTATTGGTGCAATTTCTTCAAAGTGAAATGATATATTTGCAATAATTAGGTTATACAAGATTAGAAATATGAAAAAGTTTATAACAACTCTATTTATGGGCTTCTTTGGCTTGGTTTTATTAAACTCTTGCAGTGGAGATAATGAAGAGCCGATGAGCGTTAAGACTGCGCTTATTGGTGCGTGGAATACGTCTATGGAATCTTCCAACTGGAAAAGTATCAATATAGAATCGAATGGAACTATGAAATATGGTTACTTGAGTACTGAAGAGTTGGAAGAAAAGGGGTATGTTTACGATGCGGAAGAGGGTATTTACAAACAAATAGATGGTATGTATCTTGTAACATACAATCCCAAGAGCAATGCCTATTGGGCTTTTGATGAAGCTTCGCAGACCATTTCGATGTATACTGAAGATGGGTATTATGCTTTTACTTATAAAGTGGTTATGAATGACGGATTTAATTCTTGGGCAGGTATTGATTTAGTAAATGGTAGGACATACTCTTTTGTAGGAAAGTAAGAATTAACAGAGGTTCTGGCAAACCAATGGAGAGTACTCCACACCCCAATGCTTTTGTGTTGGGGTATTTTTTTTGCAGATATCGAAATTGTGACGGGAATCGAGGGATGTCCTATTTTATATTCTTCAATTCTGTTTCCACCTCTTCCAACGGCAATAGATAGCCCGAACAGCAGTCGTAAATAAGGTGATTGTCATATCCTTTGTATTCGTCGATGAAGTGGGTGCCTGTTTTTGCGTAATGAAAGGCCTCTACCACCAAACGGCTGCGATGGTTGCCTCCGTCGCAATGGACCAAGATGTGCTTGTCTCGTTGTTCGCACTCAAATAATATCTTGACAGCCTTTTTTATGTTCTCCCAGCCAATGTCGGGCACTTCCTCGTCGAGTGGAAAATGGTGGTATTCTATACCTTTTTGCTTGATAGCTTCGACAATATCCGCTTTGTACTTTTGCGATACGTTGATGACTACACCTGTTTCGGGAGTAAATATCCACTTGTTATTTACATCGCACATGTTGGGGTAGGGGCGTGCTGTTATTTTTGCAAATTTGTATGCTTTCATCGCTTCGGTCTTACGGGTTCATTCTCACCGAACAGGCTTCGGTCGATAAATAGTTCTTCTGTTTCTTTGTCGAGTAGAATGTATGGATAACATTCCATAAGTCTTTCACCCTCTTCATTGAATGGGCTATACACATATTTGCCTTTCCATCGGCCTAAATATTCGGCATTGTTATATTCGGGCATTTCTCGTTTTACGAAGGCTAATGCACGTTCCCTTATCTCCTTGAATTCGGGGTGATATTTCCAGCCGTCAAATTGTCTGTTGAAGATATATCGGGCATCGGGCACAATCTCAATGGTATAGCCGTGCGTGTCGGCGTGTGCCAATGCCCGGCACATAATGCCCTCTGCTATTGGTTGGTCAAAGCCGTGCTCCGCATCTACCGCGTTGGCAATCTCGAACATATAATCCATTTTGGGAATCTTTTCAAAAGAGTGCCAATTACAACGGTACTCAAGGAACGCCAAACGGTATTTATTGAGGATTCTTTTGCCCTTGCTCAATCTCTTTTCTGCCAGCCTGTTTTTATATGTGGCAAGATACCATTCTTTGAATCCCTCGGCTGTTCCGCCATAGCTCCAATGCATATAGCGGTTGAATAGTATAATCTTCAATGTTGTTGGTACGCTGTCATCGGTATTGAAATCGCCCAAGCCGTAGTGTATGTACTCATTGACTTCTCCCAATGAGAAATCCCAATTCGAGAGTCGCATAACCCATACGCGCTCGTACTCCCATAGCATACCACTCGTGTGGTCTGCTTCGGTATTCTCTTCGCCATTGTAGTAACTGCAAAAGTCAAGCAGCCATTTATACTTTAATTCCATTTTGTTGTTTTTTGGGGGGTGTTTTATATACCTTTGCATCAGCTTCTTATGAAGTTTGCATGTGCTAAGGCACAGCGCCCTAAAGATAGGTTTTCTAAATACCGCGTCGGGTTGTAGTCCCGAAGGGAGAGGGTTTGGAAAGCCTTTCTTTTTTCATAAGATGTATGCTCCTTTTTCACCTCAAAGGTAAATTGTTTTTGCCTTTTGACAAACAGTAGCCCTTTTTTATTGGAGTTCTGTTGTGGGGATTTTGTGGGTGAGCCTATTTATTGTTTCGGGTTGTAAACCCTGAAATTTGTTTCGCTGTGGATAACATACCCATAGCATCTCAATGGAATCTCTATGGCCCGTATGTCTGCGAAATGTATAAAAAAAGAGAAACTCATGTGAGTTTCTCTTTGTGATCCCGACAGGATTCAAACCTGTAACCTTCTGATCCGTAGTCAGATGCTCTATTCAGTTGAGCTACGAGACCGTGTTGTTTTTGTTTGACAGTGCAAAGGTACAACTTATTTTTTAACTACCAAACTTTTTGGACTGTTTTTTTTTAATTTTTTTTCGTTTATTCTATAAATCTCTCGTTGAACATAAACCATCCGAGAGTCAATCCTATGTTAACTCCTTTGCTATGAGAACTATAGTGATTTGCGTAAGCGCTAACGGTGATTGACGAGAATTTTGCTACTGCAGCAATCTCTGATATATATTGGAAGTCATTGAATCTTTTTTTGCTGTAATATGCTGTTTCGTCGGGCGCCTCCATAATCTTACGATAGGGGATAAAGCCGTAGAATCCGGTTCTCAGATGTATAAAGTTGTTCAGTTTGTATATAGGGCACACACCGCCGGCTACAAACTGGTTGGCACGGAATGCGGGGTCGTAGTTGAACATGCTGTTCATGGTAGGTGTGTATGCGCCGGCCTGCATCATTGTTGCCTGATATGTGGGCGAGAGTCCACGTGTCGAGTAGAATATATGTAGGTTTGTACCTAAGGTTATGAATCGGTTTATGTTGAAGTGGTCTTTCCGCTCGTAGCTCATTTGCAGCCACGACAGTTGTGATGTAGTCTTCTTTTCGTTCTGGAAACTTTTGAAGCGTTCTTTGCCGCTGAAGAATTGTGCGATTATTGACTCGTACATTCCGCTTGTCGAGTACATTCGGCTGTCGAGCGTGTTGCCCTCGAACTTTATTGAGCCTCCAAAAAGTGTCAGTCTGTTCTTGTCGAACTGCGGAATGTCCAAGTTGATGATATTGGATGATATATATTCGTCCTTCAGTGATCCAATTCCAAAGCCGAATTCGGCCTTCTTCTTCATAAGGAAGGGGAGCACCAATTTCATCTTTACGAAGAATTCGCGTTCGTGGTTAAGAGCTATTGTATTCTCCTTTGTGAACATGTATTTCATGTTGTAGTAGTCGAATGTAGAGAATGAACCAATCAGTTTTACCGACAACGGAACCGATGCAGCCAAGTCGACACGCGATGTCAACTGGATGTTGTTGTATACCTTTCCGAACTGGCCATCAAGTATAAGCTCTTTTGAGTGGTTCTTGAGGTTGCGGTGGTGCAGTCCGAAATATATCTGGTTTGAGTTTGTCGAAGATATAGCTCCTCCCATTTTGAGCGAGAATGGCGGGTTCATCTCTACATCCAGATGCAGAGTGTATGTGCTGTCCTGTGGGTTATAGACGGCATGGGGTACTATTGAGGATATGATATTACCCGACAACAGTCGGAAGTAGGTGCGCTTGCATGTCTCGAAACTGAATATCTCGTCGTTGCTCTTATGGAACTCCTTTTTGATGTATTGCTGCTGTTGCGGGTCTACTCCGGTTATCTCAATATCCCTGAAACGAAGCTCGGGGATGCGCTTCTTGAATTCGGCTCTTCGCTTGGCGAGTGTGGTGCTATCGCTGCGGGCCTGTATGCGGCCTTTTATGGAGTCCATCATTTCGATGGTCTTTTGGTATCCGTATCTTGTTATCGTATCAATCTTGTGGAACTCGAGCATTGCTACATTGTCGAGCTGTGTGTTCAGCATGATTCCTTTTCCCTCGGGCAGCTCGTATTCCTTGCGTGCTGTTACCAAGTTTATTATCTGGCTCATCATATCCCTTGTGTCGGGCTTTTGTGGTTGTCTGGTTACTATGCTGCCTATGATTATGTCGGGGTCGAACTCCTTATGTATCACATCGACCGGGAAGTTGTTGTATATTCCGCCATCGTATAGCAGTACACTGTCCATTTCTATTGGCTTGAATATGAAAGGGTAACTCATGGATGCGCGTACGGCATCGCCAAGGTCTCCACCGTCGAACACAACCTGTTTCTTATTGTATATATCGGCTGCTACGCAACGGAAGGGTACAAACAGCTTATCAAAGTCTCCATTGCATGCGGTTGTGTATTGTGAGTATATCTGCATTATTCCCAAATTCATCGGATTTGGGTTTATGAGGTTTATCTCGGGCTTGTATATGTGCAAGGAGTCCTTAATGTCGAAGTTGATGCTTATGAACTCGGGTACCTCTTTGTTACGTCTGAAATAGAACATGTAGTTGGCATCCATGGTACCGGTGCACCATTCTGTGAACTCTTTGGAATCGAGTATGTCGTACATCTCCTGTGGAGAATATCCCATTGAGTAGAGTGCCGCTACTATGGCACCCATAGATGTACCTGCTACATAGTCGATAGGTATGTTGTTCTCTTCGAGAGCTTTTATCACTCCTACGTGTGCAAGTCCGCGTGCACCGCCTCCGCTCATCACCAAACCTACTTTCTGTGCGCTCAGCAACGACGGCAATGTCAATATTATGAATAGGATTGTTATAAACTTTTTCATATTCTATATTATGCCATGTATCCAATGGTTCAATCTGCAAAAATAACTTTTTATTGTTATCAGACTACGTTTTATACAATTAAAAAGTTCTAATACCTCCTTTTCTTTTTTTTCTTTTTTTGCACGCCCTGTTTCCTTGTGCATCTGAAACAATCAAGTGCAGCAACCTTGCGGATTGCTGCACTTGATCAGATTTTTCTTT
>CAJGCJ010000093.1 GCA_904501775.1 uncultured Bacteroidaceae bacterium | reverse complement strand
GCTTGATTGAATTGTTGATTTTTGTAGACATATAAAGAATGTTTTATAAAGTTGGTTTATCTTTTCTGATAACAACATAGCTGCACTGTTGTTCGCTTGGGGGGTGTTTAATAACTCTTCTCAATATGTTAATTAAATGTTAAACCTTTACTATGTATTGCAAGGTACTATATACAATTCTATATTTGTGCAGAATTTTATGGTAACCTGTTCGTGGACTTCGGCCGTTATTTATGCGGCAGGGTTGGCGAAATATGTAAACGCTATTTTAACCCATTATATAATGTATGTAGAGAATGTAAAATCGCAGATGCGCAAGGGTATGCTTGAGTACTGCATTATGCTGCTGCTCGATAAGAAGTCGTATTACAGCTCGGATATAATTGATGAACTCGAGCGTGCAAATCTTATTGTAGTTGAGGGTACGCTCTATCCTCTGCTCTCGAGGCTTAAGAAAGAGGGGTTGCTCGATTATGAGTGGCAAGAGAGTCCGTCGGGGCCTCCACGGAAATATTATAAGCTGACAGATGAGGGAAAGGCACTTCTGGCAGTGCTTGATGAGAACTGGCAGCAGCTATCGTGTACGGTTACGAGGATAAGGAATCTGTAAATGTGATAAAAAAGGAAAACATAAATATATGAAAAAATCATTTAATGTAAATCTTGGGGGTAGGATTTTTCAGATAGACGAGGATGCCTATGTACAGCTTAACGATTATCTTGTAAGCGTAAAGACCTGCTTCATGAATAACGAGTGTGGCGAGGAAATTGCCGAAGATATCGAACAGCGTATGGGCGAGCTCTTCGAAGCCCGTATGAATGAGGGTTTGCCAAGAATAGTCACAATATCTTTGGTGAACGAGATGATTGCACGAATGGGCAAGCCCGAGTCAATGGTCGAGGATGAAGAGGGTTGCCAATCATCCGGAGTTAATGCCGAGGACTCTTCAGACAAAGAGAATAACTCTTCGCGGGATGCCGATAATCGTATCGCAATGGGTAAGAAACTTTTCCGTGACGGCGATAAGAAACTTCTTGGAGGTGTGGTATCGGGATGTGCTGCATATTTTGGAATGGATGTGACATTGCTGCGTGTGATAGCAGTGTTCCTCTTCTTTTTAACAACATTCTGGGCTTTTGTGCTCTATCTCGTTTTGTGGGCGATACTTCCTTTGGCGCTTACAACAACCGACAAGCTGAGAATGAATGGTGTGGAGCCGACCCCCGAGAATATAGCCGAGGAACTTGCCTATAAAGAGCCGGCTGTTGACAGAATAGTACGCAATTTGAAAGAGGTTGATAACAACGGCATTAAGAATCTGCTCGTAATACTTGGCTGTGTGCTGTTCTTGAGCTTGTTTATCTCCGGTTTTACAAATGGAATGTTTCCTGTAAGCTTGCTCTTCTGTTGGATAAGTTCAATTGCTCTGCTTGCAATCCCGGCTGTGGCTGTTGTTCTGGTGCTTACAAAAAAATGGAACTCTTTGACCGCAGGTGTGAAGTGGCTGTTGCTTATTGACTGGTCGCTGGCACTCGGGCATGCTGCTTTTATGATGAACAGTTTCAGCAACCCTCTATTAAAGATTTTTTTACCTTTAATATATTGAATCAATGAACAAGTTGGTATATATGTTCTCAGTTCTGTCTCTCGTGCTTATTATGCAGGGATGCAAGGCCGGTGGCTCGCAGAATGCAAATGCAAACGGTAGTTATGAATCGTTGGCGGTTGCCGATTTTGCGAAAATAATTGGTGATTCGGATGTTCAGCTGCTCGATGTCCGCACATCGGGTGAGTATATGCAAGGCAATATCGAAGGCAGTGTGAATATCGACATAAAAGAGGAGTATTTCAATGACAGTGCAGCTTGTCTGCTCGATAAGAGCAGGTGTGTGGCTGTATATTATCTCAGTGGCCGTCGAAGTAAAATTGCAGCCTCGAGACTCGTAGAGATGGGTTTCAAGGTTGTGGAGCTCGACAAGGGGTACAACGCTTGGGTCGAGGATGCCAAAAAGTAGTTTTGTAACAATTAAAATTCTGATATTATGAAAAGGTCTTATAGTGTCAATATAAACGGAATTTCCTTCAGTTTTGACGAGGATGCTCTTATGCTTATAGAAAAACACATGTCGAAAGTTACCGGTTTCTATAAGGTTTCAACCGATGATGCGGTAATAAAGGAGTACGAGAACAGAATAGCATGCATTTTGCAGGAGCGTGTTGGCGGCAATGGTATTGTGACAGTTGAACTCATCGACAGTGTCCTTAACGAGGTCGCTGCAGAGAGCGGTTTGGCTCAAGAAATTTTTGAAGAGCCTAAAGAGGATGCTTCAAACGGTTGTGGCGAAAAGAGTGAAATGAGCAACGATGATGCAAGTGAGAGAGCTTGGCGCAAGGCAATGCGTTTGGGTGCCAAGTTTTTTCGCGACCCCAGTGACAGGATGATAGGCGGTGTGCTGTCGGGAATGGCCAAATATAATGGTTGGAACGAAGCTGTCGTGCGCCTTATTGTCGTGCTCCTCTTCTTTATGACATTTTCTTTTGGAGGCTCGTGGCTCTTCATTATAGTATATTCAATAATATGGATAATTACTCCATTGGCAACCAATGTGATAGACATTACCCGTATGCTTAAACCTATGGCTGCCACTATGTCCGAAACGGATGTTGAGGCTGCGTGGAAGTACAATTACGAAAAGGCTGCGGGTATGCTTGCCTGCCCTAAGAATAACGGCTGTCTTGCCATGGGGCTGAAAATCGTATTTTTGATATTGGCTGCCATTGTAGCTCTTCCTCTGCTCTTTGCGCTTGGAGTGCTGCTGTTTGTTCTTGTTGTTATGATATTCGCTGCTGCAAGTCTTCTGGGAACTTCAATATTCAGCAATATATATGTTGCAATACTGTTGTTGTTGCCATTATTTGCTCTGGTGCATTGGATATTGAAAAAGTGCAATATATGTTCCCCTCTTAACATCTACATAAAGAGTGCCATTATAATTGGATGGTTGGCTGTATTGGGATACTTTTTCTATAAGATAGATAAGAAACTTGAGGCCAACGGCGGCTGGGAGGCGTTGATGGAGCAGTGTGTCGATGCACGGTTTACCGATAAAACATTCTGGGAGAATCTTATACGGGAGAACCTGTCGGCAATAGAGTCACAGCGTTATGCTGCTTGGGTGGATGCAAATGGCAACTTGCCTTTCGCAGTGGAGTTCATACAGTACGATTTGGAAGATAAGGTGCTGCTGAAATTCCATAAACTCGAAAATTGGCATGGTGGCAATGCTGATCTCGGCTCGGGCAAGGGCGATGCTTATATGGAACTCTATTTTGTTGAGAATGACGGCAATGTGAGGTTTGTTTGGGATAGCGCATCGGATGAGATACTTGTGAATATGGATGCAACAACCGGCAGTTCAATGAATCTCTATTCCGAAGGTATAAATATGCGCTACATTAATGACAGTGATAGTATTACTTACGGAAATGCAGCCGAAAAGGGTGCTCTTCCTTTTGAGATAAGGGTCTTCATGGACGACACTCCTGCTTTTTATATGTATGGCAATGAGGCCGAGGATGGCGTGATGCTTGCACCTGTGGCGCAAAGGTACATTTGCAGATCGGTCTTGTCCGATGAGGATTAGGCGAGATGATAAATCCAATTTAATTCCAAGTCTTATGAAAAAGATAATGACAGTATTGCTGCTTCTTCTTGTTGCAGCTGTTACAAAGGCTGATGGTTTGGATAGGCTTGCATCCAAGTTCAAGGAGAAGGAGGGCGCGTTGTATATGGCCTCGATTGAGGAGATTGATAAACTCGAAAAGGCCGGGTATTTTAAAGTGAGAAAAAAGAGGTGCGAAGATAAGGAGGATGCGGTAAACAGATTTGTTGAGAAACTGAACGATAAAGGAGTTAAGGATGCCCGCGCTCTTATTCTCGATGATTGTACATGTGATGCAAAACAGAGGTTCATGAAAAAGATTGACGATGCAATCCCCGGTTCGTACGAAAGTTTCATACGCTTAGGTGGTGATGATGGCAATTTCAGGGTTTATGTGAAGAAGATGGATGAGAGTGTGAAGCTGCTATGTATAATAACAGGTAACGCGCGTTGTGGCTTTTTTGAGATAGAGAGCGACAATTCAATTCTGAACTCTATGCTTAATTTCGATTGATATCTGTTCTTTTATTATTTCTGTTGCAAAACTCTTTTCTGTGAATATTTTTAGGTACTGCGGGTGGTGGCTTATGCTGCTGCCCGCAGTTGGTTTTTGTACAAACTACTTTTTTATAGTAAAAGGGTGCTTTTTGGTGTGATTTTATTCTGACTTTTTGGAATTTGATGTTTTTTTGATAAAATTTTTCCACTTTTCTTTGCAGGGCTAAGAAAAAGCATTAATTTCGCCGCAGATAGAAAAGGGTTATTATGCATTTGAAAAACAATAATCAGGTCATTATCGGTATTATTGTCGTCCTATCGTTAAAAGTAGGGTGAGAATGGCTTGTGTATGTGTTTGTCGGGTGCCTTTCTCTATAGATTGAGAAGGGCGTTTTTTATATTAAAACAGTTTAGCGACGAAGAAAAGTGCCTAACCCATAGAATGATAAAAATATTACAGATATGAAGATAAAACTTAGAAGCGCACAGTGTACTGAGGGACGCCGTATGGCAGGTGCCCGAGCCTTGTGGATTGCAAATGGAATGAAACGCGAGATGTTCGGAAAGCCAATCATTGGCATTGCGAACTCTTTTACACAGCTCGTTCCCGGACACACTCACCTGCATAATGCCGGTCAGATTGTAAAGCAGGAGATTGAGAAACTCGGTTGTTATGCTGCCGAGTTCAATACCATTGCCATTGACGACGGTATTGCAATGGGACACGATGGAATGCTCTACTCATTGCCTTCACGCGATATTATAGCCGACAGCGTAGAGTATATGTGCAATGCCCATAAGGTTGATGCGCTTGTGTGTATTTCCAACTGCGACAAGATTACTCCGGGTATGTTGATGGCATCGATGCGCCTGAACATCCCTACAGTCTTTGTATCGGGTGGCCCTATGGAAAAGGGAACATGGAAAGGTGACAATCTCGATTTGATTTCGGCAATGGTAAAGGCTGCCGATACAACTGTAAGCGACGAAGAGCTTGCCGAGGTAGAGAAACGCTCATGCCCCGGATGCGGATGTTGCTCGGGTATGTTCACCGCAAACTCAATGAACTCACTTACCGAGGCAATCGGTCTCTCTTTGCCCGGTAACGGAACAATACTTGCAACACATGTTAACAGAGTGCAGCTGCTTAAAGATGCAGCCAAGCAGATTGTTACAAATGCCCTTAAATACTACGAAGAGGGTGACGGGAGCGTGTTGCCGCGCAGTATTGCAGTCAGGGATGCTTTCCTGAATGCAATGACACTGGATATTGCTATGGGTGGCTCTACAAATACAATCCTTCATCTGCTTGCAATTGCTCAAGAGGCAGGTGTTGACTTCAAGATGGCCGATATCGACCGTTTGAGCCGCATGGTTCCCTGTTTGTGCAAACTGGCCCCAAATACAGCAAAATATAGTGTGCAGGATTGCGGCCGTGCCGGCGGTATTATAGGTATAATGGGCGAACTTGCCAAGGGCGGTTTGCTCAACACCTCGCTCAAACGTGTGAACGGTGCAACCCTTGCCGAGGATATTGAGCGTTACTCTATAACAAAAGAGAATATTGATGCCGAGGCTCTCCGTATATATTCAACAGCTCCTGCCAACGTTTTCTGCAATGTGATGGGAGCGCAGGGTGAGATGTATGATACACTCGATAGCGACCGCGAGAACGGATGTATCCGCAGCCTTGAACATGCCTATACAAAAGATGGCGGCTTGGCTATTCTGTTCGGTAACATTGCTCAGGACGGTTGCGTGGTGAAGACAGCCGGTGTAGACGAAAGCATCTGGAGGTTTACAGGTACTGCCAAAGTGTTCGACTCGCAGGATGCTGCTGTAGATGGCATCTTGGATGGAAAGGTGCAGGCGGGTGACGTGGTTGTGATTGTATATGAAGGTCCTAAAGGCGGTCCCGGAATGCAGGAGATGCTCTATCCTACATCATATATAAAGTCACGTCACTTGGGAAAAGAGTGTGCGCTCATTACCGACGGCCGTTTCAGCGGAGGAACATCGGGATTGAGTATTGGACATATATCGCCCGAGGCTGCTGCCGGTGGCAATATTGGTAAATTGCGTGATGGAGATATTATAGAGATTGATATTCCCAACCGCACAATCAATGCGAAACTCAGCGACGAAGAGCTTGCTGCACGTGAGATGTTCCCCTTGACGCGCGAGCGTATCGTTTCGAAGAGCCTTAAGGCCTATGCAAATATGGTAAGTTCGGCCGATAAGGGTGGAGTGAGAATAATAGATTGACAAGTATCAGAAAACAGATAACCGATGAATGAATTAGTTACAGGAGCCGAGGCTCTTATGCGTTCTCTAATGAACGAGGGTGTTGATACCATATTCGGCTATCCGGGTGGTTCTATAATGCCTGTGTTTGATGCGATGTACGACCATAGAGAGGATTTTCGTCAGGTGGTAGTACGTCATGAACAGGGTGCTGCGCATGCAGCACAAGGATATGCACGCAGTTCGGGAAAGGTTGGTGTATGTATTGTTACCAGCGGTCCCGGTGCTACAAATACGTTGACAGGAATAAGCGACGCTATTCTTGACAGCACTCCTATTGTGGTAATAGCCGGTCAGGTTTCATCGGCTGTGCTTGGAACAGATGCTTTTCAAGAGATTGACCTCGTAGGTGTTACACAGCCTATCAGCAAATGGAGTTATCAGATTCGTCGTGCCGAGGATATAGCATGGGCTGTGGCACGTGCGTTCTATATAGCAAAGTCGGGACGTCCCGGCCCTGTAGTGCTCGACTTTACAAAAAATGCTCAGGTAGCACAGGTCATATATGAGCCGGCTTTCATTGAGAATATACGCAGCTATGTTCCCTATCCCAAACCAAATATGGATGCCATACGTAGTGCTGCCGAGCTTATAAACCGTGCCAAACGCCCCTTTGTCCTTGTTGGTCAGGGTGTGGAACTTGGTGAGGCTCATGAGGAGCTCAAAGCGTTCCTTGAGAAGGGTAATATCCCGGCAGGCCGAACTCTGTTGGGTTTGTCGGCTCTTCCTTCGGACTATCCGTTGACAATGGGTATGTTGGGAATGCACGGTAATCTCTGCTGTAATGTCAATACCAACCAGTGCGATGTGCTTATTGCGATAGGTATGCGTTTCAGCGACCGTGTGACAGGAAATTTGGCAACCTATGCCAAACAGGCAAAGATTATTCATTTGGATATTGACCGTTCCGAGATTGACAAGTGTGTCCGTGTCGATATACCTGTGATAGGTGACTGCAAGGAGACTTTGCCACTGTTGACAGAACTTATAGAGCAGGCTAATCATAAAGAGTGGATTGAGAGCTTTGCCGAGTATGATGCAATTGAGCAGAGCAAGGTAATAGAGAAGGCGCTTAATCCCAAAGAGGGTCCTTTGAAGATGGGCGAGGTGGCACGTCGCGTAAGCGAGGCTACCGGTAACAGCGCAGTGCTTGTTACCGATGTGGGACAGAACCAGATGATGTCGTGCCGTTATTTTAAATTTACAAAACCCCACAGCGTGCTTACTTCGGGCGGTTTGGGTACTATGGG
>CAJGCJ010000092.1 GCA_904501775.1 uncultured Bacteroidaceae bacterium | reverse complement strand
TATAATTTAATGTTATATTAGCAATCTAACAAATAGAAATACGAGATATGAAACTGCTTAAGACATTTTTTTATTCTATTATGGCTGCAATGATTCTATCATGCAGCGGTGGTAATGGCACATCGGGTTGTACCGGTGATTGTCAGTCAGAATGCAATGGTGCCGGTCATGGTGAGTGTACCGGTGTGTGCCAATCGTCTTGTGATGGTAATGGCGAGTGTACCGGCGATTGTCAGTCAGTATGTGATGGCGTAGGTCATGCTGAATGTGCCAAAGGTGTAAACTCTGCCTGCAGTGGCAAAGGCCAAGGCCAAGGTCATAGTGAATGTGCCAATGGTTCAAAGTCAACTTGCTCTGCCGGTGGCAGACATATGGGTAAGTGTAACTCAAAAAAAATAATGAATGCTGTTATTGACAATATAATGTCGCGCCGCAGTATTCGCAACTATAAACAACAAGCTGTCTCACGCGATACATTGATGAAGATTATGGAGTGTGGCATAAATGCCCCCAATGGACAGAATAAACAGTCTTGGGAGGTGCGTGTTGTCGATACCAATAAGGCTATGGACGAGATAAAAGCACTCATCAATAAAGGCCAAGAGAAAGATTTGGCTTCATGTTTCCGTGACGCTCCTGTGATGGTGTTCATTGCACGTGATTTGGGCTATGACTTCTCGGCCTACGATTGTGGATTGCTTGCCCAGAACATTGTATTGTCGGCCAACTCTTTAGGCGTCGGATCTATCTGTTTGGGTAGTCCTGTACGCATAATCCTCGACTCTCCCAATAGAGACAAAATCTTATCAAAGTTGGGATTCAGCGAGGGCTATGAACTCTCGTTGTGTGTTGGACTCGGTTATCCAAATGAACAACCCGAGGCGAAACCACGCGATCGCTCCAAGGTTCAATTTGTAGATTGATATTTGATATATCTTATTTTCTCTATCCCTTATGAATACATAAGGGATATTTTTTGTGCTATTCAAAAATGCAAATGAGAGTTCCGGTGACAAGCGTAACACCGATCTGCTCCTTTTAGTCAGACACAGTTGTTGTATGGTATTGAGTAACCTCCCAAAAGAGTTGTCTGTATGAATCAATGCAAGTGATAAGGAATCGTAAATTCCTGTAGATTATCTGCGCAGTAATAAAGGATATAAAGTAGTGGGGTAGCAACGAGGTATAATAAAAAAGTGTATGCACCGAGGTGCATACACTTTTTTAATTTATGTCTTAGAAGATATTATTCAACGATAACTTCGTCAACAAACAAGAACGATCTCTTGCCTGCTGCACCGTGCCACTTGGGCATTGATGCCTCAACAAGAACCTTAACCTTAACATAGCGTGTCTGTGCTGCTGTAAAGTCGAGCTTGTGTGTGTAGATTTTGTCAGCATCCTCTTTCTTCATCTCGGGATACTTCTCGTTTGCAACCTCCTTGTACTCCTTGCCGTCGTTTGAAACAGATACCACAACACCGCGTGCACCGAATACCCAGTCTTCCTTGTTAACACTTGTGTTTACGGTAACAGATGAAATCTCCTGCTCTGAGCCAAGGTCGATTACAGCCTCAAAGTCGTTCTCGCTGAAACCGAGCCAACGGCCTGTGCGATAGTTGGGGCTGCCGATAAGACCATCGACGAGTGTCAAAGGACCGTCGAAGTGGTAGTACTGGTTTGTGGGCTGCAGCAATGTGATAGGATGTGCTGTTGCCTTGTTGAATATGATGTTCTCGACAAATACCTTTGTCTCGCGGTCTTTGGCTATACCTTTTGCCTTGAATGTGCATGCCTCTTTAATAGCTACGGGCTCGGTGTAAAGAGTCGATGCTGTTGTAGGCTCACTGCCATCCACTGTGTAGTAGATAGGAGTGTTATCAATTGTGCTGAGGTTAACCATTACGGCGTTCTTCTCGGTGTCTGTAGAGAATTCTGCAACAACCTCGAAGAGGTGCTTTGCATAGTTGTACTGCTTCATGTCGTAGATGTCGGTGAGAGACAACAGACGCTTCTTGAAGTTCTCGTAGTCCTTCTTCTCGGGTTTTGTCCACTGAATCTCGGCAAGGGCTGCCATACGGGGCAGCAACATGTACTCTACACGCTGGAAGTCGGGTACATACTCGGTCCACAAGTTAGCCTGTACGCCGATGATATATTTCTGCTCCTCTACGGTAAGTGAGCTGTCAACGGGCTCATACTCATAAACCTTCTCAACAGGTACATAACCACCGATGCAAAGGGGCTCGTCATCAACATACTTTGTCTGATAGTAGTCGAAGTATAAGTGGCTGTTGGGCGACATGATGCAGTTGTGACCTTGCTTTGCAGCCTCGATACCACCTGCAACACCACGCCATGAGTGTACAGTTGCGTTGGGTGCAAGACCACCTTCGAGAATCTCGTCCCAACCGATAATCTGACGTCCCTTGCTGTTGAGGAACTTCTCGGCATGTGAGATAACGAAGCTCTGCAAATACATCTCGGCGCTATGCTTGCTGTCGCTCTTGAGACCAAGCTGCTTTATGCGTGCCTGGCACTTGGGGCATATCTGCCATTGGTCTTTGGGACATTCGTCACCACCAATGTGGATATACTCTGAGGGGAATACCTCGATAACCTCGCTAAGCACGTCCTCGATGAACGATAGTGTAGCGTCGTTACCTGCGCAAAGTACATGTGTTGATACACCCCACATTTTCCACACTTCGTAAGGACCACCTGTACAACCGTACTCGGGATATGCTGCTACTGCTGCCTGCATGTGTCCGGGAAGGTCAATCTCGGGGATTACTGTGATGTGACGCTCTGCTGCATACTTTACAATCTCGCGGCAGTCGTCCTGTGTATAGAAGTAAGGACCGTATTCTACACCGTCATATTCGCCCGAGTTACGGCCTATGACAGTTTCGTTACGGTAAGCACCAACAGTTGTCAGCTTGGGATATTTCTTGATTTCGATACGCCAGCCCTGATCGTCGGTAAGGTGCCAGTGGAAACGGTTAATGTTGTGCAAAGCCAACATGTCGATAAGACGCTTGATCTCCTCCTTGTTGAAGAAGTGGCGAGATACGTCGAGGTGAGTTCCACGATAAGAGAAACGGGGGTAGTCGTTGATGTTCACTGCGGGAAGCACAACCTTGCTGCATGCCTCTACGGGGAGAGCCTTGCGCAATGTCTGTATTCCGTAGAATACACCAGCCTCGCTACCTGTGATGGTAACACCGTTGCTGTTCACGGTAAGGTTATAACCCTCGGGGTTTTCAACCTCGCCTACAGCCAATGTAACAGCATTCTCTTTCGCAGAATCTGTTACTTTCAACTCGATACCTGTTACCTCCTTTACATACTCTGCAAGAAACTCTGCGTTGCGTTTCATTACATCGTTGCCTTGTGGGTAAACAACAGCTGTCTTGCTGCTGAGTGTGAACTCACCGCCATCTGTTTCTGTTACTTCCTGAGGTAGGGGCACTACGCGGAAGTCTGCAACGGGTGTACTCTCACTGCATGCGAGTAGACCACAGCATAGAAATAGAAATCCGAATAATTTTTTCATAAATGTGTGTTAATTAGTTAAAGGTTATTTTATAAGAATTTTTGTTGCTTTGTTCTTTGACATCACCCACACAAGGCATGCGCTTACAGTAAACGTGGTTGCAGTAGCCAGTATTATGCGCAGCAGATAGGGCAATGCAGCTGTGTCAAATATGTCGTAACTTATGAATGTGAATACAAAATGGCAAAGGTATATTCCGAATGTGAGTGATGCCATCTGCGACAGACGTTTGCTTGGCTTTATTGACAGCTTGCGGAATATTACAAATATGGGGAAGGTCATCATGAACACGTTTATTCCGGTGAAGTACCATAGAATTTCAAGATATGCGTAGTTGCCTGGGAAATAGTTGTTTGTTATGATGTATCCTATTGAAGTTATTGCATATCCAAGCAGGAACAAGGGGGTGCATACAGTTGCTATCTTTTGCCAACTCCATTCAAGTGGGTATCTGTTCAGGTAGTAGGCAAGAATGACATATCCTACAAAGCCCGAGATGTAGTAGAATGTGCCGTATACATTCCAGTCACACACTCCCAACAGTCCCATGTTGCCATAGTTGCCTGTGTATCCGAGCATGGGGGCAACCATGCTTATGTAGGGCATGAAAAGTGTAGCTCCCCAAATGTATAGCACTGTTCTTATATCCTTTTTTGTAGCCTGCTGCAGCCAGCTGCCGACAATAGGCATTATAATATACAGGCCAATGAGCATATAGAGATACCACAGTGGGGTAGTGTCGAAATTGAAGTTGAAGATGAATGTATACAGTTTGTCGGTGAGTGAAGCGGCAGTGTAGGCGTCAGCCGATAACTGCATGTTTTGTGTCTCCGGGTTTATGTGGGCAAAATATATATATGTAAGTACGGGCAATGCTATTGACCAGAATACAAGCGGAATAGCTATGCGTCCTATTCTCTTTTTATAGAACGATGCAGCGCTCTCCTCATTCTTTATTGGCAGGAGCAGTACTGCTGTCATCATTACGAATAGAGGAACGCATGGGCGTGTGAGGCTGCCTGCAAATACTCCCGTGAGGAACATCTCGCGGTTGTTGTCGAACTGTGCCACAAAGGGGTCGCAGCAATGGGCAAATACAACCATGAAACATGCTGCTATGCGCAACACGTCTATCCATCCTATGTTATGCTTTTCGCTCATTTGTCACTGCTTTTTGTGTATAAAGGGCACTATCTGCAAAAATAGTGAAAAACAATTAAAAAAGCCAATTTTAAGAGCTCTAAAATTGGCTTTTCCGATTTGCAAAAAAAGAAGATACAGAAAGGCACGCCTTTCTGTATCTCAATGCTGTCTATATCATCTTTTTCTTTTCCTTTTGGGCTATTGTATAATCTGTATAAGTAACAGTCCTGTAGCTATTGAAACAATAGTGGTTATAAGTCCCGGCATCATGAACGAATGGTTAAGAATCCATTTTCCTATTCCTGTTGTTCCTGTGCGGTCGAAGTTAATGGCTGCAACTACAGTGGGGTAGTTGGGAATAAAGAAATATCCGTTCACCGCCGGGAACAGTGCTATCATCATCATAGGCGATATGCCTAAAGCAATTCCCAATGGAGCGATGGCACGTATTGTTGCCGCTTGGCTATATAGCAATATCGACATGATGAACAGTGCAATGCCGAAAAGCCAAGGCATCTGTGTCACAAGGCTTCTTATGCTGTCGGTGAGCTGTGCTATGTTGCCGTTTATGAATGTGTCTCCCATCCATGCTATTCCAAAAATTGCTATTACAGCCTGCATGCCTGCGGGGAATATGTTTCCTTTGCTTGCCTCTATTCCATTGGTGCGTGTTGCTATCAATATGAGGGCAGCTGCGCAAAGCATCAGTATCTCAATGAGCACCGGCATACCTATCGTGGTATCGCCAAAGGTGGGGCGTAATGAGGGAATAGAACCGAACATCACAATAAGCAGTGTTGCCCCCAAGAATATTGCAACCGAAATCTTGGCCTTTGCCATGCTCTTTACAGTGATGCTCTTAAGGTGTTTGCCGTCTATTGTTCCATCCTTTAAACGGCGCTGATATTCGGGGTCGTCGACAAGCTCCTTGCCCACGCGCATCGAATACAATGCACCTGCAAGTATACCGATGATGGTGGCAGGTATACATATCTTGAGTATATCGAAGAGTTCAATGTTATATCCTGCCAGAAGACCCAGCAATGCCACCGTTGCAGCAGAGATAGGGCTTGCCGTAATGCCCTGCTGCGATGCTATCACCGATATTCCCAATGGCCTTTCGGGACGCACTTTGCTATCTGTTGCAACCTCGGCAATGACAGGCAGTACCGAGTAGGCTACATGGCCTGTTCCGGCAAGGAAAGTAAGCGTGTAGGTTACTATAGGGGCAAGAATGGTGATGTGTGCAGGGTTGCGGCGCAGAATTCGCTCGGCAATCATAACCATATAGTCGAGGCCGCCTGCAGCCTGCATGCACGATGCAGCCGATATTACGGCGGCAATCATAAGCATTACATCAATTGGTGGGCTGGTGGGCTGCAGACCGAACACGAATGTCAGTATGGCAAGACCAATACCGCCCATCACGCCTAATCCAATGCCGCCCAGACGGGCACCGATGATTATAGCAGTGAGAACAAACAGCAGTTGTATTATCATTGTATGTGGTTAATATTTTAGTTCTTTACTTGTGCGAAGATACAACATTAATTTCAACTATCTATCAATAAAAATATTTATGAGTGTGCAGCATGCTGCACACTCACGAAAATTATCCAATGGCAATTGTTCTGCTCTTCTGTTGAGGTTCTAACGGCTGTTTCTTAGGTATCATGATTTTCAGTACACCGTTTGCCATCTTTGCCTCAATCTTTGTAGTGTCAATATCATCGGGTAAGATGAGTGTCTGCTGGAACTTGGTGTATGAGAATTCGCGACGCAGGTAACGTCCCTTATGCTCTTCGCCACTCTCGTTCTTGTTATCCTCCTTCTCCTTGTTGTCGGCCTTGTCATCGCAACACTTGCCCTCTTTGCAGCTGCAGTTCTTCTCCATTGAAATGGTGAGGTTGTTTTCGCTATTCAGGTTTATGGCAAAGTCATCTTTTGTCATTCCGGGGGCTGCAACTTCAACGGTGTATCGCTTCTCACATTCGAACACGTTAATAGCAGGCGCTGTCGCATTGTTGCGCATCAACCACTCGTTGCTGAAGAAATCATTGAAAATACTTGGGATCCATCCTTGCGATGTGCCACGTTTTGCTGGTAAACTCATTGCTCTTGTTGTTTTTGGGGTTATACATGTTATCAAATTCACTCCTTTGACATAACGGGCCGCAGCGTAGAGGCAAGAAACAGATTCTCGATGTATGCAGGAACCATCGCAAATCGCACAATCTCGGCAGAGTGTTTAGCTTGTTGCCGTTGCTGCTGCGGCGCCGTTGTACATGTATAATGCACAAGACGCAATCAATGTTCTACAGTATAGTGGAATTTTATTTTTTTTATGAAATGCTATCTCTCCAGTTTGAATCGAAGGCGCAGAGTCCCGTTCTCGTAACTATGGCTTATGATTCTGAATTTACCAATCTCGCTTGTGTTCTCAACATGCGTGCCAATACATGCGCATGTATCGTAGTCGCCTACACGCACAATCCGCAAAGTATCGCTTGCGTCGTCGGGTAGCTTTGTCAGGTCGACACCGGCCGGCACGTTCTCGCGTGTACAATATTCTATTGTAACAGGCATGTTCTGCTCAATTACTTTGTTTACCTCGTTTTCTATTGCAGCAATCTGCTCTTCGCTTGGCATCGTTAACAGCTTGTAGTCGCACTTGCTCTTCTTGCGCTCTATGTGTGCGTTACGGCTCCTCTCGCAACCGAACATACGTATCATTGTCTGGTTCAGAATGTGCTCAACTGTGTGCATGTCGCCTGCTTCCTGTTTGTTGTGTGCGTTCAATATGGGTGTTTCGGTTGTCATAGTTCTTATGGTTAATGTATGTTTTGTTTAATCAGTAGTACTTAAAGTTGGCTTGCTTTATCCCAATTCCAACCAGCATTCTTGAGTAAAGATTTAATTTGGGAGAAATTCATAACTATTTTTGAAGGTGATATGTCGTAATCGTATTCACTGTCTTGACGTTTTTCTCCTTCATCTATAAATGTTTCAATATTTTTTTTACAAAGTTCACCCCATAAATGAGTTTCTT
>CAJGCJ010000091.1 GCA_904501775.1 uncultured Bacteroidaceae bacterium | reverse complement strand
CTTGTCGGGAAATATATATTCTTTGTTGTTGCAGTTGTTGCAGCTTTGTTGCTGTGCAGCTGCGACGGCGACAGGCTGTCGGGTAACGATGCTTCGCTGTATGATGAGTTGTTGCAACTGCGTTACGGGTCGCTTCCCCGCTACAGGGCGGTTGCCATGCGATGGGATAGCATAGGTGGCAAGGATGTGACATCTTTTGCTGCGCAGAATGCGTTGGCCTATGTTGCCTTTATGAACATGGATTATGAGGGGGCAAGGCTGTTGTATTCACAGGTGGCTGATAATTCAAGGAACGAGATTGAGCGTCTTGTGGCCGATGTGGGGCTTATGACCGTGAGCTACAGGGTGTCGTCTAATCGCGATTTCTTCGACTACCGTTCGAGGGCTCTGCGCAGGGTGGCACGCATAAACGAAGAAGAGGCAGGGCTGTCGCCTGCAGAGATGCAGGGTTTCCTTGCTGCCAAGATTGAGCTGTCGGCAGTGTCGCTCTGTTACTTCTCCAACTTGGGTATGATTGATGAGGCACAACGGGCATCGCAGTATCTTAAGAAGAACCTTGATGCTGTGAAAAGCACTCCTATGCGCCTGTATGCAAGAATGATGCTTAACTATGCTTCGGATGTGCCGGCTATAAGCAGGGTGGAGTCGTTATGTGCGGTGATGGAGCGTGCCGGGCGCGAGGGGCTGCAATGGATTGCTGCCAACTGCCGATTGATGCTTGCGGTGCTGCTGCGCGATGGTGCGGTGCGCGAAACGGTTGTGGAGTCGTTGCCGACACGCATTTCGGCGGTAAATAAATACAATGCTCCTTTGGATGAACTCTCTTATCGTCTGGCGATTGAGGCTGTGGATTCGCTCGGCAGCTACGGCGACGAGTATATGATGATTGAGGGCTTGGCGGTGGCTGCGTCGTCGCTTGTATATAACTCCGATTTTGAGTCGGCGGTGTCGTTGCTCGACGAGGCTATGGGGCATATCAACGGATACTACAGCCGTTATTATCCTTCAATGGGGCTGCAGCCGTTTGAACTGTCGTTTGTTGACGATGAGACCGAGCGTGCACGCATTGAGAATGATACGGTATACAATATATTCGAGCCGCTTTTGAGCGTGCGCCGCGAGGCCGGATGTGCTTTTGCCGGTTTGGGCGACAAGTATGTCGCGGACATGAACCGTAACAGTTATCTCGACCTGTTGCGCTCGACGCGTCTTAATAAACAGATTGACAGCAGAATACAGAATGCTGCCGATAGTGCTTCGCGTCTCTATCTGTGGCTTGTGCTTGTGGTGGTGGTGCTTGTGGCTGTGGTGGTGCTGCTCGTTGTGCTCTCGGCTTTCTGGAGCAGGCGCAATGCCGAGTATACCAAAGAGCTGGGTGTTATATTGAAGGTGTGCCGTCGACTGATGGTGATGCTGCCGCAAGAGATATCGGATAAAGAGGATGTATATAAAGCAGTGTCCGATATCCTGAACGGTTCGTTGAGCGGTTTCTCGGGCGATACGCTGTTTTCAATTGTGGATGGCGAAGAGAATTCGACAACGGGAAATTATCTCTGCCGGATGCCTTTGCCTTCGGTTGACGATAATAAAAAGGTGCTGTGTGTGAGTGCGTCGCAGCCCATTGATGCTGCAAAATACAGGCTGTTGCAGATTCTGCTGCCATACGTGACGGTGGCTGTTGACGAGGGTATGCACATTGCTGACATTGGCGATGAGCGTCAGCGTCTTGAACATCTGTACAGCTCGTATTCGCTATATCTGGCCGACCACAAGCGCGAGAATATTGTGAAGAGGGTGTCGCTGTCGGTTGTGAATGGAATGGCGCCTTATATGAACCGCATGCTGAACGAGGCGAATCGTCTGCTGGATGCAAAGGAGATAGGCGCGACAGAGGAGCGTAGGCTCGATTATCTGATGGAACTGACCGAGTCGCTCGACCGTCATAATGCCATTATCGAGCGTTGGATTAAGATGCGCAGTGGCGAGTTTAATCTTAAGATTGAGAGTTTCCCGGTGTCACAATTATTCGATATCCTCTCAAAAAGTACTCAGGCGTTTGCCCTTAAAGGCATACGGTTGAGCGTGAAAGAGAGTGATGCTGTTGTGAAGGCCGACAGGGCTCTGACACTGTTTATGCTGAACACGCTTGCCGAGAATGCCGGCAAATTTACTCCGCGAGGTGGAGAGGTGAGCATTGAGGCACAAGAGGGTGACGGCTTCGTGGAACTTGCAGTGAGTGATACGGGATGCGGACTGACTCCCGAAGAGAAGTGTCTTATACTGAACAACAAGTTGTACGATGCTTCGTCAATAGGACGTAACTCAGATGCGAAAAGCAAAAAGGGCAGTGGATTCGGCCTTATGAATTGCAAGGGCATAATAGAGAAATACCGTAAGACTGACGAGATGTTTGCCGTATGCCGAATGGATATAGAGAGCTGTGCCGGCAAGGGCAGCCGTTTCTCTTTCCGATTACCCAAGGGGGTGATGCGCGCTGTGTCGCTGCTTATGTTTGCCATTACTCCGCTGACGCTGATGGCGACGGATGATGGGCTCGATGCAATATCGTCGCTTGCCGACTCGGTATATACGAACAATGTAAGGGGCGACTATGCTGCTGCTTTGGAGTATTCCAAAATGGCTATAGAGGAGTTTAATGGCTACTATTGTGCAACGGTTGGGGGTGACGATACGCTCAACTTCTCGGGCGGGGAGATGGCCGAGCTCGGCTGGTGGCGCGCTTCGCTGTATGCCGATTCTCTTATCGAGGATGTATATTTTAATCTGCTCGACATACGCAACGAGACTGCAGTGGCGGCATTGGCACTGAACAGATGGGATGTGTACCGTTACAATAACTCGATATATACGCAGCTCTATCGTCTGGTGCACGAGGACAGCAATCTTGTGAAGCATTACGAGCAGATGCGCAGCGTTGCCAACTACCGCGAGGCTGCTGTTGCGATATGTGTGGCTCTGCTCATTGTTCTTCTCATAACGAGCATTGTAATGTATATGCGCCGCGTGCTGCTCACAAGGATGAATACACGCATGTTGCTGCAAGTCAACGCCCGTCTGTTGCAGGTTACACGCGGAGGAAGGGATACTGTGCCGCATCTGGCTGCAAATATAGCGCGTGAGATTTTTGAAGGTACGCACGAATATCTGAGGGTGAAGAGCGTTGTGGTGTTCCTTGAGTATGACGATAACAGACAGTTGTCGTCGGTGCCCTATGATGCCGACGAGCGCACTGCGATATTTTTGCAGGAGTGGACAAAGAAAGGCGAGGCCTATCTATCGGCAGACGGGCTGCTGAGGGTGCTGCCACTTGTGTCGCTATCGTCGGGTGAGAGATGTTCTATCGGTGCCGTGCAGATTGAGACCGGGAGAAGACTCTCTACACACGAGGCTGCTACTGTGGAGCTGTTGATAAACTATGCGGCATCGGCGGCCTATCACTCTATTGTGCGACTGGCGCAGACATACCGCGCATTTGACGATATTGAGGAAGAGACCATGAGGATGAAGTACGAAGAGAATCACCTTCATGTATGTAACATGGTTATGGATAACTGTCTGTCGATGATTAAGCACGAGACGATATATTACCCGAGCCGCATACGCCTTCTCATTGAAAAGCTGCGCAAGAACTGTTCGGATGACATTCATGGACAGACGGTTGCAATAAAGGAACTGCTCGACTATTACAGCTCGGTGTCAGCTACGTTGGCCGATTGTGCTTCGCGTCAGCTGGATGACATGAGCTTCAAACCGGTGAAGGTTGAACTGCCGTCGCTTGTGCAGCACATTAAGGGGTATGTGAAGCGCAGGGCTGTGCGATGTGGCAAGAGCGTGGTGCTTGAGAGTACAGAGAGGAGCTTTGCTCTGCATGCCGATAGGGTGCTGCTTGAATTCCTGCTCGAGTCGTTGTGTGACGGTATGCTGGCTTATGGCGGCGATGGTGTGCTGAGGCTCGATGCAAAGGCCGTGGATGGCTTTGTGTGTGTTGAGATGACCGATACACGTCACCATATGTCGGTGAAAGACCTGTCGGCAATGTTTGTCCCGGGCGAGAGTGATGCGGTTGAACTTGAATTTCTTGTTGCGAAAGAGATAATACGCATGCACGAGGAGTATATGAACTGCCGTGGATGCCGAATGGAGATACGCGATGGTGAAGATGGTACGGTGCTGCTGTTTACATTACCGCTTTACAGATAAAAATAATTAAAGGATGAATATGGATAACAGATTCAGTGTGATAATTGTTGAGGATGCAAAGCTGGAGCTTAAAGGTACAGAAGAGATTTTCCGTACCGATATTCCCGAGGCCGACATAATAGGTGTTGCTTCGAACGAAGATGAACTGTACCCTCTGCTCGAGAAGCAGCAGCCGCAGCTTCTTCTGCTCGATTTGGGATTGGGCGGCTCTACTACGGTGGGCGTTACAATATGCGCAAAGGTCAAGAAGGAGTATCCCGGTGTCAAGGTGCTTATATTTACAGGTGAACTTATAAACGAGAAACTGTGGGTCGACGTGCTCGATGCCGGTGCCGATGGCATTGTGCTGAAAACCGGCGAGCTGCTTACACGCAACGAAATATGCTCGGTAATGTCGGGACGAAGATTTGTTTTCAACCAGCCGATACTCGAGAAGATAACAGCACGTTTCCGCAGCAGTGTGATGAGTGATGTGGCACGGCGCAAGGCGCTCATTGATTATGAGATTGACCGATACGACGAATGTATGCTGCGCCATTTGGCTCTCGGCTACACCAAGGATATGATTGCCAATCTAAGGACTATGCCCTTTGGAGTGAAATCGCTCGAGAAAAGACAGGCCGACCTTATAGCACGTCTCTTCCCGCAGGAGGAGCAGCGCGGAATCAATGTCACACGCCTTGTTGTGAGGGCTATAGAACTTAAGATTATTGATGTTGAAAATCTCGAGGCCGATGAATAACAGAAGGCTGTTATACTATCCTGTAGTTCTCTATGCGTTGCTGCTGTTTTTCGTGTGGGTGGCATCGTGGATTATGGGCATCGCCGAACTTTTGATAGCCCCGAGCCTCAATGTCGAGAATCTGCTCTCGGCCGAGGGTATGCGTTGGGCGCTCCGTACGGCTGCTGCATCTGTCGACGCTGCTCCATGGGCCAGTGCTGTGACGGGTGTGACTGCTGTGGGGTTGCTCTATGGCTCGGGATTTCTGCATTCAATGTTTCTTCTCTTTGAAAGAAAGCCTTTTTCGCACAGCCGCATACGAGCCTTCTCGCTCTCACTTGCGGTGCTTCTGGCTCTGGCAGTGCTTGTGGCGGTTATGGCTCTCCCATCGGTGGGGGTGCTGTCGGGAGTTACAGACAATATACTCTCTTCTCCTATAGTGAAGGGTTGGCAGCTGCTGCTATTGCTTGCTGCGTTGTGTGTGTCGGTGATGCACGGGGCAGTGTATGGATCTTACCGCAATGTGTTCGATATAATGGATGGCGTGATTGAGCTGTTCCATCTCTATGCTCCTGCTCTTGTTGCGATGATTCCGGCATCGGGTATTATTCCGTCATTGGTTTTTATAGGGGTCGGATCTGCGTCGTTGTCACTTATGGAGGCACTCCTGTATTGTTTTCCGTTCATCTATATTACGGTGCTGCTCATTTGTGGATATATGAAAAAAAGGGATTGATTAAAAAGAACCTTTTTATTCGAACACCAACAAAAAGAGGATAACCATTTTTTACTTTGGTTACCCTCTTTTTCAGTTTTCTTATATGATATTATTCATATAGATATCTCTTGATACTCTTCTTGGGGGTCTTTTCGAACTCCTCATTCATTACACGAATCTCTGAGATGTGCTCGTATGAGGGAATGAGTTTGTTGACGCTCTTGCGCAGCTCTTCCATCTTGGCAGGGATGTCGCTTACGTTGTCGGCTTTCAGTGCCTCTTCGTCGGGGAAAACAAGGGCGATGAATTTCTCACCTTCCTGCTTTACGAGTGACTCGGTTACGTATTGCATCTTGTTTATTACGGCTTCAATCTCCTCGGGGTACACGTTCTGTCCGTTTGCGCTGAGCAACATGTTCTTGCAACGTCCCTTGATGAAGATGAATCCCTCGCTGTCAATGATACCGTTATCGCCGGTGTGGTACCAGCCGTCCTTGTCGAGCGCCTGCTCTTTTGCCTCGTCGTTCTTGTAGTATCCGAGCATTACGTTGGGTCCGAGTACAAGAATCTCGCCTGGGACGTTCTCGGGGTCGAGGCTGTTTATCTTGACTTCCATGCCGTAGGCCGCTTTTCCGCAGCTGCCTACTTTGGCTTCCTGCCAGTCGCTGTAGCTGATTATGGGGGCACACTCGGTGGCACCGTAACCTACAGTGTAGGGGAATTTCATTCTGTGCAGCAATGCGTCAATGTCGGGGCTGAATGCAGCACCACCGATGATGACTTCGGTGACATTGCCGCCGAATGCCTTGAGCAGTCTGTTGCGTATCTTACGATATATGATATTGTTTACTCCGGGTATCTTGGTCGCAAAACGCATCAAAGGCTTCTGCAATTTGGGCATTACGCTCTTGCGGATAATCTTTTCGATGATAAGGGGTACTGCAATGACAATGGTAGGTCCAATTTTGCTGAATGCATCGAATATGATACGTGGGCTGGGGGTACGTGTGAGGAAGAACACCTGTACGCCTTGTGTAAGCTCGTAGAGGAATTCGAATGCCATACCGTACATGTGGGCCATGGGAAGTATTGACAATACATTCATTCCCGACTTCATTGAAAGAACCTTTTTCGCAAACATCATATTGTTGTACAGTGCACGATAGGGAATGAGAACGCCTTTTGAGAAACCGCTTGTTCCCGATGTGTAATTTATGATTGCAACCTCCTCGGGCTTGTCGGTGTAGTATTTGATGTCTGCCGATGTGTAACCTTGTGGGTATTTCTTGTTGAATGCGTCGAGGTATTTCCCGAATGATTCGGTGAGCTGTGTGCTGCGGCTCATGTTGAGTGAGAAATCCTCCATGCGTATAACACCCTCGAGGTTAGGCATCTTGTCGTAGTCGAGCTCCTTACGGTTCGAGTCGCCCACAAACAGCAGCCTTGAGTCGGACTCTGTTACAATGTTGTGCACATTGTCGGCCTTGAAGTCGTGCAGGATGGGCACGGCAACTATGCCGTATGTGAGTGTTGCAAGGAACGATATTCCCCAATGAGAACAGTTTCTGCCGCAAAGTGCAACGTGGTCTCCGGGTTTGATACCTGCGAGTTCGAAGAGAGTGTGTAACTTTGCAATATGACAAGCTACATCTCCATAGGTATATGATATACCTTTGTAATCGGTAAGGGCACTATGTAACCAGTTCTCTTTGAACGAGGTTGCATAGAGTCTTATCAGACTTTGATTGTTGTCCATATTTCTTTGTTTTGTAGATTGTTGTTTTGTTGACCGTTAGCAAAGATATATAATAGGTGTCTGAAAAACAATTTTTCGCGCACGAATAATCATACCATCTTTACTCGGGTGCAAAGGTAGCAATAAAATTATGACGAAAAAAGCAAAAATTGCACAATTTTTTTATTTTGTGCAATTTTTGCTTAGATTGATATCTGTATTGCCTCCTGTTATCAGCTTTTCTGTGGCTCGCCGAAGATGTCCGAGCCAATACGGATGTGTGTGCTGCCTGCTTTGATTGCTATCTGATAATCTTCGCTCATGCCGGCCGACAGTATGTTGAAGCTATCTTTGTCGGCAAAGAAACG
>CAJGCJ010000090.1 GCA_904501775.1 uncultured Bacteroidaceae bacterium | reverse complement strand
TTCACATATCTGTTCATTAGCAAAAACCACAAAAATCACATTATAAAAAATCATCAAATGGCTGGCAAAGCAGCCATTTGATGATGAGATATTGCCGGTGGGACCAATCAACACATTCTGTCGCGATAATCCTCGTAACCGAACACCTTGTACATCTCGAGCTCGCCATTCTCGTGCAGAAGCGCTATGCTTGGATGCGAAATTCCGTTGAACATATTTGTCTTTACGGTTGTGTAGTGTATCATATCTTCGAACACCACCTTGTCGCCCACCTGCAAAGGAGCTGCAAACTGCCAACTGCCCATATAATCGCCACTGAGACAGCTGTTACCACCCAAACGGTATATATTCTGCTCGGGGGAAGCACCCTTGACAGCATCGGCATCGAGACTCACTGCACTGGTAACTGCGGGCTGATAGGGCATCTCAAGACAGTCGGGCATGTGGCATGTAAAGCTGACATCGAGTATTGCGGTACGTATTCCCCTACTCTCCACTATATCTACCACCGAGGATACAAGCGAACCTGTCTGCCATGCAAATGCCGAGCCGGGTTCCAATATCACCTTCAGATTGGGATAACGGCTGCGTAGCCCTTTGAGCAAGCCTATAAGATGCTCTACATCATAGTCCTTGCGTGTCATCAGATGTCCGCCTCCAAGGTTAAGCCATTTTATTTTATGCAACCAACGGCCGAATTTCTCTTCAATATGTTTCAATGTATTCTCCAAAGCATACGAACTCGATTCACAATGGCAATGGCAATGGAATCCATCTATACCCTCGGGGAGTTCTTCGGGCAACAAATCGGCTGTCACACCGAAACGGCTGCCGGGAGCACAAGGGTTGTAGAGTTCGGTCTCTATCTCGGAATATTCGGGGTTGATGCGTATTCCGCACGAAATATCATAATCACTCTCTTTTACTCTTTTATAGAAACGTTCATACTGTGAGAGCGAGTTGAACGATATATGACTGCAACAGCGCATTATCTCGTCGAAATCGCCATCGGTATAAGCCGGCGAAAAAGCGTGTGCCCTACAACCGAACTCCTCGTAAGCCAAACGCGCCTCGTGGATTGAGCTTGCAGTGACCGAATTGATATACTCACGAAATATAGGGAAACTCTTCCACAGAGCAAAAGCCTTGAACGCGAGTATAATCTCGACACCTGCTTCGTTTGCGACATTGCTTATAAGCGACAAATTACGTCGTAGCAGACTCTCTTCCATCACATAACAGGGCGATGGCACCATATTCACTTGTTCTCTATTCATTATATATATATTGTATATTCTAAATAAGGTATAACTATTCTACAACAGCAAGCTTTGCAAATTTAAGCAATAATGTCTTTTCACCGGCATTGCGGAAATTAATTTTTGCCTTGGCATTCTCGCCTGTGCCCTCGAGTGCAAGCACCTGCCCCACTCCAAAGCGTTCGTGACGCACAATGTCGCCCACTGCAAGACGGGCATTCGCTGCTACATTGGGCGTTGTTGCATCGCGCACCACATCGCTCACACGCTGCAGGCGATTCACCGGCATAATGCGTTGGACGGGTTGCTGCTCCACTCTCATCTCTTGAATGCGTTCGCGCTGCAGTGGCTTATGGTTATCCAAGGAGTAGTCGGAGCGCACATATCCACGACGTTCGTTGGTTGCAGCAAACATACCCCGCTGTGGCTCGGGGCGCGAGGGCTTGCTCTGTGGCGCAACGCCGTTGAATGTGAGGTAGTTGCTGTTCACATCCTTCAGGAAACGGCTGGGCTCACAGAACTCGAACTGTCCGAAACGGTAACGGCTCTTGGCAAATGTGAGCATGCAGTAGTCCATTGCACGTGTTACGGCAACGTAAAAGAGACGGCGTTCCTCTTCGAGTTCGCGCATGGAGTTCTGCGCCATCTGATTAGGGAAGAGCCCCTCTTCAAGGCCTACGATGAAGACCGACGGGAACTCAAGACCCTTAGCCGAGTGTACCGTCATCAGGGTGATGTGGTTATCGTCGCCATCGCCGTCGGTATCCTGATCGGTGAGCAGCTGCACGCTGTTTATATAGTCAATAAGGTGGTTATTGTCGTCGCCCTCTTCGCGGCGTGTATCGACAAAATCGCTTATTGCATTCATAAGCTCCTGCATATTCTCTTGTCGGCTCTTGTCCTCTACGGTGTTGCCAGTAAAGACATCGGCCCAAAGGCCCGACTTTTGTACAATCTCACGGGCTGCTGCAAGGGCATCGGCACTGTTTGCCGTCTCAACGAACCCTTCAATCATGCCACTGAATGTCGAAAGCTTGGCAAGGACACCCTTGTTAACCTGCAAACCATACACAAGGGGCTGCGACAGCACATGCCACATGCTCGTTCCCAAGCTGTTAGCATGCTCCTTTATCTTTTGTATTGTTGTATCTCCTATTCCGCGAACAGGATAATTGATGATGCGGCGCAGAGCCTCTTCGTCGCGCATGTTGCACACCAGACGAAAATAGGCTATGGTATCTTTTATCTCCTTGCGTTGGTAGAACGAAAGCCCGCCATATATACGGTAGGGATAGCCACGCTTGCGGAACGCCTCTTCAAAGATACGCGACTGTGCATTGGTGCGGTATAGGATGGCAATGTCTTTATATGACAGCCCTGCACGACGGCGCAGCTCGGCAATGCGGTTGGCTACGATCTCAACCTCTTCGTAGTCGGAGTATGCTGCACACACCGACAGAGGCTCGCCATCGCCTCGCTCGGAGTAGACATTCTTTCTTATCTGCTCGCTATTCTTGGCTATTATGCTGTTGGCTGCATTCACAATCATCTTTGTCGAGCGGTAGTTCTGTTCGAGCTTGAAGATTACGGCATCGTCATACCGCTGTGTGAAACCAAGTATATTGTCGATGTTTGCACCGCGGAACGAGTAGATGCTCTGTGCGTCGTCGCCAACGACGCATATTGCCCTGCGCGCCTGTGTCAGCTGCCACACGATACATCCCTGCACATAGTTGGTATCCTGAAACTCGTCGACAAGCACATACCTGAACTGCTCTACATATTTGTCGAGCACCTGCGGGAACTCGCTGAACAGGCGGTAGGTATTTACCAGAAGGTCGTCGAAATCCATTGCGTTGGCCTGAAGACAACGGGTTGTATAACGGCTGTATATCTCGGCTGTCGACGGTATTCGGGCACGCTGGTCATCGGCCAGCAGTCCCGGATTGTGGGCATAGTCGTAAGCAGATATTAGGCGACTTTTGGCCGATGAGATGCGTTCGGCAACGACATTGGGCTTATAGACCTTTTCGTCGAGCTGCATCTCCTTTATTATGGTCTTTACGAGACTGCGCGAGTCGCTCTGGTCGTAGATGGTGAAGTTGGAGTCGTAGCCAAGCATCTGTGCCTCGCGACGCAATATCTTCGAAAATATTGAATGGAATGTTCCCATCCACAGATACGAGGCGGTCCTGTCGCCCACCTGAGCGGCTATACGCTCTTTCATTTCGCGTGCAGCCTTGTTGGTAAATGTAAGGGCAAGGATTGACCAAGGCTCGTAGCCCTGTTCTATGAGATACGATATCTTATAGGTCAAAACCCTTGTCTTGCCCGAACCGGCACCGGCTATTACCAGCGACGGGCCGTCGATGTAACGCACAGCATCGAGCTGTGCCCTGTTCAAATCCTCTTCGTAGTTTATAATCATCGCGCTATAATATTAGACCATAAAAGGTTGTGCGAAGATAGTAAATTATAAGCAAACTTGCGAACATTAAAATACAAACATTGTTGTTATTATACCTAACATATAAATTATATATAAATGAGTACTTCTACACGAAACAGCATCACCGGCTATCAGATGCCCACATTGCTTTACCCTTCAAGTGCCCTTGAGCCGGTAATAAGTCAAAAAACAGTTGAATACCATTTCGGGAAACACCTGCAGACATATGTCGACAACCTCAACCGCCTTGCACACGGCAACGAATATGAGAAGATGGGGCTGCGCGAGATTGTGGAACGCGCGCCTGAAGGCCCGCTGCTGAACAATGCAGGACAGGTGCTTAACCATGTTCTCTATTTTGAGCAGTTCACCCCATACCCTAAGGCCAACAACCGCCCCGAAGGCACGCTGAAAGGTGCGATAAACTTCGACTTCGGTAATTTCGAGACGCTGAAACATAAGATGGAGGATGCCTGCAACTCACTTTTCGGCTCGGGATGGGTGTGGCTCACACAGGACGAGCGCGGAAAGCTCGAGGTCATGCGCTGCTACAATGGCGACAACCCTGCACGTTGGCACATGAAGCCGCTTTATGGCATCGATGTCTGGGAACATGCCTATTACCTCGACTACCAGAACAGACGCGCCGAGCATGTGAAACGCCTGTGGGAGATAGTGGATTGGGAACTTGTGGAGAGCCGCATGGACCTATAGACCATATATATACATAATACAGAAGAGGGCTTTAAAGCCCTCTTCTGTATTATGTACCGTTTAAAAATTACTTTGCCTCTTTGATGAGATATATTATAACCGGCAAGTGGTCGCTGTAGCCGTTGAGCCACACACCGCCTGCATGCGTGCGTTTGGGAGAACCCTTATACTTGCCTTCCTGCTGAAACATATAACCGCGCGAGAATATCTCGGGCTTATAATATTTGAGGGTGGCACGGTCGTCGCCCACAAGATTTCCGCTTACTACTATCTGGTCGAACAGATTCCATTTGCCACGATACTTCAAAGTTCCGAGACCCTTGTTGCGCAATACGCTCCACCATGGATTATACAAGTCGGTGTCAGCCTCGACACTGTTGGGATTGCGCTTGGCTCCCAGACACACCTTCATGCTCTTGTCATCGGGATCGTCGTTCATGTCGCCCATTATGATTACCTTCGACTGCGGCATGGCTGCCATCAAAGAATCCTTGACAGCCCTCACAAGCACACCTGCGCGTTCACGTGCAGGAGACTTGGCATAGCGCGAAGGCCAATGGTTGACAATGATATGTACTCTTTCGCCTGCCATATCGCCACTTACGGTAAGGAATCCGCGGGTTTTGTATGTAGTGTCGTTGTCTTCGGTGGTATAAGGCACCAGTGCGGTTGCCACAGGAGTGAACAGTTTGGGGTTATAGAGAAGTGCGCAATCGACACCGCGACGGTCGGGGCCTTCGACATGTACAATTTTCCAACCACGATGCGCCAAAACAGGATGGTTTACAAGGTCGTCGAGCACCCTGTAGTTCTCTATTTCGGAAACACCCACAGCAGCCAATCCCATAGGCAACATATCGGTAGACATCTCGTTGAGCACCGTTGCCATGTTCTTGAGCTTGTTGGTATATTTCATTGTTCCCCATTTGTTTGTTCCGTCGGGGAGGAATTCATAATCGTTCTTTCCACTATCGTGTATGGTGTCGAAAAGATTCTCGAGGTTATAGAAACCTACACTGTAGATCTGATACTTCTTTTGCGCATGAGCACCTGCCACCACCGACAAAAGGAGCGACAGCACCAGAGTAAAGGCAAAAAATGTTCTGTTCACTTTCATAAAAATTGCATAATACATTAACAAGGCGCTAAGATACGAATATTCCCATTCAATGCAATAGGATTGAAAAAATAAAAGCCACAGCAACCTCACAATTGCATTTTAACAGTAAAAAATAGTGTTTTCGCTTTGAAAAAAGGGAAGATTTCAACATCTTTGTGGGATTTTAATGTACGGTTATTACATTTTGCCAACACAGCAGAATAAAAAAAACAGACAAAACAATAAAAGACCATGAACAGAATTCTTAAATTTGCAGCTACACTGTTGATGATAACAATCTGTTTCACAACAGTATCTATGGCCGCAAACAGCAGCGCCCAGCAATCCGACAATCGGAACACTCAGGGCAACAAGCAGCGAGAAATTTACATTGACAGAGGCAAGGAGTTATTGAACAAAGAAATCAGGAAAGATCCGGTGCGCAAGCTGGATTCGACTCTAGTTGCTCCTTCGACTATTGTCAACAGTGATTTCGACACATTCACTTTTACCGAGGGACAGCTCGACGAGGACGAAGATGTTATACAGGGCTCGTCAACAATGACAGGCTCGAACGACGACTATTTCTTGTCGGAAGTGGGCTATTTGTTCAGTTCAATGCGTTTCAGAATACGCGCCTACGAGAACATGTATAATAATGTATATGCAAACGGCGTGCTGCTGAACGATGCCGAAAGAGGCAACTTCAGCTATGGAATGATTGGAGGACTCAACGATGCCACACGCAACCGCGAAGGCTCTACATTCATCGAAGGTTCTACCTACGGATACAGTCCTGTCGGTGGTTCAAGCAACATCAACATGCGTGCAAGCCAATATGCAGCAGGCCACAAGGCATCACTCGTGGCATGTAACCGCAACTACCTTGCCCGCGCAATGTACACCTACTCAACAGGCCTAAAGGAAAACGGCTGGGCTTTCACAGGCTCGGCATCTTACCGTTGGGCAAACGAGGGTGTCATAGAGGGAACATTCTACAACTCACTTGGATATTTTCTTGCAGCCGAGAAGAGAATAAACGACAGCCACTCTATTTCTATCGCCACATGGGGCTCACCCACAGAGCGCGCACAGCAGGGTGCAGCCACCGAAGAAGCCTATTGGCTTGCAAACAGCCACTACTACAACCCCAACTGGGGATATCAGAACGGCGAGAAACGTAATGCACGCGTTGTGACATCGTTCGAGCCTACAGTGCTTTTTACATGGGATTGGCAGATAGACAACAAAACCAAGCTCACCACATCGGTAGTTGGAAAATACAGCAAATACGGAACTACTGCATTGGGTTGGAACGGTAATGCAGCCGACCCCCGCCCCAACTACTATCAGAACCTGCCAAGTGCAGCTTATGACGTATGGGACCCCACTTATACCCCTACAGATGACGAGATAGCCGACTGGCAACAGCGCTACAACCACTGGACAAGCAGCAAGGCCAACCGTCAGATCGACTGGGACTACATGTACTTTGCCAACAAACAGGCCAATGCAGCCGGTGGCAATGCACTGTACTATGTAGAGAAGCGCAACAACGACCAGATGATGCTGAACCTAAGCTCTATATTAAACCACGAGATTAACAATAATGAAAAAATTACATTAGGTCTCAACGTGGGAACAACAAAGGGTATGCACTACAAGACACTCGACGACCTGCTCGGATCTAACAGCTACGGTACCGACATCGACAAGTTCTCGGTAGGCGACTTTGCACCTGGCAGCGACTATGTACAGAACGACGTAGACAACCCCAACCGCATAATAAAGGAGGGCGATGTATTCGGATACGACTACGATATATATGTAAACAATGCCCGACTCTTCACACAATATACCTTCAACAACAGCATAGCAAACATCACACTTGGTGCGCACATTGACGGAACAACAATGGAGCGCTACGGTAATATGCGTAACGGACGTGCCATCAACAACTCAAAAGGTAGCAGCGGCACAGCAAAATTCTTTAGTGGCGGTGCAAACTTAGGAGTTGTGTGGAATATCAACGGTAACAACACCATATCATTCGGATGGGGATTAGAGAATAGAGCTCCACTTGCCTATAACTCATTCGTAGCACCACGTATGCGTAACGACTTTGTTTACGGACTAGAAAATGAGGAAATATGGAGTCAAGAGATTTCGTACAAATTGAACTACGGCCCTGTATCTGCTAAGGTAACAGGTTACTACACACAGTTCGACGATGTTGTAGAGCAGAGCGCATTCTACAACGAC
>CAJGCJ010000089.1 GCA_904501775.1 uncultured Bacteroidaceae bacterium | reverse complement strand
CGCGCCACAGATGTCCTTTACAGTGGCAATGGCGTATCGTTCACTCTATCTACAAATGGCGAGAGATTCGAGAGCCGTCTGCTTGGTACAGGAAATCTTCTGAACATACTCGCCACCACTGTTGTAGCCGACTATCTTGATATTCCTGTGCAGAAACAGAAGAAGGCTATTGCACGCCTGCAACCGGTAGAGCACCGCCTTTCGATGAACCGAGCAAACGGTATCACCATATTGGACGACGCATACAACTCGAATCCCAACGGTGCAAGAATGGCTTTGGAAGTTCTAAAGAATTTCAACCTAAGCAAGGAGAACAAACGCATAATAGTCACTCCGGGCTTTGTGGAGATGGGAGCGCGCCAATATGACGCCAACAAGGGACTGGGAACTGTAATAGCCTCATGTGCCGACTATGCCATCATTGTAAACGCAACAAACAGGGAGGCCATAAGCAAGGGACTCTCTGAAGGCGGCATGAATAGCGAAAAGATATACTTTGCCGAAAATCTTACAGAAGCGCGCAAGCATCTTGGCAGCATATTGCAGGCTGGCGATGTCATATTATATGAGAACGACCTGCCCGACAATTTCAAATAACTGAAAACATAAATAAAAAAACATAATACAACGATGAAAATTAATGTAGGAGTAGTTTTCGGCGGAAGATCGGTCGAGAATGAGATTTCGGTAATCACAGCCAACCAAGCCATACAGGCTATGGACAAAGAGAAGTATGAGATAACCCCCATATATATAACGAAAGAGGGAAAGTGGTACAGTGGCGAGGCATTGCTCGATGTAGCAAATTATCGCGGCACCAAGCGATTGCTGTCGATGTGCGAAGAGGTTTACATGAAGCCCATCTATGGTGACACCAACCTTTATCGTTCTAACAGGAAATTCCTTCAGAAAAAGGTTATAACAAAACTTGATGTCATACTGCCTGCATTGCACGGCACAAACTGCGAGGATGGAACATTTCAGGGAGTAATGGAATTCTCGGGCATTCCCTACACCGGCTGCAACACACTTGCATCGGCAAACGGAATGGACAAGATAACAATGAAGATGATTCTCAAGGAGTGCGGCATACCCGTAATCGACTACAGCTGGTTCAGTGACAAGGAGTGGGACGACAAGAAGGAGGAGTGCATAAAGAACATAGAGGAGAGACTCGGATATCCTGTAATTGTAAAACCCGCCAACAGTGGTTCAAGCGTCGGAATACGCGCTGCACATAATCGCGAGGAGTTAATTGACGCGGTTGACTATGCCATCTCTTTCACAAGCCGCATAATCATAGAAAAATATGTACAGAAGTTGAAAGAGGTAAACTGTGCCGTTCTTGGCAACTACTACGAGTGCCAGCCTTCGGTATGCGAGGTACCTGTACGCAGTGGCGAGATTCTCTCTTATCAGGACAAATACATGAACGGTGGTGGCAAACAGTCGCAAGGCATGCAGTCGACCGTACGCGAGATACCTGCCAATCTGCCCGAAGAGAGTACAAAATTCATACAGCAGGCAGCTTGCGACACATTCCGTGCACTGTCATGTGATGGAGTTGCCCGAATAGACTTTATCATAGACGAGGCAACAAACGATATCTTTGTAAACGAAATAAACACCATCCCCGGCTCACTCTCGTTCTACCTTTGGGAGTACAGCGGCATAAACTTCGGCACACTGATAGACAAGCTCATAGACATCGCCTTCAGACGTAAGCAGGATGCCGGATTCAAGGCTGTCAACTATGGCGAGAACATCTTTGCATCAAAGAATGTTGGAGGCGGAAAGACCGGCGGCAAGTTGGGTGGCAAATTCGGAAAATAAAATTCAACGCAAACACAGAAAACAATAATGAGAAGATTTGTAGCTATACTCGTACTGCTGACATTTGCCATACTCAGTGTCGTCGGCGAAGAGATTGTACTCTCGACTCCGGCAGGCAACATACATGGCAAGATAACCGTTCCGCAGGATGGAATTCCCTGCCCTATCGTGATACTGATAGCCGGCAGCGGACCAACCGACATGGACGGAAACACAATAGGCACCGAGTATAGAAACAACTCTTTGCTCTATCTGGCACAGGAACTTGCCGGAAGGGGAATTGCAACCCTTCGATACGACAAGCGCGGAATAGGACTGAGTGCCGATGCCGGCACAAGGGAAGAAGATTTGCGGTTCGAACATTACATAGACGATGCCATAGCGTGGGCCGACACTCTGTCCAAAGATTCCCGTTTCACAAAGATTGCAATTGCCGGACACAGCGAAGGTTCGCTCATTGGAATGATAGCAAGCAACAGAAGCAGCCATGTAAAGGCATACATATCAATAGCCGGTTGCGGCTCGCCTGCATATACCATTATTGAAGAGCAGTTGAATAAACAATCTCCGGTTCTGAAAGAGCTTGCCGAGAAGATAAACAGCAGGCTGTGTCAAGGAGAGGTTGTTGAGGATGTTCCCCAATATCTTGAATCGCTCTACCGTAAAAGTATACAGCCATACCTTATGTCGTGGTTCAGGTACGACCCTGCACAAGAGATTGCCAAGCTCAAGATACCCGTTCTTATTCTACAGGGTGACAAGGATATTCAGGTGAGCACACAGGAGTCGCAGAAACTCTTCATGGCCCGCATGTTTTCGTCGTACTACATAATAAAGGATATGAACCACGTACTCAAGCATTGCGAGCACGACAATATGCTCATGCAACTTGAGACATACAAAGACCACTCTCTTCCCATAAAGAGTGAACTTATTGAACGGATAAGCAGTTTTATAAAGTGATGGGCGGCAACATAGACATATTCACTCCGCAGAGCAATGGAAGCATGGAGATTCCACTTTCCGAGGAGCGTGTGGCAGCGGGTTTCCCCTCGCCTGCCGACGACTATGCGTCGACCAAGCTCGACCTCAACCGCGAACTTATAAAGAACCCCGCATCAACATTCTATGCACTTGTAAGCGGCCTTTCAATGGTCGACGAAGGGATAAACGACGGAGATCTCCTTGTGATAGACAAGAGCCTTGAACCGCACGACGGCAGCCTTGCAGTCTGCTACATCGACGGTGAATTCACACTAAAGCGCTTTGAACGTCACGACGGATATGGACTGCTGATGCCTGCAAACAGAGAGTTCCGCCCTATAAAAGTAACAGGAGAAAACGACTTTATAATATGGGGAATCGTAACCTACATTATAAAGAAAGCGTAGAGAATACATACGACACCGCCAACATCTACCGTCAACTTACCCCTATTACCCATCTGATACCATAACATCAAGAATGTTCGGACTGTGCGACTGCAATAACTTTTTTGTATCGTGCGAGAGAGTATTCAACCCCTCGCTCGAAGGACGCCCTGTTGTTGTGCTAAGCAACAATGACGGTTGCGTTGTGTCGCGCAGCAACGAAGCCAAGACTTTAGGAATAAAGATGGGACAGCCGCTCTATCAGATACGCCAGCTTGTAAAGAGAGAGAACGTATCGGTACACTCGGCAAACTATCATCTGTACGGAGACATGTCGCAACGGGTAATGTCCACCCTCAAAAGCAATGTCGAACATATTGAAATCTACTCTATAGACGAAGCCTTTCTGCGTCTCGACAACTACCGTACCGACACCCTGAAAGAGGTTGGCGAAAGACTCGCACGCACCATACGCAAAGGAACCGGGATACCTGTCAGCATTGGGATATCACCTACCAAGACCCTTGCCAAGATAGCAAGCAAACTATGCAAGAAATACCCCAAACTAAATAGTGCCTGCCTTATGTATCGCAGCGAAGACATTGCCAAAGTACTGTCGACATATCCCATAAACGAGGTATGGGGCATTGGTCGCCGACACACGAAGATGCTCGAAGGATGCCACATACACACTGCCGCACAGTTCTGTTCATTGAGCGAAGAATGGGTACATAACCGCATGAATATAAACGGAGTGCGTACATGGAACGAGCTGCATGGCACTCCATGTATCGAGTTCTGTCATCAGGCTGCCGACAAGCAGAGCATAAGCGTTTCGCGCTCCTTCTCAAAAGAGTTGTACACGCTGCAGGAACTCCACGAGACCATATCTACCTTTGCAGCATCTGCTGCCGAGAAGCTACGTCGTCAGCATTCAGTAGCACAACAGCTGCAGGTATATATCTTTACAAATCGCCATCGCGACGACCACCCCCAATACTACGAGGCTGCTACAATGCGTTTTATCACACCCACCGACAGCACGTTGGAAATAACAAAGGCAGCCATTGAGCTATTGCAGCAGATATACCGCAACGGCTATGGCTACAAGAAGAGCGGTATCAGCCTTAGTGAGATAACATCCTGCACAGCGATGCAAGGCGAACTCTTCGACACCATCGACCGCCCCAAGCACAGGAAGTTAATGGAGACGATAGACCGCATAAACGCGTCACAGGGCCCTCATGCCATAAAATTGGTATCGCAAGGAAAAATCACCGACCACACCAACAGGCAATTCCTCTCGCCACAATACACGACATCGTGGGACGATATACTTGTCATCAACGTATAAATTAAATTCCACACAATTTATTTCGTTATATAACAGTTTCTTTAGATTAATTTTATTATCTTCGCATTTTACAGGCAAACACGCTTTAACTGCATGCCATAAAAGGCTACTGAGCATCGGAAACACACCGAAAACAGACACAAAGCGCACCCGTAAAGAGCTGAAACAATAACTTTAACTAAAAATACTACTATGTCTAAAAACAAACTTATGAGCACTCTGATGCTTACACTTGCGGCACTCTTCATCGCCACAAGCAGTTTTGCACAGACTACATTTGCAAAAGGTAAGTTGTATCATGTTTACGCATCGGGCGACAAAGAGAATGTCGTTACCGAAGTTAAAGACAATGCCGTATCACTTACCGACTACGAGAAAGGCAACACAGCACAGTTCTGGAAGATTTCGGAGCTATCGGGCAGCTGGCGCATCATCAACCCCCTTACCAACAAGGCATTGCGCGTAAACGGCAGTCAAGTGGAATTGGGCGAGAACAACGGTTCTGACGAGGCACAGCTTTGGAAGTATGAGAACGGATTGCTTATCCCCACCAACAGCCCCAATGTTGCAGTAGCAAAATCAAAAGGCAAGCTCGTTCTTATAAGCAAAGAGAAAGCCGAGACACATAAAGCGGCGAAGTTCCGCATTGAGGAATCGGTATATGCCGGCTTTGACGACGATCTCACCTACCACATCAAATGGGCAAAAAATCCACAGATTATTCTTGGAAACAAAGACACAGGCGATAATGGTGCCAAAATTTTTGGCGAAGAGATTGAAGCCAACAACCGTGGACAATATTGGCATGTAAAGACCATAGACACCTTCACATTTGCTATTGAGAATGCATTCTACGGACAGTATTTCGATGATGGAGGTTCCAACACTGAGATAAATTATCTTTTGCAGTGGGGTACAACCATAGGCGAATGGGCGAATGCAAAGTTCCGTCTCGAGCCCATTGAAGGAGAGAAAGGAAAGTACATCATCGTATCGCACAACAAGTCGGACAGGATGTACAGCCTTCAGAATGGCCAAATGATGCTTGTAGAGAAGAACCCCGCAGACAGTTGTGCATGGTTCACATTCGAGCAGGTTGAAAAGCCTAAGATTGCATCACCCAAATGGGAGGATGAGACCATTTTTGCAGAGAATAAAGAGCGTGGCAATGCTACATATATGCCTTACAACAACGAGGCCGAGATGCTTGCCGACGCTGCATATTATGCAACACCATGGACCGAGCCCGTCAACGCACGTTACCAGACACTGAACGGCACATGGAAATTCAATCTTGTAAGCGAGCCTTCACTCCGCCCCCTTACCTTCTTTGAGGAGGGCTTCGACGTATCGGCTTGGGACGAGATTCCCGTACCCTCGAACTGGGAGATGCACGGATATGACAAACCCATCTACAACAACGTAGAGTATCCCCACTCAAATACACCTCCTTTCATCAACGCACGTCCCGGATTCAATGACGAAGGCAAAAACTACGGCATCAACCCTGTAGGTTCTTATGTACGCACATTCGAAATTCCCGAAAACTGGGATGGCCGTCGCACATTCATCCACTTTGGAGGTATATATTCTGCAGCATTGGTATGGCTTAACGGGGAGTATGTAGGATATACTCAGGGTGCAAACAACGTTACAGAGTTCGACCTTACAAAATACCTCAAGAAGGGAGAGAACAAACTTGCAGTACAGGTGTTCCGCTGGAGCGACGGTTCTTACCTCGAATGTCAGGACATGTTCCGCATGAGCGGTATCTTCCGCGATGTATACCTTTACAACGTGCCTATGGCATCGGTTCGCGACCACTATATCACAAGCAAGCTCTCGGATGACAGAAACAGCGCCGAGGTTAACGTAAACTTTGAGTTGGACAACCGCGACTATGTAATTGGCAAAAAATTTATCAAAGCAGCCATCTACAGCCCCGAAGGCGAGCTTATCGCATGCGACACATTGGCACTTAACACTGCTGCACGTATTGCAGCACTCAACGGTGACATCAAACTGAAGGTTGACAACATCAAGTTGTGGAGCGCCGAGAAACCTCATCTCTACACTGTACGCATTGTACAGATGGACGAGAACGGTAATCAGGAGATGGCATTCTCAACAAAGCACGGTTTCCGCGATATCAAGATTGAAAACTCATTGGTATACATCAACGGTGAAAGAGTATTCTTCAAGGGTGTAAACCGTCACGACACACATCCCGAGTATGGACGTGCAGTAAGAACTGAAGGCATGTTGCAGGATGTATTGCTTATGAAGCAGAACAACATCAACACCATCCGCACCAGCCACTACCCCAACCCCGCACGCATGTATGCAATGTTCGACCACTACGGACTCTACTGCTGCGACGAGGCCGACCTTGAGGACCACGCCAACCAAACCATTTCGGACAAGCCGTCATGGATTCCCGCATTTGTCGACCGTATCGACCGCATGGTATTGCGTGACCGCAACCACGCCAGCGTTGTAATGTGGAGTCTTGGCAACGAGGCCGGTAACGGCGAGAACTTCGGCCCCTGCTACGATGCAGCCAAGAAGCTCGACAGCCGCCCCGTACACTATGAGGGAACACGTTCAAGCGGCAACTATGGCGGTGGCCGTTTCAGCGACTTCTACTCTAAGATGTACCCCGGACAGGCATGGATGGAAGAGAACACAAACAACCTCGACAAGCCCATGTTTATTTGCGAGTATGCACACGCTATGGGTAACGCTATAGGTAACCTCAAAGAGTATTGGCAGAAGATTGAGGCTTCTAACTCATGCATTGGCGGTTGTATCTGGGACTGGGTAGACCAAGCGATATACGACCCACAGAAGATGAAGCAGGGTATCTATCAGATTCACACTGGATATGACTATCCCGGCCCTCATCAGGGCAACTTCTGCTCAAACGGTATTGTATCTCCATTGCGTCAGGAAGGCGGAAAGCTCAAAGAGGTAAAGGCTGCTCACCAGTTCGTTGAGATTTCAATGCCCGACCTGAACAGCGAATACAACATTGCTTGCATCCAGATTAAGAACAAGTACAACTTCACAAACCTTAATGAGTTTGACATTGTATACGAAATTGTAAAGAATGGCGATGTCATATATACAAAGAAGGTAAAGGCCCCCTCAGCAAAGAGCTACGAGACAGTTAAGGAGTATTTCACACTGAAGAAGACCAGCATAAAGAAAGCGACAAAGAAAGGCGACGAGATATTACTCAATGTCCGTCTGAAACATCGCGAGGCACAGGTATTTGCTCCTGCGGGCCACGAGGTTGCAATGCAGCAGTTCACAATTGTAGAGCGTTCTCCGCTTGCAGCAATTATATCTAAGGGCGAGGCACTTTCATCTGCATCATCACTCCACGAGACTAT
>CAJGCJ010000088.1 GCA_904501775.1 uncultured Bacteroidaceae bacterium | reverse complement strand
TAAAAGACACCATATATGGCCTGTTCAAGATTGAAATAGGGGCGTGTCATCTCGTCGCTTATGCTGTATTTTCTCTCTTTCAGCTTTTCGCTGTAATATGCGAAATCCCATGGCATGAACTCGAAGTCATTGCCTTCCAACTCTTTTGCAAGTGCGATAATCTCGCTCACCTCCTTTTTGGCAGCCGGCATATATGCCCATGTCAGCTTTCCAAGCATGGCGAATACAGCATCGCTGTTCTGCGCCATACGTTCGGCCAGTACATAGTCGCTGTAAGTGCTGTAACCTAACAGATTTGCCAATCTGAGTCGTGTATTTACAGTTCTTTTTACAATCTCCCTGTTGTCGTAAGCATTGCTCTTTGCACCTATGGTGCTGTATGCAACATACATCTGCCGACGCAGTTCCCTGTTCTTGCAGAAAGTGATGAATGGTATATAGCTGGGACGATGAAGGGTGAATATCCATCCCTCTTTCTCTTGCTCTTTTGCAGCAGCTTCCGCACCCTCGACAACATCCTCGGGCACTCCTTCGATATCTTTTGCGTCGGTGATATGCAGCGTGAAAGCATCAGTATCCTTTATTACATTCTCTTGGAACTTCAGCGACAGCATACTCAGTTCGCGGCATATCTCGCGATATTCGTTTCTCTCTTCACCGATAAGGTTTGCGCCCGAACGCACAAACATGGTGTATGTCTCCTGCAACAGACGCTGCTGCTCCTTTGTAAGTTCCTTGTCGGGGTTTTCATACACCGCCTTGATCTTTGCAAAGAGGGCCTCGTTAAGTGTGATATTGTTCTTGTGCTCGGTGTATAGCTTCTGAATCTCCTCTGACACCTCTATTATTTCGTCATAGCTGTGTGCATTATAAAGTGCCTCGAATGCACACATGACATCGCCCAGCATGCTTCCCGAACGTTCAAACTCAACAATAGTATTATCGAACGTAGGCTTTTGAGTGTTGCTGCATATTCTGTCAATGCTCTCTTGCTCACGTCTTATTCCCTCTTTTACGGCCGGTATGAAATGTGACAGTTCTATGCGGTCGTATGGAATTGAATTGAATGGAGTGTTGTATGCGTTTGCAAACGGGTTATTTTCAATCATGTTACACCTTTCGTCTTTCATATCTATGATAAAATCTATAATCTGCAAAAATAAACAATTACAAAATGCTTTTTATTCAATTCCCCAATAATTTTTATTTGCTTAATCTTTTTTATACTATTGTAATAGGTTTTTATAATCACAAAAAAAGAACCCCCGGGGGTTCTTTTTTTGTGATGTGTCGATACGGATATTATAGGTTCAATGTGCCTTCAACAATCTTGCCCATTGCCCACACTACACGATTGTTGAGGTCGGCGTCGAGTATCATGAAGTCGGCATCCTTGTCCTTCTGCAAAGAACCCTTTCTGTCGTATACGTTCATAATCTTTGCAGGTGTCTCCGAAGCCATGCGTATTGCATCCTCCAAAGGAATCTCGGCTTTCTGTACCAATGTTCTGATAAGGCGGTCCATTGTAGCTATAGAACCGGCCAAGGCCGAATGGTCGGCAAGTTTGCATACACCGTCCTCGATGATGACACGTGGGTCGAATGCTACGTTGCTGTCGCTGGCTGCGCATGCCAAAGCATCGGTGATTACACAAGCACGCTCAACACCCTTAATCTTGTAAACAAGGCGCAGGATGGTAGGAGGCACGTGAATACCGTCTGCAACAACCTCAACAGTGAAATCGTCGTGCAGATAGATGCTCTCTACTGTACCCTCGTACTTGTACTCGCGACGTTTGTGGAAACCGGGCATCGCATTGTAGAAGTGTGTAGCGTGAGTATAACCGTTGTCATAAGCTGTGTGAATCTCCTCGAACTCGGCTTGTGTGTGGGCTACGGAAGCCAAAATGCCTTTTGACGAGATGTATTTACCGAACTGCATTGCACCGGGGAGCTCGGGGGCTGCGTCCCAACGCTTGATGCAATCCCATTTCTCAATCAAAGGAATGTACTCTGCAGGGTCGGGATCTTTGATGTTCTCGGGAATCTGACCGCCTGCCATCTTCATGTTGAGGTAGTGTCCCTCAAGGTGAAGTCCAAGGATGGGGCTGTCGGGCTCGTTCATCAATTTTGTACACACCTCGGCTGCAGCCTCAATCATGGGCACTGTAGATGATGAAAGAGTGGGGAAGATACTTGTTGTACCATGTTTCATGTGAGCGGCAACTGCAACGCGGAAAGCCTCTTCGTCACCCTCCATGAAGTCGCGGCCACCACCGCCGTGAACGTGAATCTCTACGCCGCCGGGTACTACATACATACCCTTGGCGTCAATGACTTCAGCGCCAATAACTGCGAGGTCGCAATTTGTAACCTCAAGAATCTTGTTGTCTCTTACAATGAGTGAGCCGTTATTCAACCAACCTTGCGGTGTCAGAATCTTGGCATTGATAATTTGTGTAAGCATTGTATAGTCTGTTTTCGGTTGTGTTTATAATCAATAGAGCAAAGATATACTATAATTTGGTCTTGTGAATGGTTTTGAGCCATTTTTTTTTAATTTTTTTATTCATGGAAAGTGTAGTGGGCGGGTTGTTTTGAAGTGCCGATATTTACAAACTAAAACCAAACGTGGCAAAATATGTCATTTTGTCAAATTGTAATCCCTTTTGCTGTGTATATTGAACGAATTTGCCTGAACTTCCTAAAAATGGATTTGTAGGTGTTTTTTTGGTGTTGTTGTTCTGAAATGGCTTCCTTTTTATGAAAAATCCCATGCTTTATTGCTTAATTTTTGATTTTTTACTTCCTTTTTTATAAAAACGCTTTGTATTGTTGTGCTCAATCTTTAAATTTGCATCGCATTACAAACGCTGTGAAATAACCGCCAAACTTACACTTTGTATAGTTTGCCTGAAATACACAAATTAATATGTCACGACTAAGATTCGAAGTAGTTACATCGGCTTTCGGTAAAAAGGCAGTCGACGTTCCAATGCCAAGCAAGCGCCCTTCCGATTATTATGGAATAAAGGTATTCAATCGCGAGAAGATGTTCAAATATCTTCCCGGTGATGTATATGCCAAGCTGATAGATGTAATAGACAATGGTGCACCAATGGACCTCTCCATTGCAGGCAGTGTTGCCGAAGGTATGAAACTTTGGGCAATAGAGAACGGTGCTACCCACTATACGCACTGGTTCCATCCGCTCACCGAGACAACTGCCGAGAAGCACGATGCCTTCATTGAGCACAACGGCAAGGGTGGTGTCATTGAAGAGTTCAAAGGCAACCTCCTTATGCAGCAGGAGCCCGATGCCTCTTCGTTTCCTAACGGAGGTATACGAAGTACCTTCGAAGCGCGCGGATACAGCGCATGGGACCCCACTTCGCCGGCCTTTCTCATGGACGACACATTGTGCGTTCCCACTGTGTTCATATCATACACAGGCGAGGCGCTCGACTACAAAGCTCCTTTGCTCAAGGCACTCCGTGCAGTAGACAAGGCTGCAACCGACGTCTGCCGTTATTTCGATAAGAACGTAAAGAAAGTGACAACCTACTTGGGTTGGGAACAGGAGTATTTCCTTGTAGATGAGGGAATGCTGCTTGCACGCCCCGACCTGCTCCTTACCGGACGCACCCTTATGGGACACGACAGTGCTAAGAACCAGCAGCTCGAAGACCACTACTTCGGCTCAATTCCCGAGCGTGTGGCTGCCTTTATGAAAGATTTGGAGATTGAAGCACTTAAATTGGGTATTCCTGCCAAAACCTGTCATAACGAGGCTGCTCCCAATCAGTTCGAGCTCGCACCGATATACGAGGAGTGTAACCTTGCTGTCGACCACAACATGCTCATAATGGCCATTATGAAAAATGTGGCTCGCCGTCATGGTTTCCGTGTGCTGTTACACGAAAAGCCGTTCAAAGGCGTCAACGGCTCGGGTAAACACAATAACTGGTCGCTTGGCACTGACACCGGCACGTTGCTCATGGCGCCCGGAAAGACCGACAAGGACAATCTTCGTTTCATAACCTTCGTGGTTAATACCCTCGCTGCTATATACCGTCATAACGGATTGTTGAAGGCAAGCATCATGTCAGCAGCCAATTCGCACCGTCTTGGAGCAGCCGAGGCGCCCCCTGCTATAATATCAAGTTTCTTGGGCTCGCACCTCTCTTCGGTGCTCGACCACCTCGAAACAACCGACGATGTAGTTAAGATACTAAGCAAGCGCGAGCTGCGACTCAATATTCCGCAGATTCCCGAGCTCATGATCGATAACACCGACCGCAACCGCACCTCACCGTTTGCCTTCACCGGAAACCGTTTCGAGTTCCGCGCTGTTGGTGCCGAGGCCAACTGTGCATCGGCAATGATTGCGCTCAACACCGCAATGGCCGAGCAACTTGTAATCTTCAAACAGGAGGTAGATGCGCTCATCGATGCCGGCGAGACAAAAGAGGATGCACTTGTATCGGTAATACGTAAATATATAAAGTATAGCAAGCCTATCCGATTCGACGGAAACGGATATAGCGAAGAGTGGCGTCAGGAGGCCGAGCGTCGCGGACTCGACTGCGAGGCAAGCGCGCCCATCGTCTTCGACCGTTATCTCGACAAGGAGAGTGTTGCAATGTTCGCCAATATGGACGTGATGACCGAGACCGAGCTCCGCGCCCGTAACGAGATTAAATGGGAGATGTACACCAAGAAGATACAGATTGAGGCGCGTGTGCTTGGCGACCTTGCACTTAATCATATCGTTCCCACAGCAACAAAGTATCAAAGTTCGCTGCTCGACAACATTATAAAGATGGAGCAGGTGCTGGGCAAGGAAGAGGGCGACAACGCCTCAATGGAGAATATCGAAACTGTGAAGCAGATAGCCGACAGCGTTTCCGAGATACGACGTATGGTAGCACAGATGGTAGAGCGCCGCAAGGTTGCCAACCGCATTGCCGAGGAGCGCGAAAAGGCAATTGCCTACCACGATACCGTAGCCCCCATGCTCGAGTCTATACGTACGCATATCGACAAGCTCGAACTCATTGTAGACAACGAGCTGTGGACACTTCCCAAATACCGCGAACTGTTGTTCATAGTATAAAGTATCATAATATATACCGGTGCGGGTCCCTCAAATGAATTTTGAGGGGCTCACTGTTTGGTAGAGTGGGTGGAAAACACTATCTTCGCACCTGTTATGAATAATGTATAATCAAAAAGTAAAAAATATGTTTTCAGGAATAGTAGAAGAATTTGCAACCGTTACTGCGTTGGTGAAGGAACAGGAGAATATCCATTTCACACTCACATGCTCGTTCGTTGACGAATTGAAGATTGACCAGAGCATTGCACACAACGGCGTATGCCTCACAGTGGTTGAGATAAAGGATAATACCTACACCGTAACGGCAATGCGCGAGACTCTCGAGCGTTCCAACTTGGGATGTTTGCAGGTTGGCGATAAAGTAAATGTAGAGCGCAGCATGATGATGAACGGCCGTCTCGACGGTCACATCGTACAGGGACATGTCGACCAGACAGCCGAGTGTGTCGAGGTGCGCGATGCCGAAGGCAGCTGGTACTACACATTCCGTTATCCCAAGAACGAAGAGATGGCAAAGAAGGGCTATCTTACAGTTGACAAGGGCTCGGTAACAGTGAACGGTGTAAGCCTCACAGTGTGTAATCCCACCGACGACTCTTTCATGGTGGCAATCATTCCGTATACCTACGAACACACCAACTTCCACACAATAAAGGTGGGCACACGCGTGAATATCGAGTTCGATATCATCGGCAAATATATTGCCCGCATGATTAACCATTGATTTCGGATATGGAAAATTTTCTTCAGTTGGCTCAGGCACGTCAGAGCGACCGTGCATTCATTCCCGGCAAACGCATTGAACGCGAAGTTCTCGAACGCATAGTAGAGGCGGCGCGTCTTGCTCCATCGGCATGCAACGGACAGCCATGGCATTTCACCGTCATAACCGACGAACAGCTGCTTCCGCAGGTGGGACGTGCCACATCGAGCCTTGGCATGAACAAATTTGTCAAGGATGCATCGGCATTGGTGCTCATCACGCATGAGGGTACAAACCTCACATCGAAGCTCGGCAGCGGCATAAAAGATAAGGACTTCCCCATAATGGATATAGGAATAGCGTCGGCCTATCTCACATTGGCGGCCGAAGACGAAGGCGTCGGCTCCTGTATTCTCGGATGGTTCGACGAAGCAAAGGTAAAAGAGCTTGCCGGCATTCCCCAAAAGAAGCGCCTTATGCTCATTGTGGCATTGGGCTATGCAGCAAAGCCAAAACGAAAGAAAGTGCGTAAGGAGTGGGACAAGGTTGTCTCTTTCGAAAAGTATTGAATTTGATATAAAAAGAAACGGGCTACACCTTGCAAGTGTAGCCCGACACATATTTCCCAATAAAATTATCCTAAGTAGGACTTTAGTAAGCCGCAACGTTGATTCTGCTTAAGACGACGTATTGCCTTTTCCTTAATCTGTCTTACGCGCTCGCGTGTTAATCCGAACTTGTCACCAATCTCTTCGAGAGTCATTTCCTGCATTCCAATACCGAAGAACATCTGAATAATCTCTTTCTCTCTTTCTGAGAGGGTAGACAAAGCACGGTCAATCTCGCGCGACAACGACTCATTAACCAATAGATTATCGGCCATGGGAGAATCGTCGTTAACCAAGACATCGAGCAAACTGTTGTCTTCTCCATCTACAAACGGAGCATCAACCGAAATGTGACGTCCCGAAACCTTCAAAGAGTCAACCACCTTGTCAACCGGCAAATCCAACTGCTCTGCGAGTTCCTCTGCTGATGGGCGACGCTCATTTTCCTGTTCAAATTTTGAGAAGGCCTTGCTAATCTTGTTTAAAGAACCTACTTGGTTCAACGGCAAGCGCACAATTCTCGACTGCTCGGCAAGAGCCTGAAGAATTGATTGTCTGATCCACCAAACAGCGTAACTGATGAACTTGAATCCGCGTGTCTCGTCAAATTTCTCGGCAGCCTTTATAAGTCCCAAGTTACCCTCGTTGATGAGGTCGGGCAGGCTCAATCCCTGATTCTGATACTGCTTTGCTACAGAAACGACGAAACGCAGGTTAGCTCTTGTAAGTTTTTCCAACGCCACTCTGTCGCCCTTGCGAATTCTTTGTGCCAATTCAACCTCTTCCTCTACAGTGATAAGGTCTTCTCGTCCAATCTCTTGCAAGTACTTGTCGAGTGATGCGCTTTCGCGGTTTGTGATACTTTTAGTTATCTTTAATTGTCTCATATGAAAATGAATACAAAATTTCAATTTGCAAAATTAGTAGATATCAAATAAAAATACAAGAAAAAAGGCGAAAAGTTCAAATATATTTCTCAGAAGCGTTTTTTGTATTAAATATTGAACCGTTTTTGCTGATTTCGTTTTTAAGGTTACCGTTGTTTTTGATTTTTATACTAAGGGCTTTAACGGGTTATTATCGCCCATGCAGTGGATTGACAGAGTGTACAGTAGTTAAAAGCATATTCAGGCTCGCATGTGCGAGCCTGAATATGCTTAATTGATCAACCTAAAAATTATTACATTCTAAAAAAAATTACTTTTGTGAAAGATCTACCGAGAAGTAGGCCTTGCGTCCCGAAGGAGTGACGCCTGTGATGAACAGCACCTGTTCGCTCGATGCGTTAGCCTCTTTTACAGCCTTTTGCAAGTCATCTATCGAGCGCATTGCGTTGCCGTTTACCTTAACTATTATAAATCCCTTGCTAATGCCTGCGCTCTGGAATGCACCCTTTGAGAGCGAAGTAACCTTCAATCCGTATGCTACATTATAAGTACTCTTCTCTTTGTCGCTTACTTCCTTGAACTCGGCACCAAGAATATCCAAGTCTATGCTCTTTACGACATCGGTGTTGCCTTGTACATTCTTAAGCTCAACCTTGAACTCTTTCTCTTTCTTGTTGCGCAGAACCTTTATCTTGACTACATCGCCGGGCAGGTGTGTAGCAAGTATCTCCTGCATCTGTGCCATGCTCTTTATGCTCTTGTTGTCGAGTCCGATGATGACGTCGCCAACCTCAATGCCTGCAGCTCCGGCAGCTCCATCCTCAACCAATTCGCTCACATATACGCCGTCAACGCTGCCAAGCTCTTTCTCTTCGTT
>CAJGCJ010000087.1 GCA_904501775.1 uncultured Bacteroidaceae bacterium | reverse complement strand
GAACTCGTGTTCATCAAACAATAAGGTGTGAGAGGCATGTGTCCTAGCCACCTTTTCCCGTACTTGCTTTGTAGCGCCTACGGGAATCGAACTCGTGTTCATCAATCAACAAGGTGTGAGAGGCATGTGTCCTAGCCACCTTTTTCCCGTACTTGCTTTGTATCGCCTACGGGAATCGAACCCGTGTTCCATGCGTGAGAGGCATGTGTCCTAGCCACTAGACGAAAGCGCCATTGTTGTCGCAAAATCAAAGCGGAAGCTGGGGGATTCGAACCCCCGGTACGGTAACCCGTACGGCAGTTTAGCAAACTGCTGGTTTCAGCCACTCACCCAAACTTCCATAGGAAGCGCTCCAACCTTTATTTTGCGTTGCAAAGGTAGCGTTCTTTTTTTAATCCTGCAAGTTTTAGAGCAATTATTTTACACAAATTTTGCATTTTTTTCGCAGCAAAAAGAGCCGCATAAGCTATATCATTGATATTCAATATTCAACCTTTTCAGTATTTTTAGCCCATTCTATAAAAGGCTTCAGCCCTTCTTCCGAAATTATCTTCTCCGAAGGCTTAGCCCTACGCTCGCGGGGGAGTTCAATCTCTTCATAAATGAAAGAATCATCGAAACCGGCATCGGCAGCATCGGCTTTACTTGCTGCAAAATAGATTTTATCTATATGCGCCCAATATATCGCTCCAAGACACATTGGACATGGCTCGCACGATGTGTAGATAACACATCCGCTCAAATCGAACACTCCAAGTTTAAGACAGGCAGCACGAATAGCAGATACTTCGGCATGCGCTGTTGGATCGTTCTGGGATGTCACCCTGTTTACACCCGTCGCAACAACCTCTCCGTTGCGTACTATGACAGCACCGAAGGGACCGCCACCACACTTTACATTTTCGACAGCCAAGTCTATGGCCTGACGCATGAATTGAACATTGTCCATATACATAATATTTACGGCATAAAGATATTAAATAAAACAGATGAAACACAATAATGTGAATTAAGAAAACATAAAAAAACAGAAGCAACCATTAAAAAGATTGCTTCTGCCAAAGAATTATCAATATCTGTTTACTTTACCGCTTTAAAGCTCATATCCAAGCCCATTACTGAGTGTGTGAGCGCACCTACCGAGATAAAATCGACACCGCACAATGCATAATCGCGCAATGTATCGAATGTGATACCGCCCGATGACTCTGTCTCATATCTGCCGGCAACCATCTCTACAGCCTTCTTTGTTGTCTCGGGGCTGAAATTGTCGAACATGATACGATGAACGCCACCCAAATCGAGGACCTGCTGCAATTCATCGAGGCTACGCACCTCAATCTCAATCTTCAGATCCTTGCCTTTCTCCTTGCAATACTCCTGAGCGCGAACTATTGCCTTTTGTATTCCACCTGCAAAATCGACATGATTATCCTTGAGCAATATCATATCAAAGAGTCCTATACGATGGTTTGTGCCACCACCGATGCGAACAGCCTCTTTCTCCATTATGCGCATACCGGGAGTTGTTTTACGGGTATCGAGAACGCGTGTATTTGTACCCTCGAGCTGCTTCGCATATCGGCGTGTCATGGTTGCGATACCACTCATTCGCTGCATCACATTAAGCATAAGACGCTCGGTCTGGAGCAATGAACGCACACTACCGCTCACATACATCGCAATATCACCCTTTTTAACTTCGGCACCATCCTCAATGAGCACCTCAACCTGCAACGAAGGGTCGAAACGATGGAAGATGCGCTGTGCCATGTCAACACCGGCAAGCACGCCATCCTCTTTTATAAGTAACATATTCTTACCCATTGCCTCGGCGGGAATAGATGAGAGTGTTGTATGGTCGCCATCGCCAATATCCTCGGCAAAAGCCAAATCAATCAATTTGTCAATAAGCTCGTCCTTAATATTCATAGTAGTATAGTTTATTTCTTTGCGAAGATATACAAAAGTGCAATTCCAAACAAACAGAACAGCCTTTTTTTAGTATCTTCGCCGATGGATAGAAAAATACTGTATTATGAAGATTACACTGCTTGTGGTGGGACGCACCGTCGACAACAACATCATATCGGGCATTAACGATTATGTAAAGCGATTACAGCACTTCACACAATTCGATATAGAGATTATCCCCGAGCTGAAGAATGCACGCAAACTGAGTGAGGCACAGCAGAAAGAACAGGAGGGAGAACTAATACTGAAGGCCCTACAACCGGGCGACCATGTCGTGTTGCTTGATGAAGGCGGCAAGGAGTTCCGTTCTACCGAATTCGCCGCATGGATTGAACACAAGCAGAACATATCTACCAAACGCCTTGTATTCATTGTTGGAGGCCCATACGGATTCTCACAAAGAGTATACAGCGCTGCCAACGAGAAGATATCACTTTCGAGAATGACTTTTTCGCACCAGATGATACGCCTGCTGTTTGTAGAACAGCTGTACAGGGCATACACCATAATCAACCATTTGCCCTACCATCACGAGTAGAGCTGCAATAATGTTACGGCAGACTGAAGGATCAATTACTCTTTTGAGGGGATTGGCTGATATATAAAACATCCGGCATCAGAAGGCTGCAAAGCACGCTCGAGCCCATCAAGGTCGTATCTTATCACAGAGGAGTATTTATCGGATGCAATACCACAAGCCGCCGATGAGTCGGAGAGATGAAAATCGTATCTGAACTCTTCGTTGTCGACAAGGCGGAAATTATCCTTGGCATAGCAAGAGTTCTCCTTACGGTCGTACACCACATTTATAAAATTGGGATTATCCTCATCTTCAACAGTATTTATTAACGATGATTCGAAGAGATAATTCACACTATTGGGTATCGTATCGTCCCAATCGGAGAAATAGCCCATCAATTCGTCACTACGCGAGCCTGTTATTATACAATTGGCAAAAAAAGCATTATTCAAAGGTGCCGGCTCTCCTTCATACGAGTTATGCAGGGCAAGAGCGACATCACGCTGCTTCCACACATAGAAATTCGCTATTGTGCAATGACGGAAATCGACATTGCCACCAACGACTTTCACACAGTTGCCACGCGCATTTGCAATCAATGAATTTGTCACATCCACATGCGCCATGTGCGTCTCCAATGCATTTCCATCAAAATTCTCAATACGCGACGACTCTATCGTCAGACGCTGCACCGAGGTATCGCCACGCTGCACCAGAATACCATATTCTGCACTGTGAATATCGCAGTGGATGAATAGATTGCCATTGCTTGTCGAGTCTATCCTCACGCCACCCCACTGTCCCGGAATGCGATCGTAAGGAAGATAGTCGAACATATTATCGGTTCTGTCACCGCGCATCACCACAGGAGAGCCGGTTTCGCCCATTGCCTTCACTGTTCCACGAACAATAAGTTCAGCATCCTTATGAAAATAGAGGATAGCACCTGCTTCAATTGTGAGTGTAGCGTTCGTGGCTACTACAAGGCTGTCGTATATCACATAATGCCCTTTTACCAAACGTGAATCGGCATCATACACCACCCCACGCATAAACTCCACGTCGCGTCCGTATGCCAGAAGTGCTACATACTGCTGTACACCGCTCTCAAGCGTAAATTGTATCGAGTCGGATATAAGAACAGGGAGATCTCCGCTATTCTTATCGGGCGTAACCTCAACAAAGAGATAAAGGCTGTCGTTCTTGCGTATATCCACATCGCGCACCACAGTGGCATACTGTCCGTCCACATTCATTCTGAAGCCAGACGTACCGCCACTCACCAATCCCACGCTGCTAATATGCAACGACGAACTGTTTCTATTATACACCTTCATAGCGGCAGTCGGCGAGCCGACCTCGGTAAAAAGAGTATCGAACATCAACGTGTCGCACGAAAAAGTAAGCCTCAACGACGGATTTACAGAAAAGTCGGCTTCTTCGCTGCATGCAACGAAGAAGACCGACATAAGCAATGTGTATAGTATTTTTCTCATTCTCGCTTTGAAACAGGTAAAACCAACTATATAACGATGATTTTACGATATTATTATTTCGCAGGAGAATTTGCAAGGATAGCTACCAGATGCTGCCAGAAACGCTCGGTTGAGGCAATACTCAATCTCTCATCGGGCGAGTGGACACCACGCATTGTAGGACCGAAAGATATCATATCCAAATGGGGAGCCTTTTCAAGGAAAAGACCACACTCGAGACCGGCATGAATTGCCTTAATCTTAGCCTCGCCACCAAACAGGGCTGTATATTGCTCACACGCAACCTTCAGTATCTGCGAGTTCATATTAGGTTTCCAACCGGGATAATGGCCCTTAGAAACGGTTGTTGCACCGCCAAGCTCAAAGGCCGCACATACAGTTGCAGCCACATTGTCGCGAGCCGATTCTATAGAACTGCGCTGGCTTGTAACAACCTTTACCGCATTGTCAACGACACGCACCGATGCAAGGTTGCTCGAAGTCTCTACCAGTCCGGGGACATCCCCACTCATCGCAAACACACCGTTAAAAACTGCATGCAACGATTTCAGCAACTTGGCTGTACACTCCTTGTCTATTACACGAGGCATGGGGTCGGTACTCTGCAACACCAGACGCATATCGGGTTCGGTTGCCATATATTCGTCACGCACCTCGGCCGCAAAGATATTGAAGTCTACACGTACGCTCTCCTTATCGGCCGACTGGACTGCGAAAACAGCCGAAGCCTCACGAGGAATGACATTATGCATGCTACCGCCACTTATATCGCACAAATAGAACTCATATTTCTGAGCAATACGAGAGAGGAATCGGTTAAGCAGCTTGTTTGCATTTGCACGACCTTTATTTATATCATCGCCCGAGTGACCACCAACAAGATTGGAGATATCTGCACGCATGTAGAACATATCGCCCGAGATACGCTCCCAGATAAAACGATAGTCGGCATAGCTGCATACGCCACCGGCACATCCTATGAAGATTTCGCCCTCGTCCTCGGAGTCGAGATTGAGAAGGATATCGCCCTCGAGCATCTCTTTACCAAGAGCCTGAGCACCTGTCAAGCCGGTCTCCTCGTCAATTGTAAAGAGGCAGTTTACCGGGCCATGCACAAGTGTATCATCAGCAAGCACTGCCATTGCTGCAGCGACACCAATACCGTTATCGGCACCAAGTGTAGTACCGTCGGCCTTAAGCCAATCGCCATCGACAACCAGACGGATAGGGTCTTTCATGAAATCGTGCTCCACATCCTTACGTTTGTCGCAAACCATGTCCATGTGACTCTGAAGTATTATTGTCTTATGGTTCTCGTAGCCTGCTGTAGCAGGTTTCTTTATAAGTACATTACCCAACTCGTCGGCAATTGTCTCCAGTCCGAGACCTTTACCAAAATCCTGAAGGAATTTTGAAATTTGCGCCTCGTTCTTCGAACCATGGGGAATTTTGCATATTTCGGCAAAATAATCAAACACTAATCGGGGTTTCAAATTCAAGTTATCCATAAATTATATCTTTTTATTAATATTTGTTAAATAAATAATCTGTATCACAAAAAACATTAAATAAAACACGCCTTACAACCTTTTCACAATATTTTTATATTTCACTTAGCAAAAAGTGGAAGATAAAGTTGTATATTTGCACCGTTTATGCGGGAACAGGCCATATATCCAATGATAATGCAGTGCGACCGCACATCATGTAGCAAAAATAGTAAAAATGTTCAAGACTTTAATATTGGCGACGTTAATAATTGCTATAAGTTTTGCATTATTGGCTATAACCATAATTATTAAGAAAAACGGCCGTTTTCCCAATACACACGTTAGCGGGAACAAGGGATTGCGTAAGAGAGGTATCAAATGTGCCCAATCGCAGGACCGCGATGCACGACGCGACAATCCTATGGCTGTGAGCGAAAGAAGTAGAAACAAAAAATAAAAAAATATTATAGAACTATGAAAAGAATAACAGTATTGGCAGCTGCAGCACTCTTTGCAGCATTTACATTTACACAATGTACAAACGGCGAGGCTCAGCCCGCACAGGTTGCACAGCAGGCAGCAGTTGCACCTGCCGGTGGTCTTAAAGTTGTCTATGTTGACATTGATTCACTTTTGAACAACTACGACTTCTCTATCACACTTCGTAACGAGATGTTGCGCAAGACCGAGAACATACGCATGACTCTTAGCGAGAAGGCAAAAGCAATTCAGGCAGACATGGCAGACTTCCAGAGCAAGCTCGAGAACAATGTATATTCAACACGTCAGCGCGCCGAGGATGAGCAGGCACGTATCATAAAGAGCCAAGAGGATTACACACGTCTTGAGCAGCGTTTGGCAGCAGAGCTTACAGCTGAGGAGCAGAAGAACAACATTGCATTGCGCGACTCAATCAATAATTTCTTGAAGGACTACAACGCAACACGCGGTTACGACCTTATACTCAGCCGCATGGCCGACAACATCCTTTTCGCCAACGAGGCACTCGATGTAACAAACGAGGTAATCAAAGGACTCAACGAGCGTTACAAAGGCAACAAGTAATCAAGAAATACAATAATATAAAAAATGAGATGCTCTTGCGAGCATCTCATTTTTTATATTATTATTTCCATCCACCACCGGGAAGATTTGCATCATAATATCCCTCGTTATCATTCCATATTGGCGGAGGGGGCGGCATAGAGCCGTCAAAGCCGACTCCACCATTAAAGCCCTGAGGAGGAGGCATAAAGGCACCAGAGCCTGCATCTGTTGCCTTATAAAGTTTGGCACTGCAGTTTGTCTCTTCGGTTGCATCGGAGTGTATTGCATTCAGATACAGTCCATTGCCTACATGTTCACCCTGCTGAATTGATTTAGCCATAAAGAGTGTATACTCATTTCCCTCATTCAAATCGGGTGACGAATAAAAGAACGCAGCACCGGGCAGAGTACGGGGCAAAAGATATGTCACCAGAATATTGTCGCCATCACGTACACCTATATATTTTCCTCGTTCAAGAGCGATACCGGTCCACACGAGTGTCGGTTGGACACTATTATCGCCATACGGCATAGAGGGCTCCGGTCCGAAACATCCGCCAACAGAGAGAACTGTTCCTCCTGTTATCTCGAAACATCTTCTGTCATCTACATCTATGCCCTGTTCAGGTGTTCCACAGCCGTTTGCAACAATCAATCCACCATTTATTTCTATATATCCATTACTGTCTATGGCATCATTTGCAGCAGCATAGGCATATATGCTACCACCATTGACAATGAGATGTTTGCCTGCATTGATTGCATCGTCATAAGCATAAATATATATTTTTGTATCCTTGCCTCCTATTATCATATCATACTTAGACTCGAGTCCTTCACATCGCTCACCCCTTCCATATACACGAATATCAATATCGCCACCATTTACAATAAGAGTGCTGTCGCACTTGACACCTTTGGCCGAAGTATGCGCGTCGGCATCGTATTGGTGTTGCAGACTATTGCCGTAATTCTCGACATAGAGATGACCGCCATCAACACGCATGAGACCATTACAATTGATACCTTTACCACCATTGCCGACATTCTTGAGAGCCACATTAGCCTTTCCGATATAAGTGTGAGTACCCGATTTGATACATGCACCCGAGGAGTAATCGAACTTCTTTTCAGAGAAGATAGCATTACCCTTAGACTCGACTGACAGGTTACCATTCATCAGATAGACTGCCTCTTTCGAGTTTATTCCGCGCGATACATCTCCTGAAACCAATACCGACATATTTCCGTCAAACAGATAGAAATTACGCGACTGCACACCATCACCTTTTTCCGCTGTACAGTTTATAGCAATGTTACCATTTAGAATAACAGTGTTTCCTTTTTTGCATTTTATAGCATCACGCGAAACATTCAATGCAATATTGGAAGCTGAAACAACAACTCCGCTGTCGACAACAAGACCATCCGTACGAGCAGCATCAACCGACAGATTGGTATTATTCAGATATAAACGGCTTGTACAGTAGAGAGCATTGCTTCTCTCGCCACGCAATGTAATATTTCCACCCGAGAACACCGCTGTACCCTCGACACATACTGCTGCCGACTTTTTGGGAGCATATACAGTATCGCCAGCCACACCATCGGCAACAACGCTACGCTCATCACCCAATGAACGTATATATACAACAGATGGTGTTACTATAGATATTGAATTTCTCTTTTGCGACACCAACGAGAGAGACGACAACGACACCAATGCACTATTTTGCGAATGAAGGATAAACGTTCCTTCGGCACTGTTTCCACTCAGAATATATTCAACGCCATCAACAACTGAATGGAAAGCGACATTCGCACCACTGCATCTGTACTCAACTCCATCGGGCACATTGGAAACAGCAACAGTATCGCCTCTATATTCAACATT
>CAJGCJ010000086.1 GCA_904501775.1 uncultured Bacteroidaceae bacterium | reverse complement strand
CGACAAATTCGGACAGACATTCCTTATTGTAACTCATGATGAAGAACTTGCGTCGCTGACAGATAAAACCATAAAGATGGTTGACGGCGCTGTTCAAATGTGAAAAAAACTTAAATTAATGGGGGGGGTATTTGACTTTATACTGTATATAAAGTCATAAGTGTGAGGCAAGTATTACATATTTGTCTTACTTGTTATTTTTCCAATGTTTGGTGGCTACGGCTCTTGTTGATTCAAGAGTCGTAGCATTTTTATTGTCATCCCTTAGATAAGGGTGTAGAGAACATACATCCAATGTGCTGTTATTGCAGCCACCAAACCGCCTATTGTGTGCGCAAGAATGGCTTTGGAGGTCAGGTTTCTGTATCCGAGCGTGTCGAGCATTGCTGTGTGTGTACTCAGGTAACCGCTCCAGCACATACCTATTGCAGTGAACACTGCAATAGCATTTCCGTCAATCCAACCGGCATTTATAAAATTGGGAACAAGTCCCAATGCAGCACCTACCGCGCCCAATGCTGTGATGGGGAATGCGATAAGATGCGGGTCGGTGAAGCCGAAGAGCCATTCGAATATGACACTCAGCTTGCTGCCTATGTAGGGGAGCAGTTCTGTGCCCTCATATGCTGCGCCTGTGTATTGTCCCGATTCCGATGTTCCGAAAGTGAGCAGCATCACAAGAGTCGAGATAATGAGCACTCCGGGGATTATGGCGAGTCCTACATCAACACCTGTGCGTCCACCGTCGAGCAGTGAATCGAGAATACGCTGGAACAGGGGGTTGCGGTTCTCCTCGTCCTTGATTGTTTGCAGTTCTTCTACAACGTATGCATCTTCGTGTTCGTAATGAGGACGCATTTTGAGCACATAATACTGCATGAGGCGTGTCGACACCATACATCCGATGATGGCGCCTATAAGTCCTATGAAAGGCTCGGCGTAGAATCCTTGTCCCACCATGAACACAATCACCAGCAATCCCATTCCGAATGCTGTTCCAAAGTTGGTGAGCGAAATGAACTGATATTTTTTGAAATAGGCTCCGAACCGTTTGTCCTGTGCAAGTGAAATTATAGCAGGGTTGTCAGAGAGAAAGGTGAGCACAGCTCCCAGCGACGCAACACCCGGAAGATTGAATATTGGCTTCATCAGCGGTCGCAACATCTTCTCTAAAAGACTTACCACTCCAAACTCAACGAACAGGCGTCCTATAGCTCCTGTTATGACACAAATTGCCATAAGGTAGAATACAGTGTTGAGCAACAGGTCGTGAGCGGTGTTCATTACCGTATTCAACATATTCGGCGTTCCCATTACCGAGGCAAGGTAGGCAAAGATTGAGAATACTATAATAAGACATAATATGCCGCGTGGAGTTTTTCTTCTAACCCATCTCTGGAATTTGAACAGATTCTTTAACATTGTCTTATGCTATTGTTTGTGCTTGGGATTTTTTTATTTCTTTGAGCGCAGGTTCAGCAGGTTGATGTTCCATGTAACACCTGCACTTATAATAGCCTGTTTGTCTATTGCTGTGCCGGCTGTGTTGCTGTTGTTGCCGAATGTGTAGCAGGCTATTGCATGCAGACGTACATCCTTACGCCCGTTGGGCATCGGGAAAAACTCGACACCTGCTCCCACGCGTGTAATCTCTGTGCCGGGCAATACGCACATGTCCGATGCACAGTCGGTGTTGTTCACATCGTATGTGGCCTTTGCGCATACGTTCAGCTGCTCTGTTGCATTCCATGTGAAGTTTCCTATTACCGACATGTTCTTTCCAAAGAATGCATGGTTGTTGCTTGCCCTGTTCATGACATCGAGTTCGAGTAAGATGTTCTCTGCTGTAAATCTGTTGCCGAGTGAGATATATCCGATATATTTGCCGGGTAGATATTCAATAAGGTTGGTCGAGTAGATAGTGCTCAACATACCGTGCGAGCCACACCACATGAAGTTGTATGCATAGATGTTTTTTGTTGTGGCACTGAAGGGGCTCTGGCTCACCTGTGCCGTGAAAGTGTCTTTACCGTCATTGAACTTGTACGAAACGCTTGCTCCGAACTGGAAGCATCCGATATTGTTCCAGAACTCAGATGCAAAATATACATCAATAGGGTTGAGGTCATACTCATATCCACCTATTGCAACCACCTGCTTACCTCCCGAGAAACTCCAGTTGCCTGTTGTGTAGGTGAGTGCCAGCCAGTCGGTGGCATCGAAGAATGTCGCGTCCTTTACTCCCTTGTTGAAACGCTGGCGATAAGAGTATGTGAATCCGTCGCCTAAGTTGCCATCCATACGCAGCATAAGGTATTTGCCCTTGAAACCGCTGTTGTCGTCGTTTACCTTGTCATCGATACTTTCGCGCTGATAGTCGGCACGTGTATACATTTCAAACCTTGAGAATTGGTGCTGTGCCGGCAAAATGTTTGCGCATAGGGCAAACAGGCACACTAAAAGACTCTTTTTCATAGTTCTGTTGTGTGTTATCTTTCAGATAAGTGTTCAATTTGTCTGCTAAGATAATAAGTTCTTTGCTATGAGAGGTTTTAAAATGTGCTATTTTTATCGCACCCACCTCTTTTTTTTATTTATGCCTTGTTGCAACCATGAAATCACTCTTTTATGTTATGAAAACAGGCTGTCTCCAACAAGGAGACAGCCTGTTTGCGGTCTATGTCATGCGCATCCGAATCATCATAGGCCCGACCGCAGAACCATTCTAACTCAAATTTAATCGTACATTGATATAATGGTTCAAGCGGTGGTTTTGTTTACTGCTCGGTCGATTTTTTGTAGTTTATAAGTGGGTTGGCATACATTTCAAGAATCTTGGTGCGCAGGAACTGCTCGTCTTTGTCGGGCAGGTCTACCATGTTTATGCGCTCGGCAAGATATTGGTCGAGCTTCTCCTTGTCGGCTGCGGTGTACTTGTCAGCGTAGGAGTTGTCACCTGTGAGCAGCTCATAGAAGTAGTAGTTTACGGGCCAGAACTTGTAGTTGCGGTGTATCTCCTTGTCTATGATGCGTGCGACGGCAGCTGTCTTTTCGTTCTTGGGCATCTCTTTGTCGAGTGCCGCAATCTTGTCGTTTATTCTGTCGGCAATGTGGTAGTGGATGGCACCCTTGTAACCGAAGAGTCCTGTCTGCATGTTGATGAGGTCGTCCATAGGCGATTTCTTGTGTGCCGGATTGTCGCGCTTCTGCTGGAACTCTTTGGCCTTGAGGTAGTCGCACGGGTCGAACTCGTACGAAATTGTTGTGGGCGAAAGGTTCAGTTCCTTGAGTGCATCGAAGATGTCACCGCTGCTGTACATCGAGAGCATCTTGATAAGGCCCTCTTGTGTGGCATCGTTCGAATCCTTTGCACGTCCTTCGCGCTGTGCAATCCATATGGGCTGGTGACGCTCAGCTATCGCATGGTGTATATATGATGAGAGACGTTTTGACGATGCAAGCATCTCGCGGATGGATGCCGAACGCTGCACAATGAAACTGCGGTTAACACGCACAAGTTTCTTTATCCAAGGACGTATGAGCAGGTTGTCTCCAATGGCAATCTCCACAGTGTTGTCTACATTCTCAATCATTAGCATGCACAGGAATGCCGAGTCGAGGATAATATCCCTGTGGTTCGATATGCACAAGGCATCGGCAAGGCTCTCTTTATTGTCGTAGCTTAGGCTTATTCCTGTGCTGAGCTTCTTCAGAAGGCCCTGCAGGAATGGAAGTACAATGGTTTTCTGGAATTCAATATTTGTCTTGCAACCGCGTATCATGGCAGCTACCTGCTCAAAAGGCACCTGCTTGAACACATAACCCATTGCTGCCTGAAACTCAGGGTCTGCTAATAACTCTTCGTACACTGCGGGAAGTTCCTCGGGCATATATGGACGAATTTCATCAAATTCTGCTGGTATCATAATGGTTGAATTTTTAGTTATGTTGCGAATTAACATAAAATAATTGAAAAATCAAAGTTGTGACAATCATTCGTGCTGCTATTGTGCGAATATTTTGTTTTATAGGCGCTATTTTGTTTTTCTGTTTGTATCTTCGCACGATAATATTAGAATCAGATATGATAGATTTACAGATAGAGGGGCTCTCTAAGAGCTTCGGCGAGTCGATACTCTTCAGTGGGGTCTCGTTTGCTGTTGAAGAGAGACAGCGCATAGGTCTTATAGCACGCAATGGCAAGGGTAAAAGCACATTGCTGAAGATTATAGCAGGCGCCGATGTCCCCGATGAGGGGAAAATTACATTGCGCTCGGGTGTGCGAGTCGGCTACCTTGAGCAAGAGCCCGATTTTAAGGACAATCTCACCGTTATCGAGGCATGTATGCAGCGCAACAGCGTTGTGTCGCAGCTTATAGCCCGTTACGAAAAGGCTCTTGAGTGTGGCGACGACAAGGAACTTCCTGCGCTTATGGAAGAGATGGAACGCCTTAACGCATGGGATTATGAGACGCGTACCAAGCAGGTGCTGTCGATGCTTAAGATAGACCGTTTCAACCAGCCGGTATGCGAATTGTCGGGCGGACAGAAAAAGCGTGTGGCGCTTGCAGCCGTTCTCATCGAAGAGCCCGATATGATGATTCTTGACGAACCTACCAACCACCTCGACATGAGCATGGTAGAGTGGCTCGAGGAGTATCTCTCGCGCTTCACAGGCAGCCTGCTCATGGTAACCCACGACCGATATTTCCTCGATAGGGTGTGTAACGACATAATTGAGATTGACGACAGCCGCATATATCGCTATAAGGGTAATTACAGCTATTTCCTGCAAAAGCGCGAAGAGCGTTTGCAGAACCTTGCCGCCGAGACTGCGCGTGCGCGCAATCTCTTGCGCACCGAACTCGATTGGATGCGTCGTCAGCCTCAGGCGCGTGCGCACAAGGCGAAATACCGTATCGAGGCATTCTACAAACTGCAGGAGAAGGCAGCAGCCATGCGCGATGATGCAAGTGTGTCGCTCGAGATAAAATCACAGTACATAGGCAACAAGATATTCGTGATGAAGGCTCTCGAAAAGGCTTATGACAGCAAAGTCATCACAAAGGATTTCTACTACACCTTCTCGCGATTCGAGAAACTTGGCATTGTGGGCGACAACGGTACAGGAAAGAGTACCTTCATAAAGATGCTTTTGGGCAAGGTATCTCCCGACAGCGGAATAATAGAGGTGGGCGAAACGGTAAAATGGGGATATTACAGCCAGGAGGGACTGCAGTTCAACGAGCAGATGAAGGTTATAGATGTGGTAAAGGCGATAGCCGAGGTTATCCCGGTTGGCGGTAAGATGCTCTCGGCATCACAGTTCCTTCAGCATTTCCTCTTCTCTCCCGAACAGCAGTACAGCTATGTGTATAAATTGAGCGGTGGCGAAAAACGACGTCTCTATCTTTGTACAGTGCTCATGTCCAACCCCAATTTCCTTGTCCTCGATGAGCCTACAAACGACCTCGATATTGATACATTGCAAATACTCGAGGAGTATCTGCGCGAGTTCAAGGGGTGTGTGATTGTTGTCAGCCACGACCGCTACTTCATGGACCGTGTTGTCGACCATATTTTCGTTTTCAATGGCGGTGGCGATATAAAGGATTTCCCCGGCAACTACACCGACTATCGCGACTGGCGCGAAGAGGAACGCGCAGCCGCAGCCAAGGCTGCGGCTGTCAAGAACGCGAAGCAGACCGAACAGAAACAGTCGTACCGTAGTACCGATGCCAAGCGCAAGCTTACATTCAAGGAGCAGCGCGAGTACGAGTCGCTCGAGGTGGAGATTCAGCAGCTCGAAGAGGAGAAGAGCGTGCTTGAACAGGAGATGAGCAGCGGCACTCTCGACAATAACTCCCTTATGCAGAAATCGCAACGCATATCACAGGTGATAGAGCTTATTGACGAAAAGAGCATGCGTTGGCTCGAACTCAGTGAGTATGTATAAATTCTTTTTATAATACAACAAGCGATGCCCATGGGCATCGCTTGTTGTATTATTGTCGGATGAAGTCAGTTGCTTCGATTGTAGCATTTTCTATGCCATTCAACCGTTTGACGAGCGAGTCGCACAAAATGTTGAATTCGGCACGGCACGAGTCGCTTATAGGTTTCTTGGGCTGCGATTTTATGGTAAGCGGGTTGATTGGCTTGCCGTTCTCGTGTACGCGGAAGTCGAGGTGCGGTCCTGTTGAAATGCCGGTAGAGCCCACATATCCGATAACCTGCTTCTGCTTGACGAAATCGCCCACTTTAAGTCCTTTCGCAAAGCGCGACAGATGCATGTATGTTGTTGTATATGTGCCGTTGTGCTTTATCTTTACATAGTTTCCTCCGCCGCCTGCCTGAAAGGCCTTTGCAATGACCTTTCCGCTTCCGATGGCATAGACAGGTGTTCCTGCGGGTGCGGCATAGTCTACCCCGTGATGTGCGCGATAGCGGCGCAATACAGGGTGGAAACGGCTGTTCGAGAAACGCGATGATATGCGGTAGTAGTCGAGTGGGGCTTTCAGGAACGCGCCCTCAAGGCTGTTTCCGTCAATGTTATAGAAAAGCTCCTCGTTCTCCTGTGTGTAGGGAATGGCATATATTGTGCTGTCCGATGCGCGGAATGATGCTGCAACAATGCGGTAGTTGTTCAGCGGTGTCTCCTCGACATATTCCTGCTCATAAATTAAACGGTATTCGTCGCCTTTCTGTATTCCGAAGAAATCGACCGACCAGCCGAAGATGTGCGACATCTCAACGGCTAATAGCGGCGAAGTGCCGTTCTCTTGCATCGATACCCACAACGAACTGTTTACAGTGCCTGCAACCTCGCTTTCGCGCCACTCCACAGGCTTGTTGTTGCGTGTCGCATGGTAGTTGTTCTTAAGATCGAATGTGATATATGTCTTGGGGCTTTCCTCGTAGATGAAATAGCATGGGGTTGCCGCGCTGTCCTTTTCGGTAACAAGCAGGCAGGCCTGTCCCGGACGTATCTTGCGCACATCGAAGATGCTGTCGGGGCATTGTGTGAGCCGGTGTATCTGTTGTGCGGTAAATCCGAAATCGAATAATATCTCGGCTATGGTCTGGCGTAGCTTCACTGTGTCGTAGTAGGTGTTGTAGTTATCAATCGGAAGACCGTATTTTGTTATTACAGGCTCTACTTTTGAACTGTCTGCACTCTCTTCGGTTTCCGAAAGGGTGTTGCCGCCACCCGAGGTGCAGCATGCAATTGTGGTTATTACAAACAATATTATAGCGGATAGTCCTATATGTCTCTTTATTTTCATTTGTTTGTTGTTAGGCTTGTCTGTTATAAATAATCAAAAAAAGAGAATCGTGTGATTCTCTTTTCCTTTGGTGCAAATTTGTGACAAATTATCGAACTTTCAAAGAGGATTTTCTTAAAGTTGTAGATTTTGTCCATTATTTGAGAGCAGAGGGGTATGATATGAAAACTTTTTGTAAAGTTCGTGATGACCTCTGAAAATTACTTCTATCAAATAGGCTTCAATTCAACAGTCAACCCCATTGCAGCTGCAATCTTATAACGGGTTGCAACTGTGGGAACTGTTATGCCTCGTTCAATGCGTGATATATAACTTTTGTCTGCACCAATACGCTCTGCAAGTTCAGCTTGTGTCAAACGAGCGTTCTTGCGAGCATCAAGCAGTATCTGCGCATTGTACTCCTCCCAAGCCTTTGCTGTAGCCTCTGCACGACTTTGAGTGCCAATCTCTCCAAACTCCCTTGCAAGTTCGGCACTTACATCATAAATATCATTCTTTTTGCTCATAATACTCATTCTTTAGTTGTACTGCTTTTTTTATTTCACTGTCAGGTGTCTTTTGGGTTTTCTTCTTAAAACAGTTGAACAAAACCACAATGGTGTCACCATCGTATATGAAAAAGATACGGAACTCATTATTGCCGTAGTTCACTCGGAATTCATATATCCCATCGCGAATATACTTTATGTAATGGTGCGGTATTTTATCCTCTGTTTCAAATAACAACAATGCGCGCATTATTTTTATTCGTTCAGGTTGGGATAATTTCGCCATAAAGTCGGCGTAATACCGTTTGTATGCAATTATCTTTTTCATAGTGTTGCAAATATAAACAAAGTTGTATAACTGTACAACTTTTGTAAGAGATATTTTCTAAAATCTTACAAGGTTGGTAATGGTATCAAATCTTAAAACATCATTTACGCCCCCTCGTAGGGCGTTTTTATGTATGTAACCCCTTTCGCTTATCACAAAATTATTTATAGTAGTATTAGTGTTCCTTGACTTTTCAAACAGAGTGCTACGCTTCCAAACAGTCAAGGGCAAACAGACTCTCGATGTCCTTGATATCGTAGCGTAGGGTATTAGTAAACCACCCTATGAATACATAGTATTTTACTCTAATTGATTGATATAATAGAGGATAATCTAT
>CAJGCJ010000085.1 GCA_904501775.1 uncultured Bacteroidaceae bacterium | reverse complement strand
GAGACACCACTGTATAAATGCAACAGATTCCATAATTATATTTATATCGTGTATAATAGATTGTCTTATTATTCTTTTGTGTCAACACTGCTTTGCAGCAAAGTCTATCACATCGATAACGTGCGCAAAGGTAATGCTTTTTTGCGAAGTATCAAAGGATTATCACATCACTGTTAGTGCATATCCGTTTCACTTGACCTGCACCGGCGGCAATTCTATTCACTCTTGTCCGATTTAAAATTAAAAAGTTTCTTTATTACAATCACGAGTTCGTTTATCAAAAGGACAGGCGAGGTAATGATGAATATTGTTACCCAATCCTCTACAGCAAGAGGCTCAACACTGAACATCTTGCCTCCGAATGTAACTATAAGCACCTGACCTACCAATATAAGCAACGAAATAAGAATGAATGTTCTCTCCTTGTGTATGCCGCTGAAAGCCGATGTTCCTGTCATAAAGCTCTTGGCATTGAAAAGGTTCCACCATTGCAGGAATACGAAGAATGTAAAGAACCACGACATTGCAAGAGTGCTCATTCTGCCATCGGTCATAAGAAGATATATGAACGACATGAGCACAGCAAAGAAGATGAATGCCATTGAGAATATATACGTTGCCATGCTGCGCGAAACGATAAAATCGCTGTTGCTGCGCGGCTGCTCTTTCATAACACTCCATTTTGGTGAGAGCGATGCAAGAGCACACGATGCAAAGGTATCCATTATGAGGTTTACCCACAGCATCTGCGTAATTGTCAACGGTGATTCAGTGCCCAGCAATGTTCCGAAGAGCACTATCATACATGCAACCACATTTATCGTAAGCTGGAACATAAGGAAACGCTGAATATTCTTATAGAGTGAGCGTCCCCACATGACAGCACGCACAATGCTGCTGAACGAGTTGTCGAGGATGGTAATGTCGCTCGCCTCTTTGGCTACAGATGTTCCGTCGCCCATGGAAAGGCCCACCTGCGCAGCCTTAAGTGCCGGTGCATCGTTTGTTCCGTCGCCCGTTACTGCAACAACCTCGCCCTGTTGCTGCAGCAGATTGACAAGGCGCTGCTTATCCATAGGACGGGCGCGGCACATGATCTTGAGTTTTTTAACCCTTTCGGCAGCCTCATCATCACCGAGTGCCTCGAACTGGGGGCCTGTTATAACCTCGTCTTCCGCAACATCTGCACCGAGGATTCCCACCTGACGGCCTATCTCTTTGGCTGTTCCGGGGGTGTCACCGGTTACAATCTTCACATCTATCCCTGCACTGAGACAGGTGCGCACAGCCTCGGGAACATCGTCGCGCACAGGGTCCGATATAGCAACGAATCCCAGATATGCAAGTTTTATGCCTGCATCCAGACGTCCATCGGCCCATGGAGTGCTGATCACTTCATCGTTCAACACAGCATAGGCAAATCCCAATGTACGCATCGCCTTGCTCTGATATGCAAGCAGACGCGCTTCTATATCTGCACGATGCTTGTCAACAGCCTCGAATCCTTTGTCTGTTGCAATTCTGTCGCAATGGGCAAGCACTATTTCGGGCGCACCCTTCACATAAAGTATTCTCTTACCCAAAAGTTGAGAGTCGACCACCGTAGCCATATACTTACGCTCTGTAGAGAATGTAAGTACACCTGCTACCGATGCACTGTTACGCATGTTGTTGTAGTCGGTACCGTTCTTATGCAACCACAGCAAAAGGGCTGCCTCGGTGGGGTTGCCTATTGTCTTGACTGCACCGGCTGAATAGTCGAGGTTGGCGGTTGAGTTAACGGCAATACCTTCGTTAATGAGGCTAAGTGTCTCTGTATCGGAAGCAAAGAAGGATGTTTCGTAAACCTGCATGCGGTTTTGTGTCAGTGTACCTGTCTTGTCGGTACATATCACTGTTGCAGCACCCATTGTCTCGCATGCATGCATCTTACGCACAAGGTTATTTGTCTTGAGCATACGGTTCATACTGAGTGCAAGGCTCAATGTAACACTCATGGGCAATCCCTCGGGAACAGAAACCACAATAAGTGTTACGGCAATCATGAAGCTGTTGAGCAGCACCGAGCCAATCTCGAGCAACGACATTGTCTCGTAGTTCCACAAGCCCTTGACAGCAAGCACTACAAGGGTGAGCGCCGATACGGCATAGCCAACTTTGCTTATTAATGCTGCAAGGCGTTTCAACTGCAACTGCAATGGAGTCTCGATGTTGTTCTCTATGAGCGAGCCCTCGTTTACCTTACCATACTCTGTTGCATCACCCACTGCATCGACACGCATGATGCCGTTGCCGTCAACAACCGTTGTACCACGCAGAGCCATGTTTGAGGGGTATGTCGCCTCGCTGTCGAAGTCGGCCTCGACGATTGTCTTTGAGATTACAGGCTCGCCTGTAAGTGTCGATTCATTTATCTGAAGTGAGTTTGCCCTTAACAGCAATCCATCGGCAGGGACTTCGTCACCTGTATTGAGCAGCACGATATCGCCTACCACAACATCCTTACGGGCAATCTGATGCACTGCCCCATCGCGCATTACAGTTACTTCGGCATCATCGTTGACAAGGCTCAATCGGTCGAACTCCTTGGCAGCCTTGACCTCGAATATGAATCCTATGAGTGTTGCAAGAAGCACTGCCACAAAGATACCGACAGGCTCAAGAAAGGCTGTCGCACCTTGCTGTTCGGGGCCGAAACAGTGGAAACACGATATTGCAAACGACAGCAACAAAGCCACCAGCAGAATTATTATTATAGGGTCTTTGAATTTCTCCATGAAACGCACCCACAACGATGTTCGTGCCGGCGGAGTAAGAGTGTTTGTACCATGCAGGCGTCTGCTCTCCTCGGCCTGCTGCGTAGTGAGTCCTTTATGCAATATATCTTCCATATATGTTATTACGTTTATGATTTTAGAACAATTCTACTGTTTGTATTATCCTAACTAATGTCAATTATCATTTGCAGTGTCCGCAGTCGCAACCGGCAGCATGCGATTCCTCAAAGAGGTTCAAGCGGTTCTTGCGTGCCTCGTCGAGCGAGCGCAGGCTCTCTTTTGTGCGCTCGGCAGCCTTGTTGCGCAGAGCCTCTTGCTCGGCATGCAACCTGACAGCGAATGCTTCGCGACGCTCTGCTGTGCCAAGCAGTTCCGATGCAACCAGCACATTCTGCGATACATCCTTCACATGGACAACAAGACCTTCGTACTCGGGAGCTATCTTCAATGCTGTGTGCATGGGGCTTGTAGTGGCACCTGCTATAAGCACAGGCAGTGTCATGCCGGCAGCCTTCAGTGATTTCACCACTGTTATCATCTCCTCGAGTGACGGTGTTATGAGACCGCTCAGAATCACCATGTCGACATTGTTAATTTGCGCCTGCTCAACTATCTTTTCGGGAGGCACCATTACGCCAAGGTCGAATATCTCGTATCCGTTGCATCCCATCACCACGCCGGCAATGTTCTTACCTATGTCGTGTACGTCGCCCTTTACTGTTGCTATAAGGATCTTACCAGCCGAATTGTTGCGTTCGCTGTTCTGCTGCTCGATGAGAGGCTGCAGAATTGCAACAGCCTGTTTCATGGTGCGAGCAGTCTTCACCACCTGCGGAAGAAACAGTTTTCCATCTCCGAAGAGTTCGCCTACATATCCCATGCCATCCATCAACGGACCTGATATGACTGCCACAGCGGTGCCATATTTCTCAACAGCCTCGGCGAGGTCGGGTTCGAGCCAATCGCCAATGCCCTTTAACAGCGCTGTCTTAAGACGCTCCTCAAGGGGTTGGTTACGCCATGCATCGTCGTTATGATGCGCAACGTGCATCTCTTTGTTCTTCAACTGCTCGGCAATTGCTATAAGCTGTTCGGTGGCATCGGCATTGCGATTCAAAATGACATCTTCCATTATAGTGCGTATATCGAGAGGGATATCCTCGTACTGTACCGATGTCTGCGGATTGACAATACCCATATCCATACCGGCAGCAATGGCATGATAGAGGAAGACTGCATGCAGCGCCTCGCGCACATAGTTGTTACCGCGGAACGAGAACGAGAGGTTACTTACTCCACCGCTTATGTGTGTACCGGGAAGATTCTTGCTTATCCATTCGCATGCCCTTATGAAATCGATACCATAGGCGGCATGCTCCTCGATACCGGTTGCTATTGCAAGTATGTTGGGGTCAAATATTATTTCGCAGGGTTCGAAGCCTACCTTTTCGGTCAGCAGCCTATAAGCACGTTCACAAACCTGAATTTTGCGCTCGTATGTTGTTGCCTGTCCCACTTCGTCGAAAGCCATGACAACAACAGCCGCACCCAAACGTCTTGCCTCGGTGGCACGTGCAATGAACGCCTCTTCGCCCTCTTTCAATGATATTGAGTTTACTATAGCCCTGCCCTGCAGACATTTCAGTCCGGCTGTTATCACGTTCCAGTCCGAAGAGTCTACCATTATGGGTACGCGGGCAATCTCGGGCTCGCTGCCGAGCAGATTGAGGAAGTTTACCATCTCCTCTTTTGTCGACAACAGACCGTCGTCCATGTTTATGTCGAGCACCTGTGCCCCGTCCTCGACCTGCTGTCTTGCTATCTTGAGGGCTTCGGTATAGTTCTTCTCGTTTATCAGACGTAGGAATTTGCGCGAACCTGCTACATTGCAACGCTCGCCCACATTTATAAAGTTCATTGAGCGGTCGACAATGAGGCGTTCCAATCCCGAAAGCCACAATTGCCCGGGATACTCTGCAGGCTTGCGCGGACTCTTGCCTTCGACAAGTGCAGGGTATTCGGCAATATATTCGTTTGTAGTACCGCAGCAGCCGCCTATTATATTCACCAGACTCTCGTCAATATACTCACGCACGCACTCGGCCATCTGTGCCGGTGTCTGGTCGTAACCTCCGAGAGCATTGGGAAGACCGGCATTGGGATAGGCACTTACATAGCACGGAGCAATCTTTGACAGCTGCTTGATGAAAGGCTTCATCTGGGATGCGCCGAATGAGCAGTTCAGACCCACAGAGAGGATATTGCGACTCATCACCGAGGCCATGAACGCTTCGATGGTCTGTCCCGAGAGTGTGCGGCCGGCAGCATCGGCTACTGTGAGCGAGAGCATTATAGGAACTTCGCACGAGCATATTCTCATAGCCTCGCCGGCTGCATAAAGCGCAGCCTTGGCATTGAGTGTATCGAATATGGTTTCGCACAACAAGGCATCGACACCCTCTTCAATGAGGGCTTTCATCTGCTGAACATATGCCTCGACAAGCTCGTCGAATGTTATGTTGCGCATTGCAGGATTCTCCACATCGGGGCTGATGGAACAGGTGCGGCTTGTAGGACCTACAGAGGCAACTACATAGCGCGGTTTGTCGGGAGTTGAATAACGGTCGGCTACGCGACGGGCTATTCTTACAGCCTCGCGATTAATCTCATCGCACAGATGCTGACAGTCGTAGTCGGCCTGTGATATTGCATTGGCATTGAATGTACAGGTCTCAATTATGTCGGCACCTGCCTGCAGGTATTTCTCGTGTATAGTCTCAATGATATCGGGGCGGGTGAGCACCAGAATATCATTGTTACCTTTCAGCAGTTTCGCGTGGTCAGCAAAACGTGCGCCACGAAAATCCTCTTCTACGAGCGAGTATTTCTGTATCATTGTACCCATCGCTCCATCGAGTATCAATATTCTCTCTTTTAAAGCCTCTTGTATATTCATTCTCTGCATTCTTTGTCTATAATTAAAAGCCTAAGAGGCTGCAACTCAAAAGCTTTTTTTGATGCAACCTCTATATAATTGTCAGAAACTTCTCTTTATTCTGTCCATCTCGCGTTTGTCGTCGCGCTCCTTCAGACTCTGTCGCTTGTCGTACTCGTGCTTACCGCGCGCTACACCTATCACAAGCTTGGCAAGCCCCTTCTCATTTATAAAGAGACGCACGGGGACAATTGTAAATCCGGGATTCTTCACTGTCTGCTGCAGTTTGCGCAGCTCTTTACGCTCGAGCAACAACTTGCGGTCGCGTCGTGTCGAATGGTTGTTGTACGACCCGTAGAAATATTCTGCAACGTGCATATTCTTGACCCACATCTCGTCATTGATAAAGGTGCAATATGTATCGACAAGACTGGCGCGCGACTCGCGTATCGACTTTATCTCGGTACCCGTGAGCACTATGCCGGCTGTATAGGTATCGCTGATAAGATAATCGAACGTAGCACGTTTGTTTTTTATATTGACATTTGATTTTCTCTTTTCCATAAGACATTAAAGGTTTAATGATATCACTGACAATGACCTGCCGATAATAACCGGTAGAATCAATATCATCATTGAGACTGCCATAGTGTATGCAAGGCGTTTATTCTCGGGGACAGGCAACAGCACCTCTACACCATCCCACACTATCTTCACTGTATAGAACTGCGCTATCCATGCTATAATTCTGAAGTTGGGAAAAAGTGCAAGGAAGAACTCTATCACAAGCACCACCGACATAGAATAGCATGTGAGCTTGTCGGTACAGTGACGCTGCGGCTCGGCACCCACAAAGCGGGGAGTAATCCTTGCTACCAAAAACGAAATGAGATGGTAGCTGCACAGGATTGTCACAAACGACACAATCATGTTAATGACTGCGGGATAAATTCTTTCGGCATCGAAACTATATCCGAACAGTGTTCCCAAGAAGACAGCTATGCACACCAGCAGCATCATGGGATACAAGAAATCGACAAGCATGCCTTTGTAGCTGCTCTTGCGGCCGAAATAGCGCCATGCCCTGACGGGGTCAGTCATCAGCAACACTACCGTTCCAAAAAGCTTGTCGAATTTCATATGTGCATTTTACTGTTTTACCTATTCTATCAAAAAGGATTGGCCAGTTTGCCTCCTATTATTGTTGCGTCAATTATTGAATCGTTTACCGCATCGCGATATTGCATTGTGATAGAGGTATAAATTGTATCGTATGTCAGCAGTCTGTTCAACGCACTCTGCTCTATCATATTTCGAGCAGTTGTAAGGTCGTAACAAAGCAGTTTGGCTGCAGTCTCTTCGCCGTCTGTGATCTTTGCTGTAAGTCTCAGCTTGAGTGTGTCGTTTACTGCACCCTCGGCATCGAGATTGAATGCCGGTGCCGAGCCGTCTGTGTTATATACCACATTCAGCATCTGTGTGCCCAACCATGCCCATGCAGCTCCATATGTATAGTAGCCTCCTATTCCCAGAACGGGAGATACATATTCAGCCGAATCCTGTGCCGAGAGTTTTGTTATCGCATGCTTTTCAATCTTCTCATATAGTTTATCAACCTGCCAACGCGCATACTTCGGACCATATACATTATCAATGAAACAGCTGACGCGCATCAGTGCCTTGTCGCCTTTCTGAAGGCCCAAGTAACTCAAATCGCCCACCACAAAAGCAGTGTCGTGCATTTCGGGAATCACGCTCTCGCCGTATACTGTAAACAAGCCGTCGTAGTAGGTTGATGTCGTATCATTGGCTTCGTCACACGAGAAAACGCAGCACAACGCGAAAACCGAAATAAAAATAGTGAACAAATTCTTCATCTTCATATATTGTTAAAGATATTTGGTACTGACTTGCGGTGTTCATCACAAACGGGCGAAAAAAGATGAAAAAATGTTCAAGCATTCCTCGCATCGCGTGCAATGAGACCCCAAAACAAGCCTCAAAAGAGTTCAAAGATACAAACATTTTTGCAAAAAGGGCCCACTATCATAAAATATCAATATATAATTAATGAAAATTAGCATTAGTTTGTAGCTGCTACACATTTTTCAATCTTATAGTTTGATTCTAAAAATAAATTTTTATATCTTCGCCAATTGAAAACACAAAACCAGTTTCACTATTAAAACATAAAATTATGGTTTATTCACACGAAGTAGAAAACATGTGTGTAGTTAAGAAGGGTCCTAACCACGGTCCCGCACCTATACCCGAGGAGGGTAAATGGGTGAAGGCTAAAGAGATTGCTGATATCTCGGGCTTTACACACGGTATTGGTTGGTGCGCTCCCCAGCAGGGTGCATGTAAGCTCTCTTTGAACGTTAAGAACGGCGTTATTCAGGAGGCACTTGTAGAGACTATCGGTTGTTCAGGTATGACTCACTCAGCAGCTATGGCTTCTGAGATTCTTCCCGGCAAGACAATCCTTGAGGCTCTTAACACCGACCTTGTATGCGATGCAATCAACACTGCAATGCGCGAGTTGTTCCTTCAGATTGTTTACGGCCGGAGCCAGTCAGCATTCTCTGAGGGTGGTCTTATCATCGGAGCAGGTCTCGAGGACTTGGGTAAGGGTCTTCGCAGCCAGACAGGTACATTGTACGGAACACTTGCAAAGGGTCCCCGTTACTTGGAGATGGCAGAAGGCTACATCACACGCCTTGCTCTCGACAAGAACGACGAGATTTGCGGTTACGAGTTCGTAAACTTG
>CAJGCJ010000084.1 GCA_904501775.1 uncultured Bacteroidaceae bacterium | reverse complement strand
TCACTGCCGGGACGTACAAAGAACTGCATCTCCATCTGCTCGAACTCACGCATACGGAAGATAAACTGGCGAGCCACAATCTCGTTACGGAAAGCCTTACCAATTTGGGCAATACCGAAGGGGATGCGCATACGGCCGGTCTTCTGTACATTCAGATAGTTCACAAAGATACCCTGAGCAGTCTCGGGACGCAGATAAACCTTCATTGCACCGTCGGCTGTCGAGCCCATCTCGGTAGAGAACATAAGATTGAACTGGCGCACCTCGGTCCAGTTACGTGTACCTGAAATTGGACATACAATCTCTTCGTCAATAATAATCTGACGCAACTCCTCAAGATCCATTGCATTCAGCGCCTTGGCAAAACGCTCCTGCAAAGCATCGCGCTTAGCCTTCTCGGCAAGCACCTTAGGATTAGTCTCCATGAAGAGTTCGCGGTTGAACGACTCGCCGAAGCGCTTTGCAGCCTTCGCAGCCTCTTTCTCCATCTTCTCTTCATACTTTGCAATCTGCTCCTCTATAAGCACATCGGCACGATAGCGTTTCTTTGAATCGCGGTTGTCTATAAGGGGATCATTGAAAGCATCCACATGTCCCGAAGCCTTCCAGATTGTAGGATGCATGAAGATAGCCGAGTCGATACCTACGATATTGTCGTGCAACAGCACCATGCTCTGCCACCAATAGTTCTTGATATTATTCTTAAGTTCAACACCCATCTGACCATAGTCGTACACAGCACCGAGTCCATCATAGATATCACTTGAGGGGAACACAAAACCATACTCTTTACAGTGAGCGACTACCTTTTTAAAAACATCTTCCTGAGCCATTCTATTCTATATTTATATTATTGATTTACATTATTTGAGAAACATTCTGCAAAGTAAAGCATTTTTTAGCGAAAATCCCTACTTCATTCTGTTATAATTCCAAAAAATCATAAAATTGGATAAAAAAAAGGCTCCCCATACAAACGTACAGGGAGCATGTGCAATATAAAAAAGCCGGATTGCCTGACAGATATCAACTTAGCATCCTAAACAGCAGCATCTGTCTCGTCGCCATTTATCATATTCTGATATATCTTCATCTGCGGGTCGTTCTCGAGCAATATGACACTCAAGCTGTCATCTGAATCAATGTCGGCCCACCCTACAGGAGCACCATTGGTACATGTAGGCTCGCACAGCACAAACTCCTTGTCGTCATAAACCACATATCCACCTTTAACGCTCTCGGTAAAATTCACGGCAGCAAGAATATGTCCGGGCACTACAACCAGCACAACCTCCAAGCCCAGCAGGTCGCGTACAAGGCGCGAGAAGAGCACGCTGCGGTCGTCGCAATCGTTGTATTTGTAGAAGAAGCACTCGTCGGGGAAAAATATACGATCGTTGCCCCACACCTCATCGTCATATTCGTATTCAAAGCCTGTCTGTACAAAGTTCAACAGACGCTCGACAGCCTCTACCTGCGAGAGCCCTTTCAGTTTATCAGCCAACTCGGGATACACCTTCTCGGCAACCTTCTTGTCCAACGGAGTGTTTGCATACATGGCCCAACGTGTCAGCATATTGTCGCCGAACATTGATGTAGGGTATGTACTGTAGAAGTCGAGCAGATTCTTGTTGACCGTCACATCCACCTCAAAATCGGAATAGCCTACCGAGGATATCCTGTTCGGCTCTGACGGATTATAGGCGAGTTTCTGTTCCTCGGCTATCATCAAAGAAAGAGGCTCTTCGCCTTCGAACGAAGCCTTGCATATACTCAGTCGTGTAGGCAGCTCCTCGAGGCAATAATATCTGTAACCGTCTACCGAATAAGAGTTCTGCTCATATATTATATATCTGCTGGCATACAGCATATATATTCTGTCTTCATTGCGCGCAAGTCTCATCTTATATCCCGAGTTCATATATAGGTAGGCACACAACAGCGAAACGCTGTTTATATCATCCTCATATATCCTGCTTGCCAATGAATCGAGCAGCTGCAGATAGGCCCAATCGCTTAGTCTGAACTCTTTCTTCAGTTCGTTACAGTCTATAATCATATTATTATAGGACTCGCCCGACATTGCTTCGAGAGCATCAGCAATGGCATCCTCATCCACACCCATAAGGGTAACCCTGTCGTCCACATCGAAACGCACCTTTGCATCGGTGCCAAAAAAGGAGAAATTGACAAATTTCTCCTCGGGCTGAACACTCTCTTCGATGCGTGTCATAGGTTTGCTTTTAGGAGCAATCTTTACAGGGGGAACAACCTTCTTGACCTGTATAGGCTTACTCTCGACAGGCTTCTTTCTATCGCCTTCGGGCATAACAACAGGCCTTACCGTATCTTTGGGAGCCTCAACCGGAGGAGTCGTCATGAACTCTTTCCATGGGTTACGGACAAAGTTAATATACTCCTCCATCACCTCGTTCCGGAAAGTATCAAACTCTTCGCGTACCGATTTGCGAAAATCGCTGAGACTGCTTTTCTCTGTATTCCTCTCTTTGTCAAAATTCTGCGCATTTACAGCCATTGACAACAGAGCAAGTACAAGAAAGTAAAACGTCCGTTTCATAACTTTTGAGATTATCGTTGCATCAGCTACGATGCAACGTATTGTTTACTTTTATAAGGCGGACAGAGAGCCCGCCTTATAATTTGGGATATTTATTTAGAATTTGTTTTTCAGCACCTCGTCAACAATCTCGTTCAGCTCATCGCCCTCTTGCTCAAGTTCCTTGGCCATATTCTTCTTGATGTGGGCCGAGAGTTGCTGCTTGTCGTATGCGATGCGTACCTGAACCTCGAAGTTGCCATTCTCATCTCTGCGATAGATTGTAACCAAAGGAATACCGGCTGTAAGAGTCTGGTCTACAACAGCCTTTGCTCTTTGGTTGAATTTATCCATTGTACTTGCCGAGATAGCCGAAGACTGGTTATTGTCAATTTTTGCCTGCATAGCGGCAACAATTTCGGTCTTGATCATCGAAGCAACCTCTATCTGTATATTGGCACGGGCCGCTGCGTATGCTGCGTTATATGAGCCGGCCTTAGACACAGATGGCTGCGAGAAATATCTCTTGACTGTTATACCCTCTTCATCTACCATAAGTTCCTCGGCATAAAGCTGGCTTGCCATAATCTGCTGTGCGATGGTTTTCTCACCAACAGGCACCAGCCAACCGTCATTCTCAAGCTTCTTAGCCTCTTTCTTGACACTCTTTGTAGGTTTAGCCTTCAGAATCTTAGTATTAAATTCATTCAACTCACGCTGCTGCTTAGCCAATTCCAGTGCACTCTGAGCCTGTAGCGAAGGGGCTGCCATAAGAGCAACTACCAAGAGAAAAAACAACTTTTTCATAGTACTAAATTTTAATTATTATCTGTTATTTATGTTTTCTGCTGTAAATTAAAGCAAAATAAAAGAAAAAGTAACCCTTTTTTATTGATTTTTTTACTAAAGAGCCTTTAACATCGATTCAGCCTCCTCTTTATGAGTACAATACTCCTCATCCTTCAGATATTTTTTAAGCTGTTTCACAGCCATTTTCTCCGACTCGACCATTATCAATGCATAAATATATGTCCATCTAATCTCGCTGTTGAGTGTCTTCTCGGCCACATACTGATACTCCCACTCCTCGTCGCCCTCTTTGCGCGAGCTCTCCATCTGCTGAATCAGCATATCGGAGTTTTCAAGAGCCTTCTCGGCAGCCTCTACCGCCTCGTAATATTGACCGTTGTTCAAAAGATTATCGAGATTCTCGAGTTGCGGAACGCCACTTCTGTAAGCCTCCATGCATGGAGCCTCAATACCAAGCTCCTGTAATACGTTTCCATTCTCCCTGCCAAGCGATATGACAAGCAACAGAGCCACAGAAGCCACAAGTGCCAAAGCCGAATATAATGGCACATATTTTCTTTTTGAGCCCTTTTCCCACTTTTTCATCATCGACAATTTACGACCACGCTCGTTCAAACGCTCAATCACGCGCTTCTCGACATCGTCATTCATAAAAGAATCCCTGTTTTCCATTGTCGTCACATTTACTTGTTATACTCTTTATATCTCTCAATCACACGCTCTTTAAGTGTGTTCATACATTTGTTTTTTGCCGTTTTAAGCCCGTTCTTGCTTGTATTCTTCTCGCCTCGCGCCTCCATTATATCATCGAGGCTCTTACCCTCGTAGTAGAACATTGTCAGAATTTCGACACACCCCGGTGACATCTCATGAATACACTCATCCACAATGCGATTCTTTATATCCTCGGCATCATCATAATCGTCACTCACCGCCTGCGCCTTGCAATCGGCACTGTCGAACAGTTCCTCGTAATAGCCCTCGTGTATATTCCGTACTATCTCGCGGTGCTCGTTTCGAGCAAATGCCATCAGAAAGGTTGTCAGGCTGCAACTCATAGGCTCATATCCGCCACTCCTTTGCTGTCGCACAAGTTTTCCATCGATAAGCTTAATCTTCTTATCTTCAATCTCGGTCCACAGCTTTATGAAGGCCAGTTGAAAGACCTCCTGTTTACGGTCGGCATCGAAGAATATCTCATTGAACGATTTATCGAAATACCTCTTCGATGTCTCATAAAACCAACGCTCTACAGCCTCGTCCCTGCGTTGCAGATGCACAACAACCTCGGCGTCGGTGTAACCTTTCTTTCTATCAGTAAAAAACAGAACCATTTTTCTCTCTCATCAGTTTAAGCATAAACGATTACCAAAGTAACCCTACCGGGCCAACTTTTTTTTGCCTGTCACCATCGGAGTCTGCGGAAGACGCCCTGCATTCTTCTTCATGAATGCAATGAGTTCGGCCTGCAGCACCTCGTTATCCTTGTCAAAAGCCTTCTTGCCCATAGTATAGAGGGCGTATGTCAGCTTACCCACCTTAGGGTCCTTCATCTCCATATTCAATTGATAGGGCTTGCATGCACTTATTGTAAGCCATTGTTCCTCGGCAGGTTTCTCTACAGGCACATCACCGCTGAACGGAATGTTGAATTTCACACCGATACCCCTCACCGGAGCATCGTCATCAATACCGCAGGTTGCATCGCCGCTGTGGCAGGCATCCACCACCACAACAATCTCACCGCTGCTGCCCACCTTCTTTCTTATAGCAGTAAGCAATTGCGCAATCTCATCATCCGACAAATGCTTCTCGCCCTTGTCATTCTCGCCGTATGTCATATAAGCATCGTACGGAACCCATGCACCGTCCCATTTCGAATGTTCTCCGTTCCACTTGAACGACTCATCGCCATTGAGGTCGGTCATCAGCTGTCCATGCCCCGAGTAGTGTATATATACGATATCTCCCTCTTCGCATCTCTCCTCGAGCTCCATAAAAGCCTCAACCATAGCCTCCTTGGTAGCCAGTTCATTCTTAAGGGCATATATATCGTTATAACCCATTACCGACAGCATGCGCACAGCATAATCGACATCCACATCGCCGTTTATCCTTGCCCATGACTTATCCTCGTAGTACCCTATTCCAAAGACCAGAGCACGCTTGCACACCACCTGCGCCAGACACATCTGCGACGCAACTGCACACAACAGCAGAACATAAAATAATCGTTTCATATCCAATCGGTTTAATCAAAACATAGCTTATCAATAAAAATCACCGGCATTATACCATTCATCCAAAGTTATCTCGCTTGGCTGCCATGTACGTATCTTTATAAGCGGCTCTTCGCGGTTTGTCATATCCACCAGCAGGAAGAGATAGCCCATATCGGCATACGACGTAGAGTTGTACTCCTGTCCCAGACGTATCGCATAAACCTTCTCGTCTTTAAACTTCTCGAGCCACTGCACCTCATTATTTGTGAAATGAATGTTTATGAATTCATTTCGGCGGAACACATTTCTCAAGCGGTCGATATACTCCTTCTTTGTCTGCCGGTTATAAGTAATAATCTCATTGCCCTCTATTGACACCTGACGTTCGTTCATCACAGGCGTTTCCTTTCTCTTAACCACATTACCTGTAATAATAATTGCATCATCCGAGAAAATCGTCTCGATGTAATTGAGGCGCTTCAGGCAATATGCAGTCTTATAGTTCTCAAGAAACTCCATCACCATCTCTTTCGTCATGTCATCCCATCCCGTAGCCTGCTTGCACATTATATCGTTTGTAGAGTCCTTACCAAGTCCGAAAGCCACATTCTCAATCTTACCCTCTTTGTTGAAAGTGAATACCACATCCTCGACAAACATCTTCTTTGTACCACGCTTGAACGAGAATGCCATTTGCAGACCGCGCGCCACTGCACGTCCGTCGGTACTCTTGAAAATATTCACATCGGGAACACCCACCACACGTCCATTGCCATAAGCAATGAGCTCGTTGAACACCTCAAGGCCATCAATCGTAAAATATTCGGTAGCACTCTGATAGTTACCGCTCTCTACCGCAGCAATAACCTTGTCCATCACCGCCTTATAGTCATTGGCATTTGCCATAACCTGTGTCGACGAAGGATTCACATCAAACCTTACACTGCCGTTAACCGCCATGTCCAGCGCCTGTTTCAGTTTTGTCTCTTCAATCACCACCTCGTTGTCGACAGGAGTCTTCAACGTATAATTGGCCTCGCGGAAACTCTTTTTTGCTATAACCGAAAGAATACTGTTCATCTCGGCATCGCCACGTGCAAGCTCTTTATACTCGTACTCAATGCCAATGTGTATATACTCCTTGTCAAAGTCGGGGCTTAACTCCATGTAACCAATTCCATCCTTGGCATCCATATCACTTATACCGCGTCCGTCGTTAAAATTGAAACCTATGCTCGACACGGGCTCATCGTTGTATTTGAACAACAACTCAAGATAGACACCTTCGCGCTTAACAATCTCAACCTTCACACCGCTGAGCACATCGCGCATCCTCGCCGGTATCTCCGTTATCAGCAGCCGGCCCTGCCCGTCTTTCACCTCATTGGGATACTGCAACGAACATATTAGGGCATAGCTCCAATAATAGTACTGCAAGGCCATGCTCAGTTTACGTTTTTGCAGAGCCTCCTCGGCCAGAACGATATAATTCTGCGCCCTGTCTATGCGGCTCTCGTATATACGCGCCAGTTCGTCACGTCTTATAAAACAGCGCACCGCACAATTAGGCTCTTCGTCTTCAATCACCCATCTCTCAACATTTGTGAGCGAGGCCTGCGATATACAGCTTAAACTTCTTACAATCAGCTCCTTGTGCTCAATATTACCATTCTCATTATCGCTCTCGCTGAGCATGGTAAAATCATCGGCCACATTTACCGAAATCATATTCATAACCTCGGCCATTCCATTCTTAGTAGCCTCGGTCACCGTTGCTCCGTATCCCACACCGTAGTAATATTCGCCCGACGAGCGTATATAATCCCAGTTCTGTGCACATAACACAACCGGTGCCACTAAAAGCAAAAGCGTTATAGTTAATTTGGTTTTCATAGTAATATTTTGTATTTATATTTTCTAAACCGATAAATAGTTAAATGGCTGAATAGTTAAATGGTTAACAGGTTTATTTGACAACAGAGACAGCACGCACTCGACCACTATGGCCACGAAGGCTGCCGTAGTTGCTATGTCCGCCGTTCATAGTAACGTTCCAAGAGGATACTTCATTATACTCTGTACTGCTCCAATACCAATAAGCCCCTATTTTAGCTGCATTATAAATGTATTTACTCAAGAACTTATTTATTGCCTTCTTATTGTTATAAATCATCCGCAACTCCGATACACTTGGCAAATACCACTGCAGTTTATCATACTCATTTGCCTTGTAGTTCCATGCAGCTTCTGCTGCAGGCACACCAATGATTCCTTCTGAATCGGTTTTTCCACGCTGTTGCTCTATCATTGCCTTGGTATCACTATAGCCCGTATTAATAAACTGCGAATCTACCGACGCTCTATCATGATTGACAACTCCTGCAAAATCCACTCCATTGCCACCGAATCTCAGTTCTTTTCCACCATTGCAATCGTTTGAAGCTACAATAAATTCATGGCCGCTTTCCTTTATTGATACTCCCAATTGTGCATATTGTGACTTTTCATCTGCTGCAAGAGTTACCCACTGCGCGCCGGTAAAATATGCAATCGAGCCATCGTTTTTATTGATGCAAGCAACACACAACAACTCATTTGGGTCGCGGGGCTTTGATATTGTTATTGCACCATCTGCCACTCCGTTTGCAGCTACAACAGAGACAGCACGCACTCGACCACTATTGAAACGAGCGTTGTTTCTGCTGATAAACCCGTAATTCATATTAACGGTCCAAGAGGAACAATCACCACACTCTGTACTGCTCCAATACCAATCATACGCTGTTTCTGTTGCACCATCAATATATTTGCTTAAAAACTTATTTATGGCTCTTTTATTCTTATAAATCATCTCCAACTCCGATACACTTGGCAAATACCACTGCAGTTTATCATACT
>CAJGCJ010000083.1 GCA_904501775.1 uncultured Bacteroidaceae bacterium | reverse complement strand
TTATTATAATGAGATTGATTACTGGTGAACATCACGCAACAGGTCGTTTACAGTCTTCACAGGGTTGAATGTAATAAGGGGCACCTCAACAAATACTGTGCTCCAGTCGCTCATTGCACCGTTCCACAAACCGGGAAGCTCCATAGCCTTAAGCTCGCGACCATTCTTTGACTTGTGTGAGATGAAGCCGGTGTTCTTGTCTACGAACTGTGGCAAAGTGAATTTCTCGCCCTTGTAGTCCTTCACTGCACAAACCAAGTCAACGGGGTTGAAGTGAGTACCATTCTCGAACATCGATTTTGCATCGGCATTGTTCATGTCAATCTGTGAGCTCTCAAGAATCTGCAACGATACAGAGCCGTCTGGGTTGTATGCAAAGAACGGACCACCACCGGGCTCGCCCACGTTCTTAACCATACCGCAGACGCGCATAGGACGGTTCAATTTCTTGCGCAGGTAAAGCACCAGCTCGCAATCCTCCATATGCTTAACATCTTCGTGACGGCACATAAGTTTCTGCTGTACGAAACGTATCATCTCCTCAATCTGCTCGTGAGTGTATTTACCGCTGTCAATAAGACGCAGATACTCAAAAGCCTTAGCCTGCAAATCTACAAGGATACCGGCAAGCAGTTTCTTATATGTAACAGTGTCATCCTTCAATCTGTCGGGAACAACATTGTCGATGTTCTTGATAAAAATGATATCGGCATCAATGTCGTTCAGGTTTTCAATGAGCGCGCCGTGACCACCGGGACGGAATACCAATGCACCATTCTCGCGGAAAGGCTCGTTTTCGGCATCAGCAGCTACTGTATCAGTGCTGGGTTTCTGTTCCGAGAAAGTAATGTCATACTCTACTCCGAACTTGCTCTCGTATGCTGGCTTACACTCGGCAACCAGAGCCTCGAAGAGAGCGCGGTGGTCGGTAGATACAGTAAAATGCAGTCTTACCTTACCATCGGCTGCTGCGTAAAGAGCTCCCTCAACAAGATGCTCCTCGAGCGCTGTGCGTACATTTGCCTCATAGCTGTGGAACTTGAGCAAGCCCTTGGGAAGTGCACCGTAGTTAAGACCTGTGAAGTCGAGAAGATTGAACACCACCTCTTTATATTTGCCGGCAGCAACCAGTTCTGCTATTGATGCAGAATGGTTCTTCTTGCACATTGCATTGAGGTCGGCATAGAAAGCGAACTTCTCGATATTGTCGAAGAACTTCTTTTCGAAGTCTGATGTAGGAACATCGTACTCGGCGCTGAGGAACGAGAACAAGTCCTTGAACATACGGCTTGCAGCACCCGATGCGGGAACGAACTTAAGCACACTCTGTTTCTTTTCGCAGAATGCAGCCCACTTGGCAATGTATTCCTGAATCTCGCTCTCCGAGGGGCACATCACACCTTTTTCGGGTGTTGCGGCAGCCTCTATCTTAAGATAAGGGAAACCTGTCTTGAATGTTTTCAACTGCTCGGCAAGCTGTTCTGCCGAGATGCCTTTTTTGCTGAGTAATGCCTGATCGGCTTTGCTAATCATCATAGCTCTATTAGTGTTTAGTTAGAATTGATTTCAGTTGCAAATCAACATCGGTTAATGTTGACAATTACAAAAATAGTGATAAATTTCTAAAATAATCAAAAATAGAAGAAAAATTAAGAATATAAGAGTTACCTTCGCATTGCGATATTATTCGAATTGCATGATGACTAAAGAAAACAGCATATATCTGACACCCGAGGAGAGGCTCGAACTGCTGCGCCTTAACAGGGATTTAAGAAAGAACATCGAGGGACGCCTGCCGGCCACCGACTTTCGCTTTGTGAAACAGAGCGTCGAAAAGACAATTTCACAAGGAGGCCTGCTACGCGATAATTTTGGTTTCTCACCCATCATCATAGACATGCAGACTGCATATCTGGTGGGCAAGGAGATTGGCCTGCATCGTGAAATCATCCTCAGCATAATGCTTAACCGTTGTGTACAGCACGGCACCATAACAATCGAGGAAGTCAAGGAACAAATGGGCGAGAATGTTGCAAACATGCTCACCAACCTCACACAGATAAATGCGCTCTATGCCAAGAGCCCTACAATAGAGAGCGAGAATTTCAGAAACCTGCTGCTCTCCTTTGCCAACGACATGCGCATCATACTCATAATGATTGCAAGCCGACTGGTGATGCTGCGCCGTCTTAGTAATTCGCCCGACATAGAAGGACGCAGGCTCATTGCAAACGAAGCCTCACAGCTATATATCCCATTGGCACACAAACTGGGATTCTACAAGCTGAAGTCCGAAATGGAAGACCTTTCATTGCGCTACACCGAGCCAGAGATACATGCCGAACTGAGCCAAAAACTCGAGGAGACAGCTGCATCGCGCGAGGACTACATGGAGTCTTTCATACGCCCCATTGAGAAGGCACTGCTCCGACATCCGCATATAAAGTTCCGCATCAAGGGACGCACAAAGTCGATACACTCGATATGGCAGAAGATGAAACGTCAGAAACTGCCGTTTGAGAACATATACGACCTGTTCGCTATACGCATAATAATAGACAGCGAACCACAAAACGAGAAGAGCGAGTGCTGGCAGGTATACTCCATCGTCACCGACATGTACACCCCCAATCCCAACCGTCTTCGCGACTGGCTGTCTGTACCCAAGAGCAACGGTTACGAGTCGCTCCACACCACCGTAATAGGCCCGCAGGGGCGATGGGTCGAGGTGCAGATACGTACCGAGCGAATGGATGCCGTAGCCGAGCACGGATTGGCTGCACACTGGCGATACAAAGGTATAAAGAGCGAACAGGGCCTCGACAACCTTTTGGCATCGATACGCGACACACTCGAGAACCTGAGCGAAGAGAACATCAACGAGAACAAGTTCAAGATGGAACTGTACAAAGACGAGATATTCGTCTTCACTCCCAAAGGCGACCTCTATCGCCTCACGCGAGGTGCTACAATTCTCGACTTTGCATTCTGCATACACACCGGAGTAGGTTCAAAATGCACCGGCGCACTTGTAAACGGACGTAACGTACCGATACGCCACGTGCTCAACAACGGCGATCAGGTAGAGATAATAACATCGAACAGCCAAACGCCCAAACAGGCATGGCTCAACATCGCAAAGACAGGCCGTGCACGCGCAAAGATACGTCAGGCACTTAAAGACCTCACTGCACGTCAGGCCGACATAGCACGCGAGATGCTCATCCGCAAATTCAAGAACCACAAGGTCGATTACGACGAATCGGTAATGGACCAGCTAATAAGGAAGATGGGATTCAAGCGACTGAGCGACTTCTACCAACGTGTAGCCGAAGGATTCATCGACTTCACCGAGATATACAAGCGCTATCAGGCAATCGTCAACCCCGAGTATAACGAGAACACACAAAGTGCGCAGAACTTTACCCTTACAACCGACAACGAGCAAAGCAGCGGAAACGATGTACTGGTAATAGAGCGCAACCTCAAAGGCATAGACTACAAGCTGTCGAAATGCTGCGCACCCATATTCGGTGACGAGATATTCGGCTTTGTAACAATCAACGGCGGAATATCAATACACCGCAAGGATTGCAGCAACGCACAAGAGTTGCGCGAGAGATATCCCTATCGCATTATTGAGGCACGCTGGAGCGACACAATAGGCAACAAAGGACTCTATCAGGTTACACTGCGCATAGTAGGACACGACGACATAGGCATAGTAAACAACATCACATCACTCATAACACAAGAGAAGGATGTAATGATGCGCGGAATAAATATCGAGTCGCACGACACACTTTTCTCGGGCACACTGACACTAATGGTGAGCGAAAACTCAAAACTCAACAAACTGATGTCAAAAATAGAAAACATAAAGGGAGTGAAACAGGTAAGACGCGTCTGAGCCACCACCCCACAACAGATACAAACACATTACAAACAGAACAGATATGATAAAGAGATTAACCATACTGCTGATTATAGCACTGCTTGCAGTGCCTTCAATGGCACAGAAGGGCAAGCCCGAAATAACATTCGACAGAAAGACAATAAACCTTGGAACATTCCCTGCCGAAGATGCCGTAAAAATAGTACACTTCACATTCACAAACACCGGCAATGCCGACCTGTATATACACCAATCATTCACATCGTGCGGTTGTACAGCATCGCGCATACCCGAGCGAGCGATAAAACCCGGCGAGAAAGACTCGATAACAGTCACATACGATGGCCGCAGACGCACACCCGGCAAAATGCGTAAAAGCATCACAATACACAACAACTCAAAAGACGAAATGATAAAGCTCTACATCACCGGCAACATGCTACCAATAAAAGAAAAAGAAATAGAGGCGGTAGAAGTTGAAGAATAATTGTAAATATATTATATTCGCAGAATAATTTTATAGCATATACATAAGAGATAAAATATTGCGGCAGTAGCTCAGTGGTAGAGCATCGGCTTCCCAAGCCGAGGGTCGCGGGTTCGACCCCCGTTTGCCGCTCAAGACAACAGGCAACATCAAAGTTGTCTGTTTCTTATTTTAGAGGAGAACACGCGACCCAATAAACAAGGAAAGGCGATGCAAAGCATCGCGGGTTCGACCCCCGTTTGCCGCTCAAGAATACGAAGCCGAATCAAAAATCACTTTTGACTCGGCTTCTTTACAAGAACCTGCACTCTTATGGTTTGAAGAAAGAGAGCTATTATACTACCTTTTTTAAATTGACTTACTCATAATGAGGATATTCATATTCTCATTGCGACGATAAACAACTGAATCCATCATCTGTCTTATCAAAAATATTCCAAGACCACCTATGCGTCTCTTTTCTGCAGGCAATGTCACATCGACATCAGGCACCAATGTTGGATCAAATGCCTTTCCCCAATCGCAAAGAAGAAATGTTATTGACTTTCCGTTGTACTTTACAACAAGATCTATTGCACCCTTCTCACCTTCGGGATAAGCATACATCACTATATTCGTAACAGCCTCTTCCAAGACAAGATTAAAGTTGAAGAGTTGCTCTTGGGAGAGTTTCAGTTCAGATGCTATCCCATTGACGAAAGCAGGTAGTTTCTCTATTTCTGATATCTCATTCGTCAGGTGCAGTTCCTTTTCAAATATATTTTTAGCATTCTCCTTTATATTGTATTTCAAGCACAATATAGTTATATCGTCACTCTGTTCAGTACCGGCTGCATGGGCATCAACGCTCTCTTTTACGCTGCATACTATGCTCTTTGTATCTGCGCCACCGGCCTCGAGTACCTGTTTAAGACGCTCTTCCGAGTAAAGTTTATTTGTGGGGCTTTCGGCCTCTGTAACACCATCGGTGTAAAGGAACAATACCGTACCCGGCTCAATCACCGATCTTTGGGTTTTATACGGGAAGTCACCGAATATGCCGAGTGGTAGGTTGGGTTGTACATCAAGGAATTCTACTACTCCATCGGGTGTCACCAGTGCAGGCGCATTATGTCCGGCATTGCAATATACCAGTTCGCCACTCTGCAAATCGAGTTTTCCAAGGAAGAATGTACAGAACATCTGACTCTCGTTCGACTCGGACAACGCATTATTGAGCGAAGAGACAATCTCGGCAGGGTCGGTAACATGTGATGCCACAGTTCTAAAGAGTCGGCATGTTACCGCCATGACCAACGAAGCCGGCACACCTTTGCCCGATACGTCGCCTATGATGAAATAGAGTTTTTCGTCCTTTATGAAGAAGTCGTAAAGGTCGCCACCAACCTCTTTTGCAGGCACGAGCATAGCAAAAAGGTCTATATCATCGCGCTCGGGGTATGGAGGGAATTTCTTGGGTACCATTCCCATCTGTATTTCACGTGCGATACGCAGTTCACTCTCTATGCGTTCACTGTTTGCCACAGTGGTCTTTAGCTCCTCGGTATATTTTATCAACGAACGCTGCATATAATCAAAAGAGTCTCTTAGTGTTCGCATCTCGTTCCTGCTCTTCACACGTGGCAGTTTCACCGAGAAGTTACCATGCGCAATATCTTTGGCCGAACGGGCAAAAAGCATAAGTGGAGAGGTCAACCTATATATAATGACATAGCAGAAAACCGCCATTATCAACAATATGAAAACTGCAATCCTTATCATGTTGAACCTCATATTGTCAACACCGGCAAACACCTCGGAATATAGACACGATACAGCAATAGACCAGTCGGTAGCTTTTATTGGTGCATATATGAAATAGAACTCATTACCATCGCGCTCGAATGTGGTCACACCACTCTCGCCACGTAACATCTTTTTGCCCACCTCCTTGAAACGGCAGTCGTTCAAAGCCAACGGCGTGATGAATAACGACTGATTGAGCACCACCTCCTTGTCCCTGTGAACTATGAATGTACCTCCTCTACTTATCATTATGTTATAGGAGTTCTCGTAAGGTTTGATGCTGTTTACCTGCTCGGCAAACCAGTCCAAAGATACATCTGCCGTAAATACGGCAAACAGTTTGTTATCTTCGTCATATAGCGGAAGAGAATATGTTGCCATCATCATATCTGCACCGCCGTCATCAAAATAGGGCTCACTCCAATATGGTTCTCCAAGTAGTTTAGGAATCTGATACCAGTCGTCGTAGTGGTAGTCATACGTTTCGCTTCCCAACTGCTTGCTGTATATAGAATCGCCCACACGATAGGAATAGGGAGAGAAGAAGTGTCCCTCTGTTTTAAAATAGTTAGGTTCGAATGCCACTGCACAACCTATGATAAAGGGGTTGTCGACCAGCATCATGTTGGTAATCTTGTACATCTTGTCAGCATCTTGGCGATTCTCGACAACCACCCACGACATATTCTTTACGGCTGTCTCTACCGAGTTAAGCACATTGTCAATCTTAATGACTGCGCCGTCAAGCGAAGCCCTTACACGCTCTACAGCCTCATCGGCAACAAAATTACGCGACGTGCGGTAATTCCACACAAAGCCCGACACAAAAATCAAAGCCACTACAAGCAATATGTAGAAACTGAGTTTTGTAGAGAACGAATGTATGTATCTACCCAAATTTATCTTCATTTCACCACCCCTTTTATCACATTGTAGTTTACCGAGCTATTCAGCAGTCCATTCTTCAGAGCTACTGAATCGAGACGCTCGAATACATCTTTCTCAAGTCTGAACTTTGGAATGTCGCTTCCGATGGGACATTGCAGTCTCAACACCTCTTCGAGCATCCATTTCTGCATTATATAGCTGGTAGCAACATTCTCTTTCCGTGTATATTCGAGAACTATATCTACCGTTTCTTCTATATTGTCACGCGCCCACATCCAGCCACGTATCGAGGCCTCTACAAAGGCATCAACCTTCTCCTTGTTCTTTTTATAATACTCCTTTGTTACATATATACCATCATCAGGAAAATCATAGACTGTGCCCGTAAACGGTATTACCGATACATCCTCGAAACCGGCAGCCCTTATCTTAAGAGCCTCGCTGTAACTCATGGCAAGCGTTGCATCTATTGCACCCGAAAGAAAGAGATTGATATTCTGAATGAACGGAATCCACTCAATCTCAAGGTTCATATCATTATCAGGCAATCTTGCAAGCTCGGCATAGCCGGCCTTCCATATGCCGACACGTTTTCCGCGCAAATCCCCGAAAGTGCGTATATTCTTGTCCTTTGATATTATCTGTAGCCCCGAGCGTTGTGAAGTCTGCAGCACATTGACAAGCTCAAGCCCGTTGTCCACCTCAGACATTGCATGCAGCAACTGCATCGAAACAATGTCGCTTGTACCATCTTTTATACGGTTTATAGCAGGCAACGATGCCGATGGATGAACAATCTCCACATAAGCCCCAATGTCAAGGAGAGGGAGTTTCTGACCGAAGATGAATTAAAAGCGGTGATGACACACGAATTTACGGATAGCAAGTTGGCATATATCCGAGATTTATTCGTGTTCGCAAGTTTCACAGCCTTGTCATTTGTGGATATTAAGGAGCTGACCACCGATGATATTGTAGAGGTAAACGGTGAGAAATGGATATTATCCAAGCGACACAAAACCAAAATACCGTTCCAAGTGAAGTTGTTGGATATTCCTTTGCAGATTATCAAGCGATACGAACCATTCCAAGAGAACAAACTCGTATTCCCCAATCTGAACTATTGGAGCATCTGTAAACCATTGAAAAAGATGATAAAAGAGTGCGGTATCGACAAGGACATTTCATTCCACTGCTCAAGACATGGATTTGCGACCCTCGCTCTTAGTAAAGGTATGCCAATCGAGAGTGTAAGCCGAGTTTTAGGACATACGAACATCGTTACAACACAGCTATATGCGAAGATTACCACCGAGAAAATCGACAAGGATTTGACGATGTTTGGCAACCAACTTAATCAATCATTAGGTAACACTATAATGGCATAAGGTATGGAACGGGCAATAATAACAATCAATGAATCGGGCTGTGTGAACATACCCGATGGCAATGTATGGATGTCGTTTGCGGAACTTGTGGTGC
>CAJGCJ010000082.1 GCA_904501775.1 uncultured Bacteroidaceae bacterium | reverse complement strand
CGGCGGAACATCACATATCTATCTCCCCGCAGGTGTATATGTGGTAATGGGCAAGAAGGTACTTGTGCGTTGATAACCGGTACATATAAATAAATGAAGGGTTTGACTAAAAGCTCTTTTGTTGTTACGCTTGTCTCCAAAATCCTCATTTACGATTAGTAAACTGCGGTTTTGGAGCCTTCGTAAGCCTAAAAATAGCTCTTTTTATTCAAACCCGGCAACAAGATGGCAACCCAAAAGAAAACGGGTTGCCATCTTGTTGTTATCTGAGTCTGATTATATCCCCGACCTTCAGTTTTGCATAGCTCTTGAACTGCGGGTTCATGTTAAGCAGTTTCTTTAGTCTTATGCCATATTTCTGCGAAATGGAGTAGAGGCTCTCCCCCTCTTTGGTGGTGTGATACTCGTGGGGTTTCTTTGCCTTGCTGTTCTTCTTGTCGAGATAGATAATATCCCCTGCCTTTATGTTGTACTCTTTATACAGGTCGTTGTATTTTATGAGTTTGCGTCGCGATACTCCGGTCTCCTTTGCCAATGATTTGAAGGTATCACCGGTATCGGCTATTATGTATGGCAGCCCCGAAGAGAGAAATATCTGGCGTGTACCGCTGTAAGAGTAGGCGAGTGAACTTGTGTTGCCGATATCTTTCTTTGAATATGAGTCGTATTTGTACAGCTCGTATCTCTCGATGAGGCTTATAAGCTTGTTGGGGTAGGCAGGGTCTTCGGCATAGCCGGCCTTCTTGAGCCCTTTGGCCCATCCCTTGTAGTCCTTTCTGTCGAGCCTGAAGAGCGATGCGTACCTTTCGCGCTTTGCCAGAAAGAGTGAGTGGTCTTCGTACGAGTCGCGCGGATTGTCATATACGCGAAAATAGCAATTCTTGCCATTATCCATCGATGTGGTCTTTTTGCCCTTCCAACTGCTGTCTGCCTTTATTCCAAAGTGGTTGTTCGACTTTCTTGTAAGGGCACTGTTGCCTGCTCCCGACTCCAATAATCCTTGTGCAAGTGTGATGCTCGCAGGAATGTTGTGCCTTTGCATCTGCTCTACTGCAATGGGGTAGAAACGTTCGATATACTGCTCGTAGGTGTAGTTCTTCCGGTTGTTGCTGTTGCTGCCTGTAGTATGCATTGTGGTGCTGCACGATGTCAGAAGCAATGTGACAGCAACTAATAGGAAACAAAATCTCTTCATCTCTTTATAAATATTAACGCGATACAAAATAAATGAATTAATTGCTTTTGCACAACTATTTCCCTATCTTCGCATATTAAAATGTTGATAATTATGAGAGAGATGATTTTGCAGACATCTGTAAAGGTGTACACTTATGATGAGTTCTCGGCCGAAGACCGTCAGCTCATCGATGCCGCACGCAAGGCAACAGAAAGGAGCTATGCCCCCTATTCAAAGTTCAATGTGGGTGCTGCGGTGCGTCTTGTTGACGGAACCGTTGTGACAGGTAACAATCAAGAGAATGCAGCCTATCCGTCGGGCCTGTGTGCCGAGCGTACAACGCTCTTCTGGGCCAACGCGCAATATCCCGATGTAGCAGTAGATACCATTGTGATAGCAGCGCGTAGCGAAGGCGGTGAACTTCAGGTGCCCATTCCTCCGTGTGGTGCATGCCGTCAGGTCATCCTCGAGGTCGAAAAGCGCTATAACCGCACAATAAGAATTGTGCTCTATGGCAAAAGAGAGTGTTATGTAATAGAGGATGGCATAAAGGCGTTGCTGCCCCTATGCTTCGATTCCGATTTTTTAGAGTAGTATATGAAAAAGATAATGTTCGTCTGCCATGGAAATATATGCCGTTCTCCCATGGCTGAGTATATAATGAAGGACCTTGCGCGCAAAGCCGGTGTGGATGACGAATTGCATATAGAGTCATCGGCGACAAGCAGCGAAGAGATTGGCAACGGCATATATCCGCCTGCCGGCACAATGTTGTCGATGAACGGAATAAGCAGCAAGGGGCATCGTGCCCGTCGTTTTACAATGCAGGATTATAATGAGTTCGATCTTGTTGTGGTGATGGAAGACTATAACCTGCGTAACATGTTGCGTATAATAGCATGCGATTGCGAAGGCAAAGTGTGGAAACTGCTCGACTTTGCAGCCGATGAGCCACAACGCACAATGGGTGAGGATATCTCGGATCCATGGTATCACGGTAACTTCGATAAGACATATAAGGAGATTCTTACGGGTTGTAAGGCGTTGATGAAATATCTTGGTTACTGATGATGGAAACGCAAAACTCCCGCCCTGCCGATGATAGGGTGATTATGGGTATCGACCCGGGAACAAATATAATGGGTTATGCCTTTATCGGTGTCAATGGAAACCGCGCACGCCTTATAGCAATGGGTGTGATAGACCTGCGCAAGTGTAAGGATGCCTACATGAAGTTGGGTGAGATTTTTACACGTGTGCAGGGGCTTATATCATCTTTCCTGCCCGATGAGATGGCTATCGAGGCACCCTTCTTTGGTAAGAATGTGCAGAGTATGCTCAAACTGGGACGTGCGCAGGGGGTGGCTATTGCGGCTGCCATAAGCCGTCAGGTGCCTATACACGAGTATGCCCCATTGAAAATTAAGATGGCTATAACGGGTAACGGCTCGGCTTCAAAAGAACAGGTTGCCGATATGTTGCGCAGGATGCTCAATATATCTGAGAGTGAAATGCCGCATTTTATGGATGCAACCGATGCCTTAGGTGCTGCATTCTGTCATTTTATACAACGGGGCAGGCCTGTATCGGAAAAGAAGTACTCCTCGTGGGCCGATTTCGCAGCAAAGAATCCCGATAAGATTACTTAGTCTTATTGGGATTCTTTCTCTTATGAGTTGTCTTTTAAATAGCTGTTGGTTGATAAGAGGTGTTGGTAAATAACTCTGCGATTTGTGTAGCCTCGATATGTGTGAACGCTTGCTTTTCGCACCCCACGCGGTGTAAACTTCGTCTACACTTCGCGTGACTTGTTGCTGCAAGCATTGTCTATGATTTTAAACTTGTTTAAAATCATTCATACAGTTTGTATGTGGTGCGGAGTACTTGGAACTCGGTGCGGCGATTCAGCTGGTTGCATATCTCTTGATGCTCTTCGCTCTCAAGTGACTTTATGAACTCTTCGCTCAGTACATCATCCTCCTTTAAGAACGGATATTTCTCAGCGACCTTTTTAAGAATGCTCTTGGGTTTGTTTTCGCCATATCCTACGGCAGTGAGTCGCTCTTCTTCTATTCCCTTCTTTATAAGGTATTCTACAACGGCTTCGGCACGGCGTTGTGATAGACGCTGGTTGTAGCTGTCACTGCCCCGGAAGTCGCAATGCGAGCTTAGCTCTATTGTGACGTTGGGGTTTAGCTCAAGCAACTTGACAAGTTCGTCAAGTGCGGCTGTAGATTCGGCAGTGAGCTTAGCCTTATTGAATTCGTAGAAAATGTTGTCTATAAGTACAGGGCGGCTTATTGATGCCAATTCAAAGTCGCGCTGATAGTCGACTCTTCCTTCTATTGTGTCGGTCCTCAGTGTCTGCATCGAGTTAAGGTAGCCTTTGCATGTTCCAAGCAGCACATATTCGACACCGGGCTTAACCCTTACGTTGTACGAGCCGTCTTTCATGACTCCGAAACTGCTGTTTGTGCCGTCATTGCCTATCATGTAGATAATGCCTTCGGGCAGTTCGTAGCCCTCTTTTTCATATAACCAGCCATGCAGGGTGTGTACTGTCTCGGGAAGGTAGAACGAATATATATGGTCCCATCCGCGTGCATCGCCACGGTTCGACGAGAAGTATCCGCGATAGAGGTCGGGTGCAAATGTCATGCCGAAATCGTCACCATTTGAGTTCACGGGCGCCATCATATTGGTTATTTCCCAATTGCCGTCGTCTCTCTTCTTTGCACAGAAGATGTCGAGACCACCCATTCCGGGATAGCCGTCCGACGAGAAATAGAACTCGTCATTAGGACCGAATGTGGGGAACTGCTCGTCGCCGTCGGTGTTTATCTGCTCTCCAAGATTCTCCATTATGCCCTCCATAGAGCGGTTTGTTCCAATGTAGTAGCGCCAGATGTCGAGGCCTCCGCTGCCGCCGCTCATGTTGGATGTGAAATAGAGCCACTCCCCATCGGGCGATACGGCTGGGTGTGCGTACGACGATAATGTGTCATTCGCTATTATTACTTTCTCGGGTGCACCCCATGAGGCATCGCTACGCTCGCTCTTATAAATCTCGGCATAGCGCGGGTACTCTTCGTCTATTGGACAGCGTGTGAAATACATTCTCTTTCCGTCGGGTGTGAATGCACATGCTCCCTCTTCGAATTCGCTGTTTACCTCTGAATCTATCTTCTCGGTCTTTTGCCATTTGCCGTTCTCGTCGCGCTTTATGAGGAATATGTCCGATGCCTTCTGTCCTGTTATTCCGCTTACATCGTCGCCTTTGGCCTCCTTGCGTGTTGATGTTATCACAATCATAGAGGTGTCGCTGCCGACATATGCAGGGCAGTAGTCGCTGCGCTGTCCGTTGAGCTCCTTCGCACGTTTCACAATGTAGCGTGTGGGGTTGTTCTTCCACTCTACCGATTGCTTGGCTGTCTGAAGCCCTATTATTGCCTTGCGGTCGTCGGGATTGTACGAGAGGTATATCTCGTAGTTCTTTATAGCCTGTTTGTATTCCCCTTTCTTCACTTGCGCATCGGCAAGGTATCTGAATGTGAGTGAGTCGGGGTATTTGTAGCGTATTGCATTCTGATATGCGCCTGCGGCACGTTGGGGGTTGTTGCTCAGACGATAGCACTCGGCCATCTTCCATGCAACCTCTCCGCGTTTCTCGCGCTCTTTGGGTGTAATCTTCGAGTAGGCGCGTTTATATTGTTTTGCTGCCTCGAAATACTCATTTATGGCAACATATTGGTCGCCTTTCCTTATCGCCTTCTCGCTGCTGCACGAGAGGATGGTTGTTATGAGCATCAGGGAGCAGATAGTATATAGTATGTTGCTCTTCATTCGAGAGTATATAGTATTGTCAGTTATATTAAAGCATGCTTTATACATGTGTGTCTATAATATAACTGACAAACGGCTGTTTTATTGTATCGGGCGCAGCTTAATTTATAACCATTCTGCTGTTGTCACTGAGCACGTCATTGACAATCTGTGTCAGCATTGTCTTCAGTTCGTTTATGAAATCGCCTGCCTTGTATTGCTGCTTTTCGATGTCGCGAAGCTTCTTCTCCCACTGGCCTGTCAGTTCGGCACTCTTGAGCAGTTCGTTCCTTATGGTCGAGATGAGCTCTATGCCGGTCTGTGTGGCAACAACATTTTTGCGCTCTTTGCGTATGTAATTACGCTTGTAGAGTGTCTCTATTATTGCGGCACGTGTCGAAGGACGGCCTATGCCGTTCTCTTTCATTGCATCGCGGAGCTCCTCGTTGTCAACAAGTTTTCCTGCAGTTTCCATTGCCCTAAGCAGTGTCGCCTCGGTAAATTGTTTTGGAGGCTGTGTCCATTTCTCTTGCAGTCCGGGTGTGTGAGGTCCTGTCTCGCCTTTTACAAAGCGGGGCAGAATTTTCTCCTTCTCCTCTTTCTCGTCGTTGCTCTCCTGTGCAAAGATTATTCGCCAGCCTGCATCGGTGATTAACTTTCCTGTGGTCTTGAACTCCACACCGGCACTGTCACCCATTACTGTTGTAGTGCGGAACTTGCACTCGGGGTAGAATATTGCTATGAAGTGGCGCGCTACAAGGTCGTATACCTTTTTCTCGAAATCGGTCAGTCCCTGCGGATATACTCCGGTAGGTATTATGGCATGGTGGTCGGTCACCTTCTTGTTGTCGAACACCTTCTTCGACTTTGGCAACGGCTTGCCCATCAATGGTGCTGTAAATGTCTGGTAGTCGCGCAATCCCTTTATTATATTCTCGCACTTGGGGTATATGTCGTCGCTCAGGTATGTGGTGTCGACACGCGGATAAGTGGTTACCTTCTTTTCGTATAGCGACTGTATTGTCTGCAGTGTCTGTTCGGCCGACATGCCGAACTTCTTGTTGCAGTCGACCTGTAACGATGTGAGGTCGTACAGGCGTGGCGGTTGCTCGGTACCGCTCTTGGCTGTTACGTCTGTTACAGTGAATGGCTCTCCTGTTATCTTAAGTATCGCCTCCTGTGCCTCGGCCTCGCTGTCGAACTTTCCGCTTGTTACACTGAATGTGGTGTCACGGTATGTTGTCTTCAGCTCCCAGTATTGTGTGGGAACAAAGTTGGCAATCTCGAAATGACGCTTTACAACCAATGCAAGGGTAGGGGTCTGTACGCGTCCTATCGACAGCACCTGCTTATTACGGCCATATTTAAGAGTATACAGGCGCGTGGCATTCATACCCAGCAGCCAGTCTCCTATTGAGCGGCTCAGGCCGGCCTCGTACAGCGGCTGATATTCCGACTGGTCCTTAAGATTATTGAACCCCTCACGTATAGCCTCTTCGGTAAGTGACGAAACCCACAGACGCTTCACAGGACATTTCGCCTGTGCCTTCTGCATTACCCAACGCTGGATAAGCTCTCCCTCCTGTCCGGCGTCACCGCAGTTTACAATATATTCGGCCTCTTTCATCAGCCTTTCTATTATGGAAAACTGCTTCTCTATTCCCTTGTCATCAATGAGCTTTATGCCAAAGCGTGGGGGAATCATCGGCAGGCTGCCCAGTGTCCAGCGTTTCCACATCTCGGTGTAGTCATGCGGCTCTTTGAGCGTACACAGGTGGCCGAATGTCCATGTTACTTGGTAGCCGTTCCCTTCGAAGTACCCCTCCTTACGTGAACGTGCGCCAAGGACATCTGCGATCTCCTTGGCGACACTTGGTTTCTCTGCTATGCAAACTATCATTCTATTGCCTTACTCCTCTTCTTCCTTATTCAACAACACTTCCATCAGTTCGCATGCTGCTTTCGCAACACTTGTACCCGGGCCGAAGATGCCCATTACGCCTGCGCGGTACAGGAAATCGTAGTCCTGTGCAGGTATTACACCGCCTGCAAAAACCATGATATCTTCGCGTCCGAGCTTCCCGAGCTCCTCGATAAGCTGGGGCACAAGGGTCTTGTGACCTGCTGCGAGTGAAGATACTCCTACGGCATGTACATCATTCTCCACAGCCTGACGTGCAACCTCAGATGGTGTCTGGAAGAGCATGCCCATATCTACGTCGAATCCGCAGTCGGCATATCCTGTTGCCACTACCTTGGCACCTCGGTCGTGACCGTCCTGTCCCATCTTGGCAATCATTACTCGTGGACGGCGTCCCTCTTTCTTGGCAAACTCTTCTGTCAGACGGCAAGCCCTTGCGAAGTTCTCGTCGTCGCGGCTCTCTGTTGAATACACTCCCGAAATAGTTCTTATTATTGCTTTGTAACGTCCTGCAACCTCTTCGCAGGCGTCTGAAATCTCTCCCAATGTGGCACGCTTGCCGGCTGCCTCAACGGCATACTCAAGCAGGTTGCCTTCGCCGGTACGTGCACATTCTGTTATTTTTGCCAACGCTGCCTTTACAGCCTTTTCGTCACGGTTGGCACGATTGCGCTCAAGAGCCTCGAGCTGCTCCTTGCGTACTGTGGTGTTGTCTACCTCAAGAATATCTATCGGCTCCTCCTTTTCAAGGCGGTAGGCATTTGTACCCACAATTACCTGACGTCCGCTGTCGATGCGTGCCTGGGTGCGTGCTGCAGCCTCTTCGATGCGCATCTTGGGAATACCTGTCTCAATGGCCTTTGCCATGCCGCCAAGTTCCTCAATCTCCTGAATTAGTTTCCATGCCTTCTGTGCAATCTCCTGAGTAAGGCTCTCGATGTAGTATGAGCCTCCCCATGGGTCAATTACACGGCATATGTTGGTCTCTTCCTGCAAATATATCTGTGTGTTGCGCGCAATACGTGCCGAGAAATCGGTGGGCAGTGCGATGGCCTCGTCAAGAGCATTTGTGTGCAGCGACTGTGTGTGTCCCATTGCTGCCGACATCGCCTCTATTACGGTACGTCCCACGTTATTGAAGGGATTCTGCTCGGTGAGCGACCAGCCCGATGTCTGGCAGTGTGTGCGCAGTGCCATTGACTTTGGATTCTTGGGGTTGAAGCTCTTTATGATCTTTGCCCACAGCATACGTGCCGCACGCATCTTAGCTATCTCCATGAAGGGGTTCATACCTATGCCCCAGAAGAACGACAGACGGGGTGCAAATGCATCGATGTCGATGCCGGCTGCAACACCTGCACGTACATACTCAAGTCCGTCGGCAAGGGTGTAGGCAAGCTCTATGTCGGCCGATGCACCGGCCTCCTGCATGTGGTAACCCGATATTGATATAGAGTTGAACTTGGGCATCTTTTGTGATGTGTAGGCGAAGATGTCGCTGATGATGCGCATTGAGAATGCAGGGGGGTAGATGTAGGTGTTACGCACCATGAACTCCTTGAGGATGTCGTTCTGTATTGTTCCTGCCATCTCCTCGAGCTTTGCTCCCTGCTCAAGAGCTGCGTTGATGTAGAATGCAAGTACAGGAAGAACGGCGCCGTTCATGGTCATTGATACCGACATCTTGTTAAGTGGAATACCGT
>CAJGCJ010000081.1 GCA_904501775.1 uncultured Bacteroidaceae bacterium | reverse complement strand
CGAGGGTGTTGCTCCATAGGTCGCTCGCCTTCAGACGGTCGATGAAACTTCCCAGGCAGGAGTCGGTATATGCAAATGAGTTTGCGATAAGGTCGTCGGGCAGGCGGTTGTAGGGCACTTTCCACGGCTCGTGGCTGCTCAATGTGAGGTGGGTTATGTGCCACGGCTCTTCTCCGCGGTTATGTATCAATGTGAAGAGTGAGTCGAATGTGATGTGGTCGGTCACTCCCCACTGATGGGTGTTCTGCTGTCCTATGCTGAAATCCCTGTCGGCTATGAGCTCGTTGTAGCCGGTGGAGTAGAGATAGCTCTTCATATTGGTGAAATTGATGTCTCCACCATATAAGAAGGTATTATGATATCCTGCCTTGCCCAATGACGAAGCCAACGATGGCAGGTTGCGGCTCTTGACGGGCGACTTCATTACCGAGGTCTTTGGGAACGATGCATATCCGCTCAGTGTGCACAGCACGCCGCGGTCGGTGCGGTAGCTGTTGGCATAGCAGTTGGTGAAGATTACCCCTTCCTCTGCGAGGCGGTCGAAGTTTGGCGTTACTCCTTTTATTCCGCCCATACTCTCAATGAGGGGGCTTCCCATTCCTTCGAGTATTATTGTTATTATATTGGGGCGGGTGGTGTTGAGCAACGTATCGGTTATTGCAGGGTCGTTGGGAAATAGCCCTTCGGTGAGTGCTGCAAGTTCTTCGGGGGTGTAGAAACTGTATGCCTCCTTATAATTCTCGCGCTTTCCCATCGAGTAGATGAAACTGAAGATAGGGTTCACTGCCGAGTGGTTGAGGAACTGTTTGTCGCTGTAATAAACCTTTCCTATATTGTTTGTCGATTCTCCCATACCGCCGCGTATCACAAGGAACAGAAGCGCACCAACCGACAGGGTAGTGAAAAGCGAGATGAAACGGTGCTTTGTACGTCGCAGCCCCAGCGGTGTTGCCTTGTGCAGCAGTAGGAATATTGCCGCAGCTAATATTATGGCTGCGATAAGGCGCGTTGCTATGTATGCGGTGCTTACACTTGCAAAGGCGTTCGACGGCGAGTCGATGTAAATGAGGAACGAAGCGTCCAGTTTGAATTCCCAAAAGGGATACAGACTGATGTCGGCAATAAAAGCCGATGAAATGGCTATTGCAGTGAAGGCATTATACACAATTAGCAGTTTGCGCATTGGTATGTACACGAATGTGCTTACAATGGTCAGCAGCAGAGGTATCGCAATAAGATATCCGGCTACTGCTGCATCCAACGGTATTCCATGCCATGCTACATCGAGGTAGTTTGTGATGCTGTACTCCCCGGTGCTGTTCATGGCCATGAATGCCAGCCTTAATGGTATGAAACACAATAAAAGTGCTGCATAGTATCTTAAGAGGTAGAGGATTTTCTCTCTGAAGTTTTCCATAGGCTACTCTATTTTCGTCCGAAGTCGGCGGGAATCTCACCCCATTGTTGTGTCTCCCACTTTATCAGACGGTTTGTGTATGTGTTTGTGCGCAACCACCGTTCGGCTCTTTCAATAAGCCGGAACAACTCCTCGGTGCTGTTGTCGCGTGTAAGTTTTGTCTTACATTTCTTCTGTTTTACCCATAAAAGGGCGTTGTGGCTGTCGCTGTATATCGGCAAGTCGCTGTTTTTCTGCTTTAGCAGTGCAAGAGCGTGTACTATTGCAAGGAATTCTCCTATGTTGTTGGTGCCGTATACCGGTCCGAAATGAAAAATCTGTGTTCCGCTTCCTATGTACACCCCGCGATATTCCATCTGTCCGGGGTTGCCGCTGCATGCTGCATCTACGGCAAGGGCGTTCAACTCCACTTCGTGCGGCAGTGTGCCGGTCGGCTGGGCCGTGGCTTTCTCTTTTGCATGGGCGCCAATATAGTCGTATGGCGACGAAGAGTAGGCTCTTTCGGCCTCCTGCATCGAGGGGAACGATTTGTAAAGAGCCTGCTTCACTCCATCTATCTGAGCCCGACACTTCTCCCACGAGTCGTAGATGCCGGGCTCAATGCCGTTCCACACAACGTAATAGTTCTTTTTGCCCATTGCGCGGTCTTTTCTTTTACATTCTTTCGGGAACCTCTATTCCAAGCAATCCCATTGCACTCTTTATAACCTTGCCCACATTGCGTGTCAGCTTTATACGGAATGCCTTTGCTGCTGCATCCTCTTCGCGCAGAATGCTGAAGTCGTGGTAGAACTGGTTATACTCCTTGGCAAGCTCGTATGCGTAGTTTGCTATTCCCGAAGGAGAATAGTCGCTGCCTGCCTGACGGATGATTGCGGGATAGTTGTTAAGCATGCGGATGATAGAACACTCCTTCTCGCTGATGCTTGCTGGTGTACCCTCTATTGCAACGCCGGCTTCTGCAGCCTTGCGTTCGATTGAACGTGTACGTGCATAGGTGTACTGTATGAAAGGACCGGTGTTGCCGTTGAAGTCAATTGACTCTTTGGGGTTGAAGAGCATGTTCTTGCGCGCATCAACCTTGAGCATGAAGTATTTGAGAGCTCCCAAACCGATGATGCGGTTGATGTCGGCAGCCTCCTCGGGTGTGAGTCCGTCGAGTTTGCCGCCAAGTTCCTCGGATGTCTCACGTGCTGTTGCAATCATCTCGTCCATCAGGTCATCTGCATCCACTACTGTTCCTTCGCGGCTCTTCATCTTGCCCTCGGGCAGCTCAACCATGCCGTATGAGAAGTGTACAAGGCCTTTTCCCCATGAGAAACCGAGCTTGTCGAGCAACAGTGAGAGTACTTGGAAGTGGTAGTTCTGCTCGTTGCCCACAACATACACCATCTTGTCTATGGGATAATCGCGGAAACGCAGCTGTGCTGTACCTATATCCTGTGTCATGTAAACTGATGTGCCGTCGCTGCGCAACAATAGTTTTTCGTCGAGTCCGTCACCGCTGAGGTCGGCCCATACCGACTCATCGGGGCGACGATAGAATACTCCGTTTTCCAAACCATTGAGTACGGTCTCCTTACCTACAAGATAGGTGTCGCTCTCGTAGTATATCTTGTCGAAGTCAACGCCCAGTCGTTTGTAGGTCTCGTCGAATCCTTCGTATACCCAGTTGTTCATCTGCTGCCACAATGCACGGACATCGTTGTCGCCTGCCTCCCATTTTACAAGCATTTCGCGTGCCTCGGCCATAAGGGGCGATGCTGCCTCGGCCTCCTCTTTGCTCATGCCCTGTGCCATAAGCTCGGACAGCTCGGCCTTATAGTGCTTGTCGAATGCTACATAGTAGTCGCCGATAAGGTGGTCGCCCTTCTTGCCGCTTGATGCGGGTGTCTCGCCGTTACCCCACTTCTGCCATGCAAGCATCGACTTGCAGATGTGTATTCCACGGTCGTTCACAATGTTGGTCTTTACCACCTTGTTGCCGTTTGCTGCAATGATGTTTGAAAGGGCATATCCCAAAAGGTTGTTGCGTATGTGGCCCAAGTGAAGGGGTTTGTTGGTGTTGGGCGAAGAGTATTCAACCATTACGAGTGGCGACTCATCTGTCACCTCCTTTATACCCCATTTGTCGTTTGCGTCGATGTTCTGCAACAGTTCAATCCAATAGCTTGGTGCAATTGCAAGGTTAAGGAATCCCTTTACCACGTTGAAAGAGGCTACAACAGGCTGGTTGGCTGCAAGATATGCGCCAATCTCTTGTGCTGTCTCCTCGGGGCGTTTGCGCGATACCTGCAGGAATGGGAACACTACAAAGGTGAAGTCGCCCTCGAACTCTTTGCGTGTCTTCTGCAACTGAATCTTTTCGGGGTCTGCATCGTGGTTGTACAGCTCCTTTATGGCTGTGATGATGCTGTTTGTGAGAATTGTTTCTATATTCATGTTTTTATGGTTTTAGCCGTTTTGATATTTATCCGTAATTTTGTGCGAAGATACAAAATATCTATGGTTTTTTTATTTATAATCATTAAAAATAGAAAATGAGTCCCTTCAATTTTCGATAATTGTTCAATTTGAACTATCTTCGCGCCGTAAAATGTAAGTTTATAGTTCGTATGAATGAATTACCAGTTGTTACTAAGAATCTGATAGCAATCAATGTGCTTGTGTTTCTGACAACAATCGTACTCGATAGATACGGTTACGATTTGAACTCGCTGCTTGGTCTGCACCTGTTCCTTGCCGATGACTTCAAGCCATTCCAGATAGTGACATATATGTTTATGCACGGTGGCTTTATGCATCTGTTCTTCAATATGTTCGCGCTGTATATGTTCGGACGTGTGCTCGAGATGGTGTGGGGCCCCAAGCGCTTTCTCATTTTCTATATGTTCACCGGTGTTGGTGCAGGTATAATACAGGAGATTGTGCAGTATCTCTATTACAGCACCCAACTGTCGATGTATTCGGGAGTGGACTTCGGTGCGGGTCTTATAGTTCCTATGGCCCAGTATTTGAATATGTGGGTTACGGTTGGAGCATCAGGCGCGGTCTATGGTATCCTGTTGGCTTTTGCCATGAATTTTCCTAACGAAAGACTCTTTGTGATGCCCTTCCCGTTCCCTATAAAAGCAAAGTATTTTGTGCTGATATTCGGTGCGATAGAACTCTTTACAGGCCTTGGCAACAGTGCCGGCGACAATGTCGCTCACTTTGCCCACCTCGGTGGAATGTTATTTGGATTGATTCTAATTCTTTATTGGCGTAAAAAAGGTTACATAAATGGCCCATTTTATTAATGAAATATATCAGCGATACCGCAACGAGAATATTGTAGGCAAGTTCATATACCTGAACGTTGCGGTATATCTCTTCTTTGTAATCGTGGGTGTAGTCGCTACACTCATGAATATCGTTTCGCCCATTGCCGAGGGTGTTTCGTGGTTACAGTTGCCTTCAAATCTCGGCAGGTTTATATTGCAGCCATGGAGTATTGTAACATATATGTTCATGCATGGAAGCTTTATGCACATATTGTGGAATATGTTTGCCCTGTATATGTTCGGCCGTATATTCCTTACATTCTATTCGACCCGTCATTTCATCGGTGTATACATGCTTGGAGGTGTAACAGGTGGTCTTGTCTTTGTGCTGGCATATAACATATTTCCCTATTTCGAGGGTGCAGTGGGCTCTTCTTATCTGGTAGGAGCTTCGGCAGCAGTTCTGGCCGTAATAGCAGCTGCTGCAGTGAGAAGCCCCAATTATGTAATTAACCTGATGCTCTTCGGAAGTGTAAAGCTAAAGACGCTTGCAACAGTGACTGTTCTGCTTTCACTGCTGCTGTTGTCGTCCGAAAACGCAGGTGGCAATTTTGCTCACATAGGCGGAGCTGTCGCAGGATGGATTTTTGCAGTGATGCTCGACAAGGGTACTGATGTAACATCTTTAGGCGATGCGTTTTCGGCTATTTATAAAAGAGTTGCGGGCTTTTTTGCTTCATTGGTCAAGAAGCGACCTAAGGGCCCCCGAATGGATAGTACCCAAAAAAGCAATTATACGAAAAGAGCCGGTGACTACGAGTATAATTCAAATAAAAAGCAACAGGAGGATGAGATGAATACAATCCTCGAAAAGATAAAGCAGAGCGGTTATTCTTCGCTCACCGAGGACGAGAAACGTCGTCTTTTTAATGCTTCGAAGCGATAAAAAACATTGCGTCTTATATCATGAGCGGATGCCTTTTTAACACAAAAAAGGGGCATCCGCTTCTCATTATTCCCATATAAATATAAAGAAAAAGCCTCTAACTCTTTTTGTTTGAGAAAAAAACGCTATATTTGCAAACTTTAATTTGGCGACAATATAAATTAGCGACAAACTAAATAATAATAAAATTTAATTCACAATGCAAAACAAAGGATTTGTAAAAGTATTTGCGCTGCTGCTTACGCTGGTGTGCGTGTTCTATCTTTCATTCTCTTTTGTAACAAGTTACCATAATGGTAAGGCTGCTCAGGATCCTAAGGGTGTTCAGCACTACATGGACTCAATGCAGAACGAGAATGTATGGCTGGGCGTGTACTCGCTGAGACAGTGTCGCGAGATGCAGATTGGTTTAGGCCTCGACCTTCAGGGAGGTATGAACGTAATCATGGAGGTTTCGGTTGCAGATGTTGTCAAGGCTCTTGGCGGTCATAAGAGTGATGCTGCCTTTAACGAGGCTTTGGCTGCTGCAAAGAAAAAGTCAATAACAAGTCAGGCCGATTTCATTACACTTTTCATCGAAGAGTACAAGAGTCTTGCTCCCGATGCACGTTTGGCTTCAATCTTTGCCACACAGCAGTTGAAGGACAAGGTGTACACAACTTCTACCGATGAAGAGGTAGAGAAGGTGCTTCGTGCCGAGGTGCAGGCTGCCATAGACAACTCATTCAACGTGTTGCGTACCCGTATCGACCGCTTCGGTGTGGTACAGCCCAACATCCAGACACTCGAGGGTTCTATGGGCCGTATTATGATTGAGCTTCCCGGTGTTAAGGAGCCCGAGCGTGTACGTAAACTTCTTCAGGGTTCGGCTAACCTCGAGTTCTGGGAGACTTATTCTGCAAGTGATATTCTTCCTGCTCTTGTATCGCTCGACAGCAAGCTTGCTACAATTGCAAAGGAGAACAAGGCTGCAAGCGAGGTTGCTACAGAAGAGGCTGTAGAGAATAACGTAGACGTTGAGGCTGCTCTTGCTGGTACTGATACCGATAAGGCAACAGCAGATGCTAAGGTTGAGAGCCCTCTCTTCGCTCTTTTGGCACCCAATCAGAGAGGAGACATGCACAGAAGCGTTGTAGGTGTCGCTCACTATTCAGATACAGCAGCCATCAATGCAATCTTGGCTTCTGCCGAGGCTAAGAGACTTCTCCCCAACGACCTCCGTCTTTTGTGGAGTGTTGATGCAATGAACAAGGCTACTGACAACAATGTATATGAGTTGTATGCTGTCAAGTCAACATTGCGCAATGGTCGCGCAGCCCTTGAGGGTGATGTTATCGTTGAGGCTGCCGATTCATACGACCAGTATGGTGCGCCTTGCGTAACAATGTCAATGAACACCGATGGTTCACGCCGTTGGGCTCAGTTGACAAAGAACAATGTAGGCAAGAGCATTGCTGTCGTACTCGACGGTTATGTATACAGCGCTCCTAACGTAATGGGCGAGATTACTGGTGGTCGTTCTGAGATTACCGGTAGCTTCACTATCGAGGAGACCAAGGACTTGGCTAACGTGCTCCGTTCAGGTAAGATGCCTGCTCCCGCTCGTATCGTTTCTGAGGACATCGTAGGTCCTTCACTTGGTCAGGAGTCTATCGAGCAGGGTATTTGGTCATTCGTTGTAGCATTCGTGTTGTTGATGGTTTACATGTGCGCAATCTACGGTCTTATCCCCGGTGCTGTTGCTAACATGGCCCTTCTTATCAACCTCTTCTTTACATTGGGTGTGCTTGCATCGTTCCAAGCAGCGCTTACAATGTCGGGTATAGCAGGTATCGTGCTTACATTGGGTATGGCTGTCGATGCCAACGTGCTTATCTACGAGCGTGCCAAGGAGGAGTTGCGTGGCGGTAAGAACACACGCGCTGCGCTTGCAGACGGTTACAAGAATGCGTTCTCGGCAATCTTCGACTCTAACTTTACATCTATTATAACAGGTATCATCCTGTTCTATTTCGGTACAGGTCCTATCCGTGGCTTTGCTACTACACTTATAATTGGTATCATCTGTTCATTCTTTACAGCTGTGTTCCTTACACGTGTAGTTTATGAGCATTTCATGAACAAGGGCAAGTGGCTTAATCTTACATTCGTTACAAAGTGGTCTAAGAACCTCATGGTTGATACAAACTTCAACTTCATGAAGGCTAAGAAGAATTCATTCGTTGTGTATGGTATTCTTATCGCTGTAATGGTTGTTTCACTCGCATGGCGTGGTCTTAGCCAGAGCATCGACTTCACAGGTGGACGTAACTTTGTTGTTCAGTTCGAGCAGCAGGTAGAGCCCGAGACAGTACGTACTCTCTTGCGTGAGGTTATCACCGAGGACAATGTACAGGCTATCGCTCTGGGTACAGACAAGAAGACTATCCGCGTAACTACCAACTATCGTATCAATGACGATGCTGTAAATGTTGACTCTGAGATTGAGGCATTCCTTTACAACGCATTCATGAAGGGTGGTCTATTGAGCAAGGATCTTACTTTGTCTACATTCGTTGACCGTGATAACCGTGCAGGCGGTTCTATCATCAGTTCACAGAAGGTAGGTCCCAGCATCGCTGATGATATCAAGACAAGCGCTATCTGGTCGGTTGTATTTGCTCTTATCGCAATCTTCCTTTACATTCTGGTACGTTTCCGCAACGTGGCATACAGTATCGGTTCTATCGTAGCGTTGGCAAGTGACGTGTTGATGATTCTTGGTTGTTACTCTTTGTTGTGGGGTATCCTTCCCATGTCACTTGAGATTGACCAGACATTCATCGGTGCTATCCTTACCGCTATCGGTTACTCAATCAATGACAAGGTGGTTGTATTCGACCGCGTTCGCGAGTTCACAGGACTCTATCCCAAGCGCGACAAGTTCGAGCTCTTCAACGAGTCTTTGAATACAACTTTGGCACGTACAATCAATACTTCAGTAAGTACATTGGTTGTGTTGTTGTGTATCTTCATCCTTGGTGGTGACAGCATCCGCAGCTTCTCATTTGCAATGATTCTTGGTGTTGTATTCGGTACATTGTCATCACTCTTCATCGCAGCTCCTGTAGCATACCTTACAATGAGCAAGCGCGCTAAGAAGTAATCGTTATATATAACGATATAAAAAATGTAGGCTCAAATTTGAGCCTACATTTTTTATATCGTTATATATAACGATTACTTCTTAGCGCGCTTGCTCATTGTAAGGTAT
>CAJGCJ010000080.1 GCA_904501775.1 uncultured Bacteroidaceae bacterium | reverse complement strand
AGAGGATTGGGTAACAATATTCATCATTACCTCGCCTGTCCTTTTGATAAACGAACTCGTGATTGTAATAAAGAAACTGTTTAATTTTAAATCGGACAAGAGTGAATAGAATTGCTGCCGGTGCAGGTCAAGTGAAACGGAGGTGCGCTAATAGTGATGTGATAATTCTTTGATACTTCGCAAAAAAGCATTACCTTTGCACACGTTATCGATGTGATAGACTTTGCTGCAAAGCAGTGTTGACACAAAAGAATAATAAGACAATCTATTATACACGATATAAATATAATTATGGAATCTGTTGCATTTATACAGTGGTGTCTCGACCACCTGAACTATTGGACAATAACATTGTTGATGGCTATCGAGAGTTCTTTCATTCCTTTCCCCTCAGAAGTGGTTGTTCCTCCTGCAGCATACAAAGCTGCCGTGTCGGGCGAGATGAATGTATTTCTCGTAGTTCTTTTTGCAACTATCGGTGCCAATATAGGAGCGTTGATCAATTATTATCTTGCAAAATGGTTGGGTCGTCCCATCATCTATAAATTCGCCAATAGCCGTTTTGGTCACATGTGTCTCATCGATGAGGCTAAGGTGCAGAATGCCGAAGTCTATTTCGAGAAGCATGGAGCATTGTCAACATTTATCGGACGTCTTATTCCTGCAGTGCGTCAGTTGATATCTATTCCCGCAGGTCTTGCGAAGATGAAACTGTCGGTATTCCTTATATATACAACGCTTGGTGCCGGAATATGGAATGCAATTCTTGCTGCAATAGGTTACTATCTCTCTACAGTTCCCGGGATTGAGACCGAAGAGCAGCTGCTTGCAAAGGTAACAGAGTACAGCCACGAACTTGGATATATCTTCATAGGAATAGGTGTATTTATTGTGGCTTATCTTGCATATCAAGGAATGCGCAAAGGAAAATAAATCCAGTCATTAAAGATAAAAGTCTTGCAATCCCACATTGCAAGACTTTTTTTATCTGGCTGCTTTTCTGTTAAGCTACAACAGAGCGTTCCTAATTATTCGGTATTACATATTGTTTATTCAGTAAGTTTTACTACCTTAGTTACGTCGAATATCAACACAGAAAGGGACAGGAATTGTATGAACAGATATGTAGAAATAGACAGTAACGAGGTTTTCGAGGAACTTATAGCTGTGGGCCGAACTTTTGAGCATTACGTATTTCAGAATGTAACCTTCTCGCGTAATGCGCTTCAGTGCCGTTTCAGGGATTCTCTTTTTATGGGTTGTACAATGCCCGATGCCATGCGCGATGAACTTGGTGACGACTGCCTTGTCTTTCCGCGAATGAATAAACCATATAACATGTTTCCTTCGCACCTGTATACAGCCCAGCAGTTGTACGAGGGATTCGACAAGGCGCAGCCGTCTACCTATGCCTGTTGCTACGATGCAAGGATATACAATCATTATATTGCAAAAGGCAAACAGGCCGGGGACTATTCCGAGGCCTTCGCACGCTCGCTGCACGACAACTCCATCAGTGATGCCCTGCACGATTTCCTGTCGCACTACGACGATCGTAAAGTGGTTGCTGTTATGGGCGGACACTCTCTGTTGCGTACCGATGAGACCTATCGGAAAATAGTAATAATCAGCCGTAATCTCAGCAATAAAGGTTGTCTGATGGTAACAGGCGGTGGTCCCGGTGCTATGGAGGCAGCCCATCTTGGAGTGTGGCTTGCAGGATATGACGATGCAGCTGTCGACAGTGCAATATCTATGCTCTCGGCTGCACCTTCTTATAAAGATGAAGGATGGTTGTCAACCGCATTCGGGGTGATGGATAAATTCCCCCGGCTTTGCAATAACTATAGCGTTGGAATTCCTACTTGGTTCTACGGTCACGAGCCTGCAACACCCTTTGCCACGCACATAGCAAAATATTTCGACAACAGCATACGCGAGGATGGTCTGCTGGCAATAGCAAAGGGTGGTGTCATCTATGCTCCCGGAAGTGCCGGCACAATGCAGGAGATATTTCAGGATGCAGCACAGAATCACTATCTTACATGCGGCTACGCAAGTCCTATGGTGTTTCTTGGTGTGAAATATTGGAGTGAGGAGTTTCCTGTATATCCTCTTTTGCAGGGACTGCACACAAAAGGCTGTTACAGGAATCTTATACTTTCGCTCACCGATGAACCGTGTGAGGCCGAGAGAGTTATTCTGGATTTTATTAAGTCCGGGAATGGTATTTATTGAAACTAAATCATTCTATAAAACAACAATGGGACTCCCAAAGTGAGGCCCATTGTTGTTTTATAGAAGCATAATATTATCCTATTCAGTTACAGGACGAACTACGCATCCCCATTCCCTACCATTTGAATCAAGGTATGGCTCATTATAATACTGTATTATAAAATTATATGCACATTGGTTTTCTACTTCATCCAATGTGGATGTCCAGTACCAATCAGTGTGATAATAACCATCAGGCCAATCTGCTATAAAGAATATGCTTTTACCACTGGGGCCTGTAACCTTCCAAGCAACATATCCGTTAAAGTTAACTATATCCCAAGAACATTTATCTATTAACTCCTCGCTCTCCTCTTTTGTAGGTGTACGCCATTTACTGCCCCACTTTGCAGTGGCAGCATCGTCCGATGCTTCAAGTGTAGTCAAATAGTCTTTGAAATACTCATCATACCACTCATTACTATAAATAAGTTCACCGACTCCATCTTCTGTAACATATTTGGTTAGGTCTTTCCACCATCCATTCTCGGGATTACACCATTTGTAGTTTTCCCATGTGAACTCTTTTTTAGTGTATGTCTCTCCCCATGCATATTCGTCTCCATTATTGGTAATATTGCTTGCCCCAACATTGCAGGTTGCCCATTTAACCGAGAGGCCAAGGTCGACATAGTCATGATTTTGTACTTTACCCGAAACAGTTTGTTTCTCCCCTTCCTTGGTTCCTTTGTATAAGGTTATTGAGTTTCCATTTTCTGACATCATTACAATTAAATCTTTTTCGAACGATATAATCGTAAGTAAAGTTGTTCCACCGTCAGTCTCAGAGAGTGTCAAAATAGGATGTTTGTAGGTGTAACGTCCTTTGTTGTTTTCATAAACTCCGGCCTTTGTTGTATAGGTGCCATCTGCATTAAAGGTATAAACCCAAGGTATTACATTGTAATTAATTACGTCGCTTGTCCATGTTCCCACTAGATCTTTTGAGGAACCTAAGCCACCATCATCACTGTCGCTACATGCTGTGAAATTCACACACATCAATATGGCCAATACAGCCATTCCAATAAATCTAAATGTTTTCATTTTTTTTGTAAATAAAAAAAAGCGTAAACCATCCAATGCTTATTCCCTCGTTCAGGTTGCCGCCAAGCTACCATGCCAACAAACAAGCAAAGGATAGTTCACGCCTATGAGCGTGAACTTCCTACTACTTGTTCTCGTTGGCGAATAAATTGGCGGCATTCGAACGTGGGAGAACAAGAGCTAAAAGCTCAAATCCAATATTTATAAGTATGAACGGAACGCTTTAACGTTATTAATTCTTTCTTATAAAGAGCCTGTAACATGTACAAGCTAAACTTTCGTTAATGCGTTCGTTTGTTCTGTCTGTTTTGTAATAGTTGTTGTTTAATGGGTTAGTAAATCTGTTAATCTTGGCAAAATTAATGAATCTTTACTTTGTTGCAAAGATGAAAGACTATTTTATTACATCTAATAGCTACAGGTTTTTTATTTAAACTCAACGGATAGTTCATCCATCAAGGCTTTGTATATCGGTGATGCCGACAAGACATTCCTGTTGCCGAAGATGTACATTCTACGGCGTGCACGGGTAAGTGCCACATTCAGTTTGCGGTCGATTACATTTCCCTCGGCATCTGTTATGGGCAGTGACAGCATCTCCATCTGTTCGGGACGCCATACGGTTGTTCCGAAAAGTATCATTTCGCGTTGCGATCCCTGAAAACGCTCAACGGTGTCAATCACAATGCCGTTGCTGTCGGGGATGTTCAGCTTGTCAATAGCGTGTGCCACCATCGCTATCTGATTGCGGAAAGGTACTATTATTCCAATCTCTTTCGATGGGTTGCATGCAATGCCGTTTGCCGTATGAAGTTCGTAGTATGCCTTCACCAGCAGTGCTATCTCATCGGCTTCGGGGCGGTTTACCTTTGCAATTTCGTTTCCTTGCGGAGTGCCGGTGGCAATGAATGCAGTACGTCGTGTGGCAAGCAACTGTTGGTAATGGCAGTTCTCAGCTACTGTCCCATATATGCTGTTTTCGCATTGATGGGGCAGGGGAATGGGAACAAGTGTTCCGCCATAGAAATGTCTGTTGGCGAATTCTCCTACCGTGGGGTGCATGCGGCCCTGTTTGTATAGTGTGGCTACGAGTCCTTCGACAGGTTTCTGCTGATGCCTGTAGTAGAGCCTTTCGAACAACGATGCACTGTATGTGACAACTCCAATCTCGCGCAGCTGCTCGCTCTGCACAATGCAACTGTCGGCAGGCTGGGCAACCACAGCCGGCAACTGCTTTGGGTCGCCAATGAGAATAAATTTCTCTATTGCCGATGTGCCGTCGGGCGACACTGCTGCAAGCAGGCCTGCCATCTGCGACTCAAGAATCTGTGTTGCCTCGTCTATTATAGCAATATTGAATTTCTTGAGTTTGAACAACTCTTTACGCGACGACAGCGATGCTATTGTTCCAACAAACAGATGTATGCCGTTTATCTTATGACGTATCTGTTCGCGGTTTTTACATTCCGCTATTACGTTCTTCAGAAGTCGTGGGGCGTATGCTTCGCTGCAGTTCTGTTCACTGCCTATGCGTATATATTGCGGTTTTTCGGGTAAACGCTCCAGTGTCTGGCATATCTCGTCTATTGCACGGTTGGTGTACGATGCCAGCAGGATGTTGCAACCGATATCTTGTGTAAATTCGCGTACCATACTGCTCAGCGCTTGCGATGTCTTTCCTGTTCCCGGTGGGCCTACAAGTAAAAACAGTTCTTTTGCCTGTTTCGCTTTCAGCACAATGTCGTTGATGTAGCTGTTGCCGTAGTCGCCATTCAGTGTCAACGAAGTGTTGAATGTGGGCTCTCGCTGTGCCAGTATAAGCCCGGTACGCTGTTTGGGTGCCGAGAGCAGGCTGTAGAGGTCGCGTATTGACGCTCTGAATGTGCTGTCAAGGTGGTCGTGTTCTATTGCATAGTGAGTGTTCTTGTCGAATAGGGTGCTGTTGCGTTGTTTGTGTCGCAGATGTAGCGTAAGTGCCTCGGGTGTTATCGACGACAGTGTTCCGCGTATCACCTGACGGTTGGTCGCATTATCATTCTCTCCGTTGCGCTTGTACACAAAAACGGTGTCGCCGGCACGGAAATTGGGATAATAATCGTCCTTTATATATTTAATCTCAAAGATTACATCGCTAATTCCCTCATCATCTACAATCTCCTTTATGCCAAGGTCAATAAGGATGTTGCCCTCTTCAATTTTTGTCTGTAAGGGAGTGTTCCACACATCGGCAAATGAGCGTGTGCTGTGTCGTGTCGAGTCGCGCTGTTCACCGGTTTTTGCAATCTGCATTTCGCGTGCAACAAATGCTATGTTACCGAATACATATTGGCACAGCAGATTATCGGCTTTTCTCACCGGCTGCAGAATATCCACAATCCTTGGTCTAAGGTATTCGCTCCACAGACGTCCGTAGTTGTTGTATTCGTTCAGCTCATCGGGGTTCAGGTTCCTCAGAATATCGAACAGCCCGTTTTCTCCCATTCTCTTCAGCAGCGTCACAATTTCGTTTCGCAGCATCAGAATATTGCTTATCTCGTTTTGCGACGAACCCTCGCGGTAGAATCTTGGATAGCGCGAGTAGAACAGGTCTGTAGCAATCTCTTCGCGTGGTATATTCATGCAGTAGTACAGCATCTCTTTGTATAGCGACATCTGAATGCGGTGTTCTCTCTTTCCGCAGTTGTTGTAATCATCGGCTTTGCCCGATTTGAGCTCAATCAGCATTCTGTAGTCGCCCTGCAAAAGGTCTATTCGTCCCTGCAGACCGAGTGGCTCGCAAAAGAACGACGGCTCAAGAAATACCTCTTTCCTGAATCTCTCCTTTCTCCCGTCTATGTTTCGGAAACCTATCTTCTCCTTAATGTTGTAGAACTGTCTGCAGGCATTGTCGAAAAACTCCCTATCGATATTCTCGCATGCCGACAACTGCAGCGGGTACTCGCGAAAGAACTTCTCCATTGATGTGCGGTACGATGCCTCGGCATCCTCGCTCTCGTTTGCGCAGTCGTCGAGGAATATGTTTGCAGCCTCTCCAAGCAGCCGTGCCGAACTCTCTTCACTCTTCTCTATAATGTTCAGTATATATCCGATGGCTGGTTTTCCGTAGGGCTGTACACATCGTGCCAATGCCGAGATATCCAATAGATAATCGGGGTCAAGAATGATGTCGAGCGGATGCAGCGTCCCGTCGCTGCCCACAGTAGATGAAAGGATGTTTAATCTGCATCCTTTATACAATAGTGACGGTAGCTTGCGATAACAGCTGCATTCGGGTAAAAGGGTTGTGGTCACTCTTCCTTCGCTGTCGAAGCCTGTAATCTTGTCGTTCTCCCACGAGTCAACCGTTATCTCTCTTTTTGTTATCTCTGTAGCCACTTTTTGTTATATTATACTGTCGCTTTTTGCAATGTTCTCAATAGAATCGGAGTATGCCTGTTGCATCCTGTTGAACTTGTTCCAGTTCCGTTTCACCTTCTTGATGAACTGCAACGTCTGTTTGTGGTCTTTGAACTGACCGTTCTTGCAGATGCTGTCATTGTAATATTCGGGCTCGCTTTTCAGTATAAGGAACGTGTCGACATTGTTTTCCCATTTATATCTGTCGCGGCCATATTTCTGGGCAAGTCTCATAGCATCGCTTACCTGTCCTATGCCTGCATTGTACGATGCAAGGACGAAATTTATCTTCTCATTTGGGTCTTCTATGCGTCTGAAGATGTGATTAAGGTCTTTTATCAATGTTGCAGCAGCAATGATGTTGCTGCGTGTGTCAAGATGAAGCGAGTCGGGAATGCCCATTTTGCGCATTGTGCGTGGCATGACCTGCATGACACCACTTGCGCCTACACCCGATACTGCGGTGCTGTCGAATCTCGACTCGGTGAATGCTATTGCAGCCAATAGTTTCCAGTCGCAGTCGAGCATGCTGTCGGCAACAGCTCTGAAGTGTGTATCATAAGGCGAAATAGTGACATATTGCGATATGCTTCTTCTTGCTATTGTATCGGATACCGGTACTTCGGGAGCCTGTGATTTCATAATCCTGCCTGCTGCAGCAACCAGTATCAATATATAGAACAGAAGAATAGCTTTTGTCGTGTATCCCTTACGCATAGTCTTCTCATTTGTATATAAAGTACTGTATAGCCATTTGTAGTGCCTTTATAGCTTTTTCATTGGTTCCACCCTGTGGAATTATTATATCGGCATATTTTTTTGTGGGCTCGATGAACTCTTCGTGCATGGCTTTTACTATGCGCTCGTATCTCGAGAGTACCATTTCGGCTGTGCGACCGCGCTCAACGATGTCACGTCGTATCAATCGCATCAGTCGGTCGTCGTCGGCAGCATCTACAAAAATCTTCAAGTCCATAAGCTCGCGCAGTTGTGGCGATACAAGAGCCATAATACCCTCTATTATAATAACCTTGCTGGGTTCTATGTGTACAGTCTCGGGCTGTCGTGTGCTGGTTATGTATGAATATGTAGGCTGGTCTATTGCCTTGCCTTGACGCAGCATCGTTATCTGCTCTACAAGCAAATCCCAATCAAATGCATCGGGGTGGTCGAAATTTATATACTGTCTCTCCTCAGCAGGTACATGGCTGCTGTCCTTGTAATATGAGTCCTGCGGTATTACCACCACCTCGCCATTGGGCAGCGAGTTTACAATCTCTTTCACTACGGTTGTCTTTCCCGAAGCAGTGCCACCTGCAATACCTATTATATACATAATGCAATAGTCTTAGTCTTTATAAACCACATTTTTTATCTACTGCAAAAATAACTCGAAAATTCATTATAAAAAGTATAATGCTGTATAATTACATAGTTTTCTCATATTGTTATTGAACTTTATTCTAATTCTTGGTCGATATATTCAACTACGTTGAGTCTGCTCTTATAAAAATGACGATATTTGATACATGATTGAAATGTGTCAATGTAATGTAAATAGAATGAAACCAATTTTTCAAAAAGGCAGATGATGTGATATTGTGTGTATACTCCAACTGCAACAACCTCTTCAAGTATACAATTATATAAAAAAACAGGTGTGGGCTGTTCTTTTAACAGCCCACACCTGTTTTTTATTGTCTTTCTTGGTTTTTGTATTATTTTTTGCGATTATTAGGTGTTAAAACCAAAATTTTGTTACTTTTGCAAATGTTTTAGCCCTCGGGCTACGAAAAAATGATTATTTATTTACTTTTAAAAGTATAAATCATGGTAAATTACAAACAATTAGGTCTTGTAAACACTAAAGATATGTTTGCAAGAGCAATGAAGGGTGGCTATGCTATCCCCGCATTCAACTTCAACAACATGGAGCAGTTGCAGGCTATCATCAGCGCTGCTGTTGAGACAAAGTCTCCCGTTATCCTTCAGGTATCAAGCGGTGCTCGTAAGTATGCTAATCAGACTCTTCTCCGTTACATGGCTGAGGGTGCTGTTGAGTATGCTAAAGAGTTGGGTTGCGCTAATCCCGAGATCGTTCTTCACCTCGACCACGGTAACTCATTCGAGCTTTGCAAGTCTTGCATCGACATGGGTTTCTCTTCAGTGATGATCGACGGTTCTCATCTT
>CAJGCJ010000079.1 GCA_904501775.1 uncultured Bacteroidaceae bacterium | reverse complement strand
GCTACCCTTCCCGTATTCCTCAACGCCCTCACAGGCAACGGTGTGCACGTGGTAACGGTGAACGACTATCTTGCAAAGCGTGACTCGGAGTGGATGGGACCGTTGTATATGTTCCACGGACTGAGCGTTGATTGCATTGACAAACACCAGCCCAATTCAGAGGCACGTCGCAACGCTTATCTTGCCGACATTACATTCGGTACAAACAACGAGTTCGGTTTCGACTACCTGCGCGACAACATGGCGATGCAGCCCGATGACCTTGTACAGCGCCGTCATAACTTCGCTATTGTCGACGAGGTTGACTCGGTGCTTATCGATGATGCCCGTACACCGCTTATCATCGCCGGCCCCGTACCCCGCAAGACCGATCAGATGTTCGAGGAGTATCGTCCTTTGGTTGAGCGCTTGGTTGAGGCACAGAAGAAACTCGCTACAGAGTATTTGGCCGAGGCACGCCGCAAGATCTACTCAAGCAACAGTGAAGAGGTAACTGAAGGCTACCTGTCACTTTTCCGCAGCCACAAGGCATTGCCTAAGAACAAGGCACTTATAAAACTGCTCAGCGAACCGGGTGTAAAATCGGGAATGCTGAAGACCGAAGAGTTCTACATCGAGCAGAACAACAAGCGCATGCCCGAAGCCGTAGAGCCCCTCTACTTTGTGATAGACGAGAAGCACAACAGTGTAGACCTCACCGACAAGGGTATAGAACTGCTCACAGGCAGCACACAGGACAAGGAGTTCTTTGTACTCCCCGACATTGCGACAGAGCTTGCAGTGCTCGAGAACAGTGACATTTCATCTGAGGAGAAAATCGCCAAGAAAGACGAGATGCTTGCCAACTATGCCGTAAAATCGGAGCGCATACACACAATCAGCCAGCTGCTCAAGGCATATACAATGTTCGACCGCGATGTTGAATATGTAGTAAGCGAAGAGGGACAGATCAAGATTGTAGACGAGCAAACAGGCCGTATCATGGAGGGCCGCCGTTACTCAGACGGTCTGCATCAAGCCATCGAGGCAAAAGAGCGCGTGAAGGTAGAGGCTGCGACACAGACATTCGCAACCATCACCCTCCAGAACTACTTCCGTATGTATCACAAGCTGGCAGGTATGACCGGTACAGCCGAGACCGAGGCAGGCGAATTTTGGGATATCTACAAGTTGGACGTGGTAGTGATACCCACCAACCGCCCCATTGCCCGCAATGACATGAACGACCGCATCTACAAGACCAAGCGCGAAAAGTACAAAGCCGTTATCGAAGAGATTGAGATGCTTGTAAAACAGGGTCGCCCGGTGCTTGTAGGTACAACATCTGTCGAGATTTCAGAGATGCTGAGCCGTATGCTCACAATGCGCAAGATACAGCACAACGTGCTCAATGCCAAGTTACACCAAAGAGAGGCGGACATTGTTGCCAAAGCCGGTATGTCGGGTACAGTAACCATCGCCACCAACATGGCAGGTCGTGGTACCGACATCAAGCTTAGCGACGAAGTGAAGGCAGCAGGCGGTCTTGCCATCATCGGTACAGAGCGTCACGAGTCACGTCGTGTCGACCGCCAGCTTCGCGGACGTTCGGGACGTCAGGGTGACCCCGGTTCATCGGTATTCTTCGTTTCACTCGAGGACAACCTTATGCGTCTGTTCGGAAGCGACCGCATTGCAAAAATCATGGACAGCAAGTTTGTAGGTTTTCAGGATGGCGATATGCTCGAGCACCCCATGATTTCAAAATCGATAGAGCGTGCACAGAAGAAGGTAGAAGAGAACAACTACGGAATTCGTAAACGTCTGCTCGAGTATGACGACGTTATGAACAAACAGCGTACCGTTATATATACCAAGCGTCGCCACGCACTCATAGGAGAGCGTATTGGCATGGACATTGTAAATATGATATGGGAGCGTTGCAGCAACATTGTAACAAACTACCCCTTCGAGGATGCACAGCTCGAGTTCCTTAGAGTACTTGCAATGGAGTTGCCCTTCGCCACCAAAGAGGAGTATGACAAGTGCGATGTAGATGCAAGATGTGAAAAATGCTTCAACGCAGCCATCGAGAACTTCAAACGCAAGAACGAGCGTATGGCCGAGACTGCACAGCCCAACATCGAATACATCTATCAGAAAACCGAAGGTGCCGACGGAATCGTATCAGTGCCCGTAACAGACGGACGCCTGCTATACAACATCCCCGTAGGCATACACAAAGCCTACGAGAGCAAATGCAAGGAGATTGTAAAATCGTTCCAGAAATCGATATTGCTTCACACTATCGACAATGCATGGAAAGAGAACCTGCGCGACCTCGACGAACTGAAACACTCGGTACAGAACGCAAGCTATGAGCAGAAAGACCCGTTGCTTATCTTCAAGCTCGAGTCGGTGAATCTGTTCGACAGCATGGTCAACAAGATTAACGACCAGACCGTATCTATATTGACTCGCGGACAGATACCTCAGCTCGACCCCGCAAGAGTGAATGCAGCACGTCCGGCCGAACGTCCCCAGCCCAAGCAGCAGTACAACGAGATCAAGGCCGACCTCAACGACCCCAACCAACAGGCTGCAGCACAGCACGACACCCGTTCGGTACGTCGCGAGCCCATACGTGTCGAGAAAACAGTAGGACGCAACGACCCATGCCCATGCGGTAGCGGTAAAAAGTTCAAGAACTGTCACGGCAAAAACATTTAAGGCACACAAAAAAATAAAGAATATGTCACTCAGCGCACAATCAAAAAAGAATTTGCGTAATGCCATCATAGAGATGACAAAGCGTTTCACAACAACCGAAGAGACTGTTGTAACCGATTTTCATTTTCAAGTAAACACCGACAATGGCAATGTCATCATATATGACGATGATGACAATCAATTGGCACAGACCCACGTTGGAGAGTGGGAAGAGTTCCACGAGACAGATTGCTATGTATCGATAGAGAATGAGCTTCGCAGCATACTCTCAGAAGTTGAGAAAGAGGGTATTCTCGATAACATGAATGTGCCTAAGCCATACTCGTGCCTGCTTGTAGACGATGACAAAGAGACTATAGTAGACCTATTGTATGTCGATGACGAGACATATATAATTACCAACGACCTTCTCAAAGGATTTGACGAAGAGATGGACCAGTTCCTTAAAGAGTTGCTAAACGATTGATGCCCCATAAATAAGACAATTAAGACAACAAAATATAAAAAAGTCTTAATAATAGTCAAATAAAGAAAGATACTGCGAAAACTTTTTGCATAAAAAAAGTTTTCGCAGTATCTTTGTACAGTTTTTCAGAATAGGCAGATGAGTACAGAGATAAATAAAGTAATTGAGAAAGAGGATGTCCGCACCCGTATCATAGAAGGAGCAAGCACACTTTTCTTCAGAAATGGTATAAAAAGCGTTAAGATGGACGACATAGCACACGAGCTTAATGTATCAAAGCGCACAATATACGAACATTTTACCGATAAAGAGCAACTGCTTATCGAATGCCTTAAATTCATTTATCAGGAACTGCGCGCACAAGGTAAAAAGCTTATCCGCAAATCATCCCGTAACACTCTTGATGTAATACTAATTCTTTACAAGATCTACTTTGACATGCTGAAAAGAGCTAATAGGAATTTCTTCATAGATGTCAAGAAATACCCTCAAATAATAAAGCACCAGCAACGCAGGGAAGAGAGCAACAATCGCAAGTTCAAAGCATGGATGCAACAAGGCATAGATGAGGGATTATTTAGAGAAGATGCAAAATCGGACATTCTTTTATATATACTTAAACGCGACCTTGAACTGATAATAGAGACAACTGATTTCAATACATATTCAACTGATGATTTGGGAAAGAACTTCATCCTATTCTACCTTCGCGGTATAGCCACACCCAAAGGACAACAGATTATAGAAGAATTCATACAAAAAAGCGAACCGAATAATACAAACAATTAATAATAGCAGCTTATGAACTTGAGAATGCGATTAAAGACAGTGGTAGCTATGCTTGTGTTTGCGACACTTGCATATGCACAGGAGACCACACCTACAATGCACCTTACACTCGACAAGGCAATTGAGTTGGCACTCAGCGACAATCCTACCATAAAGATTGCCGAACAGGAGATTCAACTGAAAGAGGTGGCAAAGAAAGAGGCATGGCAGAACCTGCTGCCCACAGTTTCAATTGACGGAACCATCAGCTACAGCATCAAGGTTGCTGAGATAAAGACCAGTATGGGTAGCTTCAAAATGGGTATGGACGACTCTAACACATGGAACGGTGCACTTCAGGTAGCACTTCCCTTATATGCACCTGCCGTATATAAGACCATGGGACTTACCAAGAGCGACCTTGAACTTGCAGTAGAAAAGAGCCGTGGTTCAAAGATAGACATGGTAAACCAAGTAACAAAGGCATACTATCAATTGATGTTGGCACAGGACTCATACAAGGTTCTGCAAGAGAACTACAAACAGGCTGAAATCAATTTCGACATAGTAAATGCCATGTTCGAGCAGGGCAGCGTAAGCGAGTATGACAAGATTAGTGCCGAGGTACAGAAAAACAGTGCATGGCCTTCGGTTATAAGTGGCATGAATGCAGTAGAGCTTGCTAAATTGCAGTTGAAAGTTCTCATGGGTATTACTGCCGACATAAACATTGTGATAGACGACAATCTTCAGAACCACGAGAATGAAATGAGCACGGCAGCTACACAAGGTATAGACCTTGCTAACAACTCGACACTGAAACAGATTGACCTTCAGGGTGTATTACTGCACAAACAGCGCAAAATACTGAACACATCGTTCCACCCCACTTTGGCACTTGTAGGAAGCTACCAGTACCAGTCAATGTCCAACACTAATTGGGAGGTTAACAATTACAATTGGAGCAATGCATCGTCACTCACACTGTCGCTCAGCATTCCTTTGTACAAAGCAAGCAACTTCACCAAGCTGAAAAGCAACAAGATACAGCAGTGGCAGCTTGCAGAAACACGTATGAACACCGAGCGCATGCTGCGCATGCAGGCACAAAGCCACATTGACAAGATGGTGACAAGTGCCAAGCAATTAGAGTCTAACAAACAGGCAGTAGAACTTGCAAAGAAAGGCTTGGCAATAAGCCAAAAAAGATACGAAATTGGTAACGGTACAATTCTTGAGTTGAACAACTCACAGGTATCGTTGACCAACATGCAGTTGACTTACAACAACTCTATTTACGACTACCTTGTAGCACAATCAGAGTTAAAGACAGTATTAGGAGAAGAATAAATAAAAGATACAATCATGAAGAAGAATCTTACATTCATTGCAATGGCAGCCACAGCCATACTATGCTCTTGTGGCAGCAACGAGTCAACCACGACAGAAGTTCAAGAAACAGCGAAACCTAACGTAAAGATTGCCAAGGTATTGGCACAGGAGGTTGCACAAACCGAGAAATACGCTACAACAGTTGAAGCAAAGGTAAAGAACAACATAATACCCAATTCACCTTTAAGAATAGACAAGATTCTGGTTGAGGTGGGCGACAACGTAAAAGAAGGTGATAAGCTTGTAATGCTCGATGCAAGCAATCTTGAGCAGTTGACACTGCAGGTTGAGAACCAGCGTACCGAGTTCAACCGCGTTGCTGAGTTATACAAGGTTGGCGGTGCTTCAAAATCGCAATATGATGCAGCCAAAACAGCATTAGATGTCAACGAGAAAGCCCTCAAGAACCGCATGGAGAATACAGTACTCGTAAGTCCCATCGACGGTGTGGTTTCTGCACGCAACTACGACAATGGCGATATGTATGGTGGTCAGCCCATCCTCACTATAGAGCAGATTACACCCGTAAAAATGAAGGTGAACATCAGTGAAAAGCACTATTCAAAGGTTAAAGAGGGTACAGAGGTAGCACTTCAGTTTGACACCTACGGCAACGAGGTATTCAACGGCAAGATAAGCATCGTATACCCCACCATCGACGCATCAACACACACTTTCCCCGTAGAGATTACATTGGCTAACAGCGACCGTCGCGTACGTCCCGGTATGTTCGGTTATGCAACAATAAACTTTGGCAATGCCGAGCACGTTGTTGTTCCCGATGCTGCAGTAATCAAACAGGCCGGTAGCGGCGACTACTATGTATACACATACAAGAACGGCAAGGTCAGCTACGATAAGGTTATTATAGGCAACCGTTTGGGCAGCAACTACGAACTTATCTCAGGCTTAGAATCGGGTTCTGACGTTGTTATTGCAGGACAGGCAGGACTCCACAACGGTGTTGAGGTAAATGTGATTAAGTAATATATTAAGAGTATACACAAATAAAAATATAAGCTATGAGTCTATATGAAGGAGCTGTAAAACGCCCGATAATGACAGCATTATGCTTTATAGCTGTTGTCGTATTCGGTATCTTCTCATTCTCGAAGTTGCCTATCGACCTTATACCCGACATCGAGACCAACACCATAATGGTAATGACAAGCTACTCGGGTGCAAGTGCATCGGATATCGAGAACAACGTAACACGTCCTCTTGAGAACACTCTTAACTCGGTAGAACACCTAAAACATATCAGTTCACAATCGCGCGAGAACATATCTGTTGTAACACTGGAGTTTGAATTCGGTTATGACATCGATGTATTGACAAACGATGTTCGCGACAAGCTTGATATGGTTATCTCTACCCTGCCCGACGGTGTTAATAACCCTATCATCTTCAAGTTCTCGGCCGACATGATTCCTATCATGATGCTCTCGGTGAAGGCTGAAGAGAGCCAAGCTGCACTATACAAGATTCTTGACGACAACATTGCCAATCCATTGGCGCGTATCGATGGTGTAGGTACTGTATCTATTGTAGGTGCACCTGAACGCGAGATCAACATATATATGGACCCCGTCAAGATGGAGGCATACAACATCCCCGTTGAGACAGTCAGCAACATTATTGCATCAGAGAACCGCAACATACCCGGCGGTAGTTTCGATATTGGAAGCAACACATACTCACTCCGTGTCGAAGGAGAGTTCGATTCTCCACAGGAGATGATGAACCTTGTTGTAGGTAGCATGAATGGAGCAAATGTTTACCTTAAAGATATTGCACGCATGGTTGACAACGTGCAGGAGCGTGCTCAAAAGGCATTTACCGATGGTAAGCAGGGTGCCATGATTATTGTACAGAAGCAGACCGGTGGTAACTCTGTAGCCATTGCAAATGCTGTACGCGAGGCTCTTCCCAAGCTTCAGAAGCGCCTTCCCTCTGATATTGAAATAGGTATTATTGCCGATACATCGGAAAATATCATACAAACTGTATTCACATTGACTGAGACAATTGCATATGCTCTTCTCTTTGTGATGCTGGTGGTATTCGCATTCCTTGGACGTTGGAGAGCAACCATAATCATTGGTCTTACCATTCCATTCTCACTCATTGCATCATTCATATACCTGCTTATAACAGACGGTTCACTCAACATTATTTCACTTTCGTGTTTGAGTATAGCCATTGGCAACGTTGTGGATGATGCCATCGTGGTGCTCGAGAACGTTACAACACACATCGAACGTGGCTCAAGCCCCAAGAGCGCAGCTATACATGGAACAAATGAGGTTGCGATTTCTGTTATCGCATCCACACTTACCATGTTGGCAGTATTCTTCCCATTGACAATGGTAACGGGTATGGCAGGTGTACTCTTCAAGCAGTTGGGTTGGATGATGTGTATCATCATGGTTGTTTCTACAATTGCTGCACTTACACTTATCCCAATGCTCTGTTCAAAAATGCTCAGACTGCAGAAAAAACAGAGTAAAGCATTCAAGATATTCTACACACCTATAGCCAAAGCTCTCGACAAGCTTGATATATGGTATGCAAACCGAATCAATTGGGCTGTACGCCACCGTTGGACTACACTTTTAGCCTGCTTTGCAGTATTCTTTGTCAGTCTAATGTCATTCCCCTATATTAAGAGTGAGTTCTTCCCATCACAGGATAATGCACGTGCAAGCGCAACCTTAGAGCTTCCTATCGGTACACGCGTAGAGATATCACAGGATATTGCCATGCAGCTGACAAAACTGTGGCAGGAGCGTTACGGAAAAGATATGAAGACTTGTAACTTCCGTGTGGGACAAGCCAGCGAAGACAACGCTTTTGCCTCTATGAGCGACAACGGTTCACACATCATAAGTTTCAACATGACATTTACACCTATGACCGAACGTGAAATAGGACTTGCCGTCATTTGCGACCAGATGCGTGCCGATGTAAAGAACTTCCCCGAAATTGCCCGAAGCAATATACAGCAAGGCGGTGGCGGTGGCGGTATGGGCGGCCAGACCATGGCATCTTTCGAAATATACGGATATGATTTTGAAATAACAGACCGCCTGTCAAAGGAACTTGCCGACTCACTTCGCAAGAGCGATATCATTACACAGGTTAATATTAGCCGTAGCGACTACCAGCCCGAGTATCAGGTTGATTTCGACCGCGAGAAACTTGCCATGCATGGCCTGAACCTTGCAACAGCAGCCACATATCTGCGCAACCGCTACAATGGAGCTTTGGCAACATACTTCCGCGAGGATGGAGACGAGTATGATGTAAAGGTACGTTACGAACCCGAGAGCCGTACAAGCATCGAGGACATTGAGAACATCATCCTATACTCGAAGAATGGTAAGCCTGTACGTGTAAAGGATCTTGGAGAGGTTGTACAGCGCGAATTGCCACCTACTATCGAGCGTAAGGACCGCGAACGTATTGTAACCGTTGATGCTGTAATGGCAGCAGGTGCTGCGCTTAGCGACGGTGTTAATTATGGATTCTCTATAATAGACAAAATGAACATCCCCAGCGGATACAGCATCGACGTAGCCGGTTCATATGAGGACCAGCAGGAGAGCAATGCCGACCTT
>CAJGCJ010000078.1 GCA_904501775.1 uncultured Bacteroidaceae bacterium | reverse complement strand
GGTAAGATGAATTTCTATCTGTCTTTGCTGGATAAGTTAGAAAAGGCTCCCGATGAAAATCCCTCTATCGGTATCATTCTGTGTGCCGAAAAAGACCATTTGGAGGTTGAATTGGCTCTGCAAGATGTAAACAAACCAATTGGTGTTGCAGAATATCAATATTTGCTTCCGAAGAACAAGTTGCAAGAATTGGTTGCCAATGAAATGAAAAACTCAAGCAACGATGATGACTAATAGAACGAGGCTCCCCATTTTATTATTGGCGAGTGCAGCCGAAAATCGACAATGTAATTGTCAAAAATTTCCGTATAGAGAAATGTTCCCTGTTACCGCAAGTGGGGTGATGTAGGCTCAATTTTGATAAACCTTGATAGCAAACGGTGGAAGCAACTAAAATCTTACCGATAAAACAAAAACAGAGAGGCCGGAGCAAAAATACTTTTGACCCGGCCTCATTCTTATTTACTTTCTGCTGTATCAGAATTTCGCATGTGTATATGTTACAATAAGTACTGACTCCTTGTAGACAGTAGTATGTTTACCCGACACATTATATGTGATGCCTGCATTCTTATCAGCCTTTACAAGACCGATACCCATATCAGAAAAACCTACAGCCTTCAATGCAGCCACATAATTATCCCACACAGCAGGTTCTGCCTTATACACGAATGTTATAGCATCGCCTGTAACAAGATAAGCTATTGCATTCTCGTTCAACGAGGGTACGTTGCTCATAACGGGAGCAATCTCAATTTGCTGTTGTGGAGTAAGGGCAGCCATTGTATAACCATTCTTTTCGAAACTCTTGTTAAATGACTTTGTTGTGCTGCACGATACCATTGCAACAAACATCAACAGCATTAGTGATACATTAAGAATCTTTTTCATCATTACCTGAATTTATAAAATTAAATATTGTCTGTTTTTTATTTTACGAAGATACATAGTTTTTTACAAAAAAGCAGCAACCGGGAGCAAAAAACATCAATATTACCTAACAAACAGTGCCGGTACACCACCTTTTGCCTTTGTTATACATTTTCCGTATGCCCATTACCGCCTTGGTTTGCCAATTGGGACAACAGTTCGGGCGGAATTCCTGACATAGGTGCGCCGTTGGCTGCCTGCTCCTCGTTACGCTTGATTGCCTCGAGAATTCTTTTGGCAAACGGATAGGAACTATTCTCGAGCATAGTCTTCACATCTACCACCTGTGCACGGAAAAGTTCCATAAGGAAATCATTTGCAAGCATCTGATAGGCTGGTGTGTTATAACCTTCAGTTACAGTGAGGTCAAATTCCATATTCTGCACCTTCTGCGGTGTGTACCATTTAGCCTCATCATTGTAATCGTTACCGGCTATTTCGAGATAACGGTTGTCATTATAATACTGCTGTATTGTCTTCATCAGTTTTATATCGCGGCGGCGTCTGAATGTACGGAAAGCATCAAACAGTCCACGCATATTCAATGACGAGTGCTGCACCTGTTGTGCATAGAGACTTGCAGGCGTACCGGCTTTGGGTGCCTGTCCCTGCATTGCCGAGTTTACTCCCGATATCTCATTTATAAGCCTCAACTGCAGATTGAGCAGTTCGAAATCGCCGGCAACAGCTGCACCACTATTATACTGCCGCACCACTCCATCTATGCTCTGTCCGGGTTTCAGTTTGACGAACAGCACACCGTTATAACGCACATATTCATCGATGACCTCGTCGCGCGACATGCTTTCAAATGCATCATCATCTACAACAAGCACACCTTTCGACGATGTACCGCGAATAAAGTCTATGAGCGTAGCGGTGCGGTTTATTGCACGTTGCTGGTCAATAAACTGTTCGACATAATTTCCCAATTTTCCTTGAACCAACGGATAGAGATGCAGCACATAGTTATGTTCGCCATGCCAATAGGGGCTCCGTCCCTCTTTCAACACATCGCCATAAGGCGACATGTAACGATAATACCAATAGCGTTCGGTTGTATAGTCATACTCTATTCCCAAGAAATCATCGTCACTTATACCACGTTCAGTCGCCGCAGCACGACGTTGCCCGTTAGCCGTATCGAGCAGGAACTTGCTCTCGGGAGTGTAAGGCAGATAGCCCCATGTACCGTTCAGTGTGTCGTTCCAGCAGTAGGCATCGCGCGACTCTAATTTCCAACCGAGTATGACACGGCACAAATCGTTGCGCGATGCCGAGTAGAAGGCCAAGTTGTCACATTCATCGCCCTGCATCGCCCCACTGTATAGATGATTCCCGTCACCTTCGCCATAAATATCCTTGATTCGCTCCTTTTCCTCGGGAGTGGTACCGAAATGTGCAAGTACATCATCGAGCGGAATATCTATCAGTTCACCTATACATGTTACGTCCCACATGCGCACATCCTCGAGATTGGTATTAAAAAACAGGCGCGAGGGATTCACGTTATAGACCCACACATCACTCTTGCCCTTACCCGGATTTTTGCCATATTCGATGCGTTGCGCCGTCATACCACCGTTCAACAGCATTCGCATAGAGTCGGAGTCGAGCTCTTCAATCTCATTTATGTCGTGCACATACTCAACAGCAACCGACATCATCTCGCCCAGCGTTGCATGGGTGCGGTCGCGTGCCACACAGACCGGACGCATTAGATTCTGGCGCAACTGTCCGTCGATATTGCTTAATATTGGAGCAATCATATTGTTCTTCAACGGAACTTTGCCATTCTTCTTTATCAGTTCGCCCTCGGTTATATAGTTTTGTGTGTCGGGGTCGCGCACATAATCACCCCATTGGTCACCATAGCTATACATGAGGCTGCGCCGCAGTTTGCGGCGCGCCTCGTCGAGTGCGTTCCAGCATGCAGCACATTCGTTGAGAAAGTCTATAGCACTGCCCTTTTCAACGGGCAATGTTCCGCTTTTGTCGCAATGTGCAGCCTTTACATTCTTATTCAGGAACTTGTTCATCTTCTATTTCAGATTTGTTAAACATAATAGACCACAGGAGAGGTGTTACCTTTTTTGTCCGTAAATACGTTCGAATTCTGCAAGGATATCCTCTTCGCCGCGTGCAGGTTTTCCGAGACGTCTTCTTTCAATCTCTTCCAACTCCATTTGTTCTCGTCTCAATCTCTCGGCTTCTGATAATGTAATACCGCTTGGAGCATTTACCTTGGCACGATTCTTAATTTTTGCAACACTCTCGTCTATGATATCAAGAGGACCCAAAAGGAATTTCTTCATCTCATCTGTCGTTGTAGAGACATTATAGAACATTTTTCCTCCCTTGTCGGGCCACTCATTACCCATGTAGTCTTTAAGAAAGCTCTCGAGAGTGGGATACTTCTCTTTGAAGTCATATATCGATATTCCGTACAACTTTTCGAAATCTGATATTTTTTCACCTGTATTTGCATCTTTTTTTTCAAACAACGGCAACAGCGATCTTTGATATCGTGCCTCGGCATATATCTTACTGAGCTGATAAATAAGTTCATCTTTATAAACAGGCTGAAACTTATATGACTCCCGTTCCTGCACCACATGATACATCGTCGACATCAGCGAGAATTTCAGTTCCTTGGGTATGAGGAAACCTCTTTTGTCTACAACTATCACTTTGTTTTCGGCATCATAGAAACTGAGACGGTCATTCAAATTGTGGAACACAACAGGTATCTTATCTATTCCGGGATACACCTTATATAGCATCTCGTCTACAACAATATCGTCGAGTACCACATGGTCATCGAACTGCGATGCAACAAAGAGGCACTTCTCGAGAAACTCTTTTTCTTTTTCCGTACGCTTCTTCTCGGGTTTACACATAATCTGGAAATACTCCGAAGCACGTTTCTGGTCAAGTACTTTCAATGTACGGTGTATGTAATCCTTCAGTTTGACCTCGTCAACCTGATAAGGGATGAATGTTCTCCACTCCCCATAGGGTGACTTCTCCCAATTATGCATATACTTCACTCTGAATCTTCTGTGCGAATGCGAGTCATAATCTTTGGCATGCTCCAGATTCTCCTTATGTCCGGGCGAAATTTTATCAAACTCCTCTACACCGGTCTCACCGATGTAACGGTGATGCGTCTGCTTATTATCATCGTAAGTATCCTCTCCGCCATATATCCTGCGTTTGAAATCGTGGAATCCGGGAGCCAGCCCATCCAGGTCGGGGTTCTGCTTCATATATCTGTTATACCTCTCCCATGCGACTCTGTCGTTGTAATATCCGCCGTCGCCTCGCCATGCCGTTTCGAACGGAGTAAACGCCTTACGGCGATAACTGTCGGGAGACTTACCCTCAAGGATAGCGCTGTGGTGACGCTGGATGAGCGATGTAAGATCGTGTTCGGTTATGCGTCCCTTGTATATATTGAAGCGCTGCAACATCTCGCGCACGAAATCGCGCAGTCGCTGCAACAGAGAGCGCTGTTCGGGTGTCGTATATGTCTTCTCCGATAGAATAGCAAGATACTCATCCACTCCGGCATGATAGGAGCCGCCCTTTCTGCTCGCCTGATATTCGATTGCCGAGCGTACCTCGTCGCTGCCGCGTGTATACACCTCTTCGAGGAAATCGTAATAATAGTTTCCGAACAGTCCGGCAAGTCCTCTGTGTCCCACCACTTCGTGAACAACTGTTACTTTTGCCTCTTTGACATTGGCATTATTGGGAAGGTTTATTACAATCCTGTCGTTGTGTTCATCGAACCAGCCAAGCGAGCGTACCTTGTCGCTATACTCGGCGTCAAGTTCAGAAATCTCTTTCTCGCTGCGTATCAGCTCTACATCACATCCCAAGCGTCGAGCAAGTTCGGTCACCTCGTCGCCCATCTTCTCAATATCGCTTTTGCGATGCTTGTGACGGCGTGTGTTCCAGACAAACTCGTTATTCCAATCCTCGGGTTGACGAAGGTCGTTAGCAAAAAGGCCATATTTCTCGGTTATCGTGGGAATAGAACCTTCATTAAGTCCCTCGCCCGTTCTTATGGCATTTGTCACATAGCTCTCACCCTCGGCCTTCTTCAGTTCCTCGTTTCCAAGACCGGCAAAGCGTCTGCCGTCGGCCGACAACTCCATTGCACGCGACTGCGACACTCCATCGTAGAGGGCATGAACCTCACTCTCTATTCTCTTTTCGTAGGCATTGAGAGCCTCGTTCTCTTTTGGTGAGCAATGGAAAGTGCTCTTATTAACCGCAGCCAACAGACTGCCCTCCTTAAGACCATACTCGACCTCAAGGTTACGGCGGATACCGTAAAGCATCTGTGCCACCTCATTGTCCTTATAGTTCGAACGCTGCAGGATATCATCCATTATGCCCTGCTCTGTGGCTGTCAACGGCTCGCCATTTGCCTTTTTGTACATAGCATCTGATATGACATCGACCTTAGTACCGGTCTCCAACGCATATTTTCCGGCTTGACGGAAGAAGTTCTGTGAGTCGTAGTTCTGCATCAGCAACCTCTCATTCTCGGCAATTCTGTTGCGTCGCACATCGCCGGTACAAATGAAAAGCGCACTCTTCACACTCTCCTTATCCATGCACACGCGGGTATCAATCTTTCGTCCCTCGGCATCGAGCGTAACGAAATTATAGCCGCCTTCTTTTCGTGGGCTTATACTATAGTCGACAACAGCCGGAGGGGTCGAAGAGAGTTTATTCTCGACAAGAAACAAGAGTTTTGCACGTGTTGCAGCCGACAGGTCAGACGAACTCATAAGGCGCAGATAGTCGTTGCGTACCTCTTCGACCGAACGTTCACTGTTCTTCTGATACACATTCAGCGAGCGCTCGAGATTGGTTATGAATGCATCGGGGTTGACACCGTTACCTGCAATCTCCTCGGCCTCGGGTTGCGAGAATCGAAGTTCGCTCTTCAAACGTCCCACACTGTTGAGTTTAGCATCGCCTCCCGACGGTCTCCAATGCGACATGCGCATAGCCAATAGTGTGGCCATACTCTCACCAAAATCATATACAAGGTCTATCGGCTCAATCTCGGCACCCGATGCAGCCTTGCTTAATTGGGTAGATGCCGTAAACACCGCCGACTCGGCACTGAGTACTCCTGCCGACGCAGCAATTTTCTTACCTCCGGTGAGACCGCGCGATATCTCTCTAAGCGGTGTACCTGCAACACCAAGCATAGCACCCGTTGCCGCGCCATGAGCAAAAGCAGATGTTGCAGCACCTGCATCAACACTTTCGCCGTGCAGCAAATCGTTCACAACGCTATGCGCTGCATCGTATGCGCCAAGCGTCAGTCCCTGATTCATTGAGCTCTGGAGAATCTTTGCCCCCAAACTGTTTACCATACTCTTTTTCACAGCCTGCTCGGCAGCCTCGCGCGAAACAGTGCCGGCACCCTTTGCAATCATCTGCGACACCGCCCTGTTCTTTAGAAAATTTGTCGTGAGTTTAGTCACGCTCGATGCAGCAGAGCCTATTCCGGAAAATACTCCGCTGTCGAGCAGAAGACCGCCGACACCGGCACCCCATCGTTCAGCACGCGAAGGGTTGTAGTTCTCCATTGCAGCGTCATCTATAAAACGATGATTGTTAGTACCGGAATAGCCCTGCAGAGCGAGGTCGGTTAGGCCACCGAAGAGCGATTTCTTCCATGCCTGACGACCCAGATATTCGACACTGCTTTTTGGTGTACTGCTCTCGACAAGGTCGCCCACAGCCCTGTTTCTTATGGCAGGCTCAAGCACAGTTCTGCGATACACGTCAGGATCAAGGCCGGCATATCCGGCATAGCGTTGTGCTATCTCATCAAGCCTTCCATCATCGGGCATATACATTGCCTCGTCAAGCATTTTCTGAGGGTCGGTCTCACGACGCATTGCACCCAAAGCCGTAAAAGGATTGGCACCCGGCACCACATTACGCTTATAAGCCTCGAAAGCCCTGTCATCGGCACTCTTGCGCACACTCTCGAAATTGGGACGGAAAGTATTGTTGTAATACTCATCTATCGCCTCATTCACCACATTAGGCGCAGTAACGAAACTGCGACGACGGCGTTCCTCGCTATCCTTCGGGAAGAGCGACTCCTTTTGTCTGTTAAGAAGAGTCTGCTCACCATTCTCAGGCGACCACTCGTTCCACCTTCTTTGACTCTCCTTTATATAATCGCCACCTATATCCACACCACGTCTCAACGACGACAGATAATCATCACCACCCTGCCCGAGCTGTTGCTCACCCTGGGGATAAGGATTATAATCTTTTCTCTTTTTTGGTTGCTGGTATCTTGCGACACCTCTGTTTTCATTCAAATGTTCCATAGTTTTATTTATTTTTATTCGTATTATTATTTATTATGCTCAAAGTCCTCTTTGCTTTGTCAAATGGTTTGATATCGATAAGCTTTATCTTCTTTTGCAGCAGTCCCGGAGTCAGAGTGATAGGTTTCACTCCATCAAACAACTCTTTAAATGACAATGCCGCTTTACGCCCCGAGTAATCGTGCATTGCAGCCAGCATGCGCTGCTCCGACTCGGCAATCTTGCTATTTACCGCTGCTGTACCGTTGGTAGTTACAGGAACACGTCCTCCGTGCGCACGTGAAAACAACGATAACAGATTAGTTGCTATATCTGTTACAAGGGCCGCATTACGTTTGCGTTGCAACTTTTTCCTGTAATCACTTTCAAAGTCCACAGCAGCCGATAACCCCTTTTCATATTCATCGTAAGTACTCATAGGCTACTTCTCTTTACCCCAATTGACTCCAAGCAGAGCATTTTTCAACAGTTCAAAACCGCCGGCTGATGCACTTGTACCAAACTGTTCGTCCATATTCAACTGCTGCATCTGCTGGGTATACAGTGCATTCCGGTTCTGTTGATGAAGAGCATCAACCCTGTTTCTTCTCTCACTGTCGTTTGCAGCAAGAGATGTTACGACATTTTCCATACTCTGCAGCCCCTGCCTGCTACGTTCTGCAGCCAGCTCGGGTGTTGCCCCATTCACTTTGGAGTATGCTCTGTTGAGCCTGTTTTGCCCGAGCATTGTCCTCTCAACACGTTTCATAGCCGCACGCGACAACGAACCATTCAGAAAGTCGCCATAATAATTACGCCTGTACCATGCCGCCTCGGCAGCTTTTCTCTCTTTCAATAAAGATTTCTGAGCCTTTGCAGCCTCGCTTGAATCATAGAGTCCTTTAATACCCGAGATAAAACCGACAGCTCCACCAAGCCCGCTCAATAGTTTTGTAAATGACATAGTTTTATAATTTTAAAATCATTTGCAAATGAAAGCACTGAAAGAAAAAACATTGTTGCAGAAATAACAATTTACTGATTCTCAATAAGTTTTATCACTTTTACAACAACAAAAGACACATGCACGCATATATTTGCGATTTGTAACGAAACCTTAAAAACAATGGCAAAGAAAGGCAATAAAATAACCATCAACGATGTACACAACGAGACGCTATCGTTGTTCTACCGTCTTATCCAAAGACTCGAAAAACTGACACACGACTGCGAGGACCCCGGAACAATAAACCAAGCACTAAAAACCACAGCCGATTTTCTGGTAAAGCTGAACAAGGAAAAAGAACAGAGCGATGAGAATCTCAATCAACTGCTGCAGCAGACGTTGAACGGTGTGGGATGCTGAAATAATACCTAAAGAGAACCATAAGCCTATGGCAAGTATTAAGGTAAAGTTTCGACCCTCAACAAATGAAAACAAGGAGGGAACAATCTATTATCAAATCATTCAGAATCGTGTAATCCGTCAATTAAAGACGGATTACCGACTCTTTATGCACGAGTGGAACGAGGATGAAAACTCAATAATCTTTGCTGGTAGCAGCCGACAGAACTATCTTCAGTCCATTGAAGGCCGCATCGATTGGGATATTAAACGCCTACATAGTATCATCGCCCATTTGGAGAACAAACTAGTAAAATACACTGCCGATGATATAATCTCTACATTCCTAAAGCAAACTAATGAGCATTCGT
>CAJGCJ010000077.1 GCA_904501775.1 uncultured Bacteroidaceae bacterium | reverse complement strand
TGGGGTGGCCAGGTATGCAAAGCCGGTAATATCATTGTTCGTCAGCGTGGTACTGTACACAATCCCGGTAACAATATCGGTATGGGTAGCGACCACACTCTCTATGCTTTGGTTGACGGTGTAGTTAACTTCAAGCGTGGTAAGAACAATAAGAGCTATGTATCTGTAGCTCCCTTCGAGAAAAACTAATAACAATTAGTTCATTCGTAAAAAAAAGACAGCCAACGGCTGTCTTTTTTTTTATGTTTTAATAAAAAACTGAAAATATATTGTAAATTTGTAAATTCGTAGAAATAGATAAGATAATAGCTAAAATAAATAATATGTTAACAATTAAAGTTATCAGCCAAGAGACCGAGAAAGTATTGAAAGGTCTTGAAAAGAAGCATTTTAAGAATGCAAAGGAGACAATAGAGTTGGTTCTTGAACTCGATAGACAGCGTCGCGCCGCGCAGGCCGAACTTGATGCTGCACTTGCCGAGAGCAAGCAGTATGCCGCAAAGATTGGTCAGTTGATGAAAGCTGGTGCCCACGATGAGGCCGAGCAGGTTAAGAACGAGGTGGCATCGCTCAAGGAGAAGGCTAAGGAACTTCAGGAGAAAATGGATACCGCAGCAACCAAGACACAGGAGATTCTTTATACAATTCCCAATATCCCTTATGACGAGGTACCCGAGGGTGCTACAGCCGAGGATAATGTGGTTGAGAAGAGCGGTGGTCTTGAGACTGTTTTGCCCGAGAATGCACTCCCTCACTGGGAATTGGCAAAGAAATACGATCTTATAGATTTCGATCTCGGTGTCAAGATTACAGGTGCAGGATTCCCAGTTTATAAGGGTAAGGGCGCTCAGTTGCAGCGTGCGCTTATCAACTTCTTCCTCGACGAGGCACGCAAGGCCGGTTATGTCGAGATAATGCCTCCTACCGTAGTCAATGCGGCTTCGGGTTACGGTACAGGACAGTTGCCCGATAAAGAGGGACAGATGTACCATTGCCAGCTCGATGATTTATATCTTATTCCTACAGCCGAGGTACCTGTGACAAATATCTACCGTGATGTGATTCTCGACGAGAAGCAGTTGCCTATCAAGAACTGTGCCTATACACAGTGCTTCCGTCGCGAGGCCGGCTCTTATGGCAAGGATGTACGCGGTCTTAACCGTCTGCACGAGTTTTCAAAGGTTGAGATCGTACGTATCGACACTCCCGAGCACAGCAAGGAGTCGCACAAAGAGATGCTCGAGCATGTAGAAGGCTTGTTGCAAAAGCTCGAACTCCCCTATCGTATACTGCGTCTTTGCGGTGGTGACATGAGCTTTACAGCTGCCCTTTGCTTCGACTTTGAGGTATATTCCGAGGCTCAGCAGCGTTGGCTCGAGGTTTCATCAGTATCTAACTTCGATAACTATCAGGCCAACCGTCTGAAATGCCGCTATCGCAATGCTGACAAGAAGACTGAGCTTTGCCACACTTTGAACGGTTCGGCACTTGCTTTGCCTCGTATAGTGGCTGCATTGCTCGAGAATAACCAGACTCCCGAGGGTATTCGCATTCCTAAGGCTCTTGTTCCCTATTGCGGATTCGAGATTATTGATTAATGACGTTTCGTAAGTAACTTATTATAAATAGAGAGTTATGTACAGAATTGTATCAAAAGAACAATTTTCCGAGAAGGTGTTCCGCCTGCGTGTCGAGGCGCCTCTCATTGCCAAGGCTTATCGTGCCGGTAACTTTGTGATAGTTAGAATAGGAGAGAAGGGCGAACGTATTCCTCTCACCATTGCTCATGCCGATGCCGAGAAAGGCCTTATCACATTGGTTATACAAAAGGTGGGTAAGAGTTCTTCGCGTTTGTGCGACCTTAACGAGGGCGACTATATCGAAGATGTTGTAGGTCCTTTGGGACAGGCTACACACATCGAGAATTTTGGTACAGTTGTCTGTGCCGGCGGTGGTGTAGGTGTAGCTCCTATGCTGCCCATTGCCACAGCACTCAAAAAGGCCGGTAACAGAGTTATATCTGTGCTTGCAGGCCGTTCTAAAGACCTTATAATCCTCGAGGAAGAGGTGCGTGCCGTTTCAGACGAGGTCATCATAATGACAGATGACGGCTCGTATGGCGATAAGGGACTTGTAACCGAGGGCGTTGAGCGTGTTATCAAGCGCGAGAAAGTTGATAAGTGCGTTGCAATAGGTCCTGCGGTGATGATGAAGTTCGTATGTCTGCTCACAAAGAAGTATGAGATACCCACTGAAGTATCATTGAATACAATCATGGTCGACGGTACAGGTATGTGCGGAGCATGTCGTGTTACAGTTGGCGGCAAGACAAAATTCGTTTGTGTCGACGGTCCCGAGTTCGATGGTCATCAGGTCGACTTCGACGGTATGATGCAGCGTTTGGGCTCTTTCAAGCAAGAGGAACAAGAGGAGATGGATAAGTTCCTTCACGAGCACGATGATTCCTGTGCCGTGGTTGCCGACGATCTTACCGACCGCAATGCACCATGGCGTGTCGATTTGCGCTCTGCTCTGAAAGCAAAGGATAGAGCAGCAATAGAGCGTTGCGAAATGCCCGAACTGGAGCCCGCTTATCGCGCAACAAAACTGCGCGAAGAGGTTAACCGTGGTCTTACAGTAGAGATGGCTGTGCAAGAGGCTCAGCGTTGTCTCGACTGTCCTAATCCCAGTTGTATGGAGGGTTGCCCTGTAAATATAAAGATTCCTTCATTCATTAAGAATATCGAACGTGGCGAATTTGGCGCAGCTGCCAAAGTTCTCAAGATGACAAGTTCACTGCCTGCCGTTTGTGGTCGTGTATGTCCGCAAGAGAAACAGTGCGAGTCGAAGTGTGTACACATCAAGATGGGTCATAAGCCTGTGGCTATCGGTGCGCTTGAGCGTTTCGCAGCCGATTATGCACGCGAGAACGGTCTTAACGAAGTTCCCGAGGTCGCAGCTTCTAACGGTATCAAGGTTGCCGTTGTGGGTTCAGGTCCTGCCGGATTGTCATTCGCAGGTGACATGGCAAAGCTCGGCTATCAGGTAACTGTATTTGAGGCATTGCACGAGATTGGCGGTGTACTTAAATATGGTATTCCAGAGTTCCGTCTCCCCAACGCAATTGTTGAGACCGAGATTGAGATTCTTCGTCAGATGGGTGTGGAGTTCGTCAAGGACTGTGTGATTGGAAAGACTCTCTCTATCAAGCAGCTCGAGGACGATGGCTACAAGGGTATCTTTGTGGCATCAGGTGCCGGTCTTCCCAATTTTATGAATATTCCCGGTGAGAACTCTATAAATATCCTCTCTTCTAACGAGTATCTTACACGTGTAAACCTTATGGATGCATCAAACCCCGACAGCGATACTCCTATGCACATGGGTAAGCGTGTTGCTGTCGTAGGTGGCGGTAATACAGCTATGGACTCGGTGCGCACAGCATTGCGTCTTGGTGCCGAGAAAGCCATGATTATTTACCGCCGTTCCGAGGCCGAAATGCCTGCACGTCTCGAGGAGGTTAAACATGCTAAAGAAGAGGGCGTGGAATTCCTTACACTCCATAACCCTATCGAATACATTGCCGATGAGAAGGGTTGTGTAAAGCAGATTGTATTGCAGAAGATGGAGCTTGGCGAGCCCGATGCTTCGGGACGTCGTTCACCTGTTCCTGTAGAGGGTGCTATTGAGACAATTGACATCGATATGGCTGTTGTCAGCGTAGGTGTATCGCCCAATCCTCTTGTTCCTACATCAGTGGAGGGCCTTGAGCTTGGACGCAAGAATACCATTGCTGTAAATGAGAAGATGCAGTCTTCTATTCCTACAATATTTGCAGGTGGCGACATTGTTCGCGGTGGTGCTACAGTTATCCTTGCAATGGGTGACGGACGCAAGGCCGCAGCCTCTATGCACGAGATGTTGTCTGCTCAGTAATCAGAAGAAATTCTATTATAAATTAAAGCAGTTATCCATGCGGATAACTGCTTTAATTGTTTCTGAACTCAAAGGGAAATACCCTTGCACGCTATTTCAAGTCGTTCAAGATGCTTCTATGCAACTCTGTTTCAATCTTATTTGTGGTATCTTTTCATTCCCTCGGTCTCATGTACAGCTATTGAACCGTCCTCATTGCTGTATATGAAATATGCTTCAAGATTATTCTCTTTGCATACTTCGATAGCACGTTCCAATCCCATAACCATGAATGATGTGGCAAAGGCATCGGCTGTTGCACAGTTGTCTGCTATTACAGTTGCCGATAACAGGTTGTGCTCTACTGGATATCCGCTCTTGGGGTCAATAGTGTGCGATAGCTTACGGCCATTCTCGTAACGGAAGTTACGGTAGTTGCCCGATGTGGCAAGGCTCTTTCCGCTTATATGCAGAATCTCCTGTAGTTGGGTGTTTGTTCCCTCCTTGTCCTCAGTGGGTTTGTTGATACCAATGCTCCACGGCATCGATTTGTTGTTCTTGCCCTTAGCAACAACCTCACCTCCAATCTCTATCATGTAGTTCTCTATCCCGAGTGAATTGAATAGCTGCGCTACACGGTCGCATCCGTAGCCCTTTGCAATGGCACTGCAATCGAGCATCGTCTGGGCATGTTTCTTTATAATATTGCCGTCCTTAAGAGTCACATTCTTGTATCCGATGTACTGCTTCAGCGAGTCTACAGTGGTGCTGTCTACTCTGTATCCCTCCTTGAAACCGAATCCCCAAGCGTTTACCAATGGAGCTACTGTGATGTCGAATGCTCCATCTGTCTTTGATGAGATATCCTGTGCAAGTAAAAAGACATGTGTGAAAAGTGAGTCGGGTGTTATGTCGGTGTTGTTGTTTATCGCAGTTATCACCGACTGTTTGTTGAATGGCGAGAGTGACTTGTCTACAGTTCTCAGGCACTCTTCAATCTTGTTCTGTACATCCTCCTTGTGCTTGTAGCTTATGTTATAATATGTGCCGAATATATAGCCTTTGTTGTTGAGGTAGGGCGGCTCGTTTGCTATTACCATTACCGATGCAACAACAAGGAATATGAGGAATATAATTTTCCAAGGTTTCATAAAATATTATTTGAATGGTATGTTGTAGATGATGCTGTATGTTCCACCGAATGTGGTGTGACGGCTGTTGCCAAATCCGGGTACATACCACATTCTTGAGTTGTTTCCTGTCACTTGGTTGAGTCGTGCCTTATATCGTATGCTCCAGCCCATTCGCAGGTTCTTCCATATCTTTACGTTTACACCAACACCAAACTCGGCCCAGCTGTAATATCCGTTTACATCGGTGAGGTCGAGCGATACTTCGCCACCCCATACAGGGTCGTGTATGGGAGGTGTGCATACATCATACTTTGCACGTGTGAAGGCAAAACGTCCCAATGCATATATGTAGCTGTTGCGAGGTGCTTCTCCTATCTTGTTGTTGAAGTTGTAGTTCAGTCCTATGCGGTAGTATGGAGCTCCCGATTTATATGATATTCCGAAAGTCTCGTCGGTAAAGTCGCATGTACCATATCCCATCTCAAATACAGGATAGTATTTGTTACCCAAGTTGGCCTCTATTGCAATTTCTCCACTCATGTAATCCTCGAGCAGTGTGTAGGCATAGCCCAGAATGTCGGTAGAAACGCTTATCCCGCGAAAATCGAGTATATTGCCTGTTACAACGTTCTTCTTGTCGCCGGTCTGTTGTGCAAGGCTCATGACAGGCTGTAGTAGTATAAGACTACTGAGCAATATATAGCTTAATGTTCTCATGTGAGTCGAAATTTACTTGTTTATATACTACTGCAACCGAGTCTATAAGGTTGTTTGTATGGTCGACACCTGTTATCATGTGGTACATGCCTGTGCCGCAATCCATCGATATGAAATATGGTATATTGGTGTGCTTTACAAACATGCTGTCAGTGATGTTGCCAAACTCTATTATTACGGTGTCGCACTCTTGTGTGTAGCACATGGGCAATGCAAGGTCGGTTGCATCGGTCATGTTATTCACTACGGTCGAGTCGTTGCCGTTTACCACAAGCGATACATTCACTACCTCGGGGAACTGGTGCTTTACCTCTTTGCCGGTATCGCTGTCTATATTATAAAAGATAGTCCTGTAATATGATACGTTATTTATATTACAGTCGCCACCGTTGTCGCAGCCTGTTAAAAGTGCGAAGACGAGAATGGCAAATGATATTCCTATGATTCTTTTCATCTTATACCTCTTTTGCGATGTTGTATTTGTTGCGCTCTTGCGATGTGCGGCTTACCAGCTCTGCGATGAAGCCCGTCAGGAACAGTTGTGTTCCTATTATCATCATGGCCAGTGATATGTGGAAATAGGGAGAGTCGGTAACCAGTCTGAAGGGAATGCCTTCGGCAAGCGCATATAGCTTATTGGCTCCCAGAATTACTGCCGAGATGAATCCTAAGAAGAATACCAACGAACCCCATAGGCCGAATATGTGCATTGGGCGGTAGCTGAAATGCGACAGGAACCACAACGACATAAGATCGAGGTAGCCATGGAAGAAACGGTTTATGCCGAACTTGCTGCTACCGTATTTGCGTGCCTGATGCTGTACGATGTGTTCGCCTATCTTTGTATATCCTGCATTCTTGGCAAGGTAGGGGATGTAGCGGTGCATGTCACCGTAAACTTCAATGCTCTTCACAACCTCGTTCTTGTAGGCTTTCAGTCCGCAGTTGAAATCGTGCAGGTTTTTTATGCCCGATACAAGGCGTGCCGTTGCGTTAAACAGTTTGGTAGGTATTGTCTTGCTTAGTGGGTCGTAGCGTTTCTTCTTGTATCCCGATACAAGGTCATAGCCCTCTTCTATAACCATCTTGTACAATGTAGGGATCTCATCGGGCGAGTCTTGAAGGTCGGCATCCATGGTTATGACAACATCGCCTGCGGCTCTTTCAAATCCACAATAGAGGGCGGGTGACTTGCCATAGTTGCGTCGGAACTTTATGCCATGTATACAACAGTTCTTTTGATGCAGTTTCTCAATTATGCTCCATGAATCATCGGTGCTTCCGTCGTTGATGAATATTACCTCGTATGTGAAATTGTTCTCTTTCATCACACGCTCAATCCATTCGGTGAGCTCGGGCAACGATTCAGATTCATTATATAACGGTATTATTACAGATATATCCATATGCGGGGTTCAAGAGTTGTTTCGTTTTACAAAAAGGGCAATTATTAATGATAATAACATTCCGTTGTTTATGTTTGACAATAGAATGTTTATTACTATGTCGCGTGTGCCTAAACTTGTCAGTTGTGTTACTGCCTCGCCGAATTCACTGCTGAGTTCCTTGAACTGTTGGGGGTTGCCTTCCATTATTTTTTTCATCTCCAAAAGCATCTGCATAAAGAAGCCGTTGTCGAGGAACTCAAAGTAAACAAAGTGTGCCACAGCCGATAGGAGTGATGCACATACATACATTGTGAATACAAAGATTAATGCTTTGCCGTAAGTGAGGGTGTTGTCGCAGAAGGCACGACGGTATTTTGTTGTCAAATAACCGGCATAGAATGGCGATAATATATTAAGCGCAATAAACAGTATTATGAAAAACGGATTGCCGCCTGATAATCCCAATACACAAGATGCATACATTGTAATCCACAACAGACCAAGCAGTGTTCCACACTGCATAGCTTTCTGATAGAATGTGTTATTGTTATCCGTTGTCGACATTTTGCTTTTTTATTTATTCGTGCGAAGGTACTGAAAATGGTCGAAGATAGCAACTATTTTAAGATAGTTTTAAAAGTGTGCAAACAGTGTCGCTTTAAATTGGTTTTGCTTGATAATATTCGTTACATTTGTCTCTGTTTTTGATTATTACAATAAATGACATATATGAAAGCAATGATTTTTGCAGCCGGTCTTGGTACCCGGTTAAAACCCCTTACCGATACATTACCTAAGGCTCTTGTCCCGGTGTGCGGTAAGCCTCTTATATATCATGTAGCGCATAAGTTGTACTCATGCGGCATTGACGAGGCTGTTGTAAATATCCATTATTTTGCCGATAAGATAGAGAAATGGATAGATGAAGAGCAGTGGATTACCACATCGCGCGATGATAAGGATAACAAAATGCTTATGGAGATAAGTGACGAACGTAAACAGCTGCTTGAGACGGGCGGAGCGGTGCTGCATGCAAGACGCTTCCTGCAAGGTTGCGGACATTTCCTTATCCATAATGTAGATATACTCTCGAACTGTGACATCGATTGGTTTGTTTCGCAGGTGCGCGACGATGCTTTAGCCTCACTGTTGGTGAGCGATAGAAAAACTTCGCGCTATCTGCTCTTTAACCCCGACGATATGCGCCTTGTAGGTTGGCTCAACACCGATAGTGGCGATTTTCATGTGACATCCCCCGATATTGAGCCTAAAGAGTGCAGGGCTTTAGGATTCTCGGGAATACATATACTCAGCGATAAGGTGCTTGAACTGATGCAGCAGTATGTTCAGGAGAAAGGCTTGGCTGTAGATCCTGAATCGGGCGTACGTTTCCCCATTATGAGCTTTTATATGTGGGCAGCATCCAAATATCCTATATTTGGTGTAGTAGCTTCTAATCTTGAATTTATTGATGTAGGTAAACTTGACGCACTTAAACCTGCCGAGGAATTTGTTCAAACCAATCGATGACACAAGCAGCAGTTAGTCACGCGAAGTACGGACGCAGTTCGTACCGCGTGGTGTGCTATTAGCTTGTGCCGTCAATTGCAATCCCCTAAATCATTTCGGGTTACAAACCCTAACACTCATTTTGCAGCGGATAACATATCCGCTGCATCACTATAGCAAATAATAAACACGAAGCCATTCTCCGCTGCATCGCAAGGATCGCAAATCATTGATAGGCTCATTGATGCGCATAGGAAAATTAGTAAAATGATAGACTTTTTTTGGAAACAGTGTGAGGGATGTTTAACCGATAGTTAGACACTTGTCTTAACAAGTGGCTAACTGAGGGAGATCCGCAACACCCAAAAAAAGGCGTAATCATTTTACGTT
>CAJGCJ010000076.1 GCA_904501775.1 uncultured Bacteroidaceae bacterium | reverse complement strand
TTGTAGCGTCAAGAGTTATCACATTGGAGTAAAGTAATGAAGAACTCAGAAATACGAACGGTTGCTATCTCGTTACCCAATTTTCATGCAATCCGACCAACCGATTTATTCTAAGCGAGTTATCTTTTCTTGCCAAAGTTACTTGAATATTTTGCAGCGAGCGAAAGTATCTTAGAGCGTAACTCAAAGATACGAATAAGCATATTTAAACAGGCGGTGATTGCACACTGCTTGGGCTCAGTTTCTCAGCAGTCACAGGTTGGAGTATTTTCGTTTAATGCCATAAATTGCACCCATACGACTTGCTTTGCATGTTGCTTGAGTTTATAACGCAACGAACATTCCGGGACCCTGTTGTAGTCTACTATGTGTGGCAGCGTGCGGTGTGTAAGCAACAGTGCAAGCTGCGTATTGTCGGTAAACTTGAGCGCGTATTGATATATCTCTCCAATGGTCTGCTCGTCGAAGGTGAGCAGGTGAGCTATGTTTGTGTTTTCCATTCTTTTTTGCAGTTTATAAAGTTTGTTTTCTTTTATAAACAGTTTATAGAGTGGTTTTGCTTTTCTTTGACGAGGGTTTTAATGTTTTTTTTAGAATTTATGTTTTAATCCACATTATTTATCCTATACAATTCTTTGCACGAGGTCGGGATATCCCGCACTGATACATAAGCAAATACCCGTCGCTTATATCGACTATCATTACAGCAGCGACAACCTTGGAGAGCACGCTGAGTTTCTTAAAGCAAAGGTGTAGTTGTTTGATAAAGTTACTGCTTACATTTCTATTGTAGGTTCATATTGCATCCTTATTAAGGTGCAGTTCTACTTGAATGAGAACAAGGGAATAATGATATTTTTTTACAATCCTTATGCAATAACAATTAACATAGACAAGAGATTCTTAAACAAAAAAAGACTCTGCGAATATCACTATTGGCAGAGTCGAAAAGGTTGTTAGAATTAGACTTAACTTAATTATTATAACTTAAATGAGTGTCAATTTAATAATTACAGTTTATTTTTTTGCATAGAACTTGTGAGGAGCTATCATATTCTCGGGACGCAACAGTTCATCAAGCTCTTCTTTTGTAAGCAGATTCTCTTCGAGCACAAGGTCGTATACACTGCGGTTCTCTTTGAGAGCGCGCTTTGCAATCTTGGCAGAGTTCTCGTAACCGAGTGTTGGGGTTAGCGCTGTTACTATACCGATGCTGCCCATTACCAATTCGCGGCAATGTCCCTCGTTGGCTGTTATACCGTCAACACATAATGTACGCAGACGAGCCATACCCTTGAGCAACATACGGATAGATGATATTATAGCGTGTACAAGAACCGGCTCCATTACATTAAGCTGCAACTGACCAGCCTCGGCTGCGAAGGTTACAGTGAGGTCGTTGCCAATCACTCTGAAGCATATCTGGTTCACCACCTCGGGGATTACGGGGTTTACCTTACCGGGCATGATACTTGAACCGGGCTGCATAGGAGGCAAGTTAATCTCGTTCAAGCCACAGCGAGGACCGCTCGACAACAGACGAAGGTCGTTACATATCTTAGAGAGTTTCACAGCCATGCGCTTGAGCACAGATGAATACATTACAGATGAGCCGGCATCGGGGGTAGCCTCTACAAGATTGCCTGCAAGCACAAAGTCGCGTCCTGTTATCTGGGCAAGAGCCTCAACACAAGCCTTGGCATAGCCGGGCTCGGTGTTGATACCTGTACCGATGGCTGTTGCACCCATGTTAACCTCGAGGAACAGCTTCGCAGCTTCGTTAAGACGTGCAATCTCCTCTTCAAGAGTAGCAGCAAAAGCCTCGAACTCCTGTCCCAGAGTCATGGGCACAGCATCCTGCAACTGAGTGCGGCCCATCTTCAATATACCGTCAAACTCCTTACCCTTGGCGCGGAACGACTCAATAAGCTTCGATAGTTCCTTTACGAGGTCTTCGTTGTGATATATGAAACAGAGTTTGAACGATGTAGGATAGGCATCGTTAGTAGACTGTGAGAGGTTTACATGGTCGTTGGGGTGGCAATACTGATACTCACCTTTCTGATGGCCAAGAATCTCGAGCGCACGGTTGGCTACCACCTCGTTTATATTCATATTTGTTGATGTACCTGCACCACCCTGTATCAGGTCTACGGGGAACTGGTCGACAAGCGCACCACCTATAATCTCCTCACAAGCTGCTTTTATAGCGTTACCTATTGTGGAATCGAGCGTACCCAATGACATGTTGGCATGAGCAGCAGCCCACTTGACCTGCGCCAAGGCCTTTACATAATAGGGGTGGTCACTGATAGTGATACCACTTATCTCGTGAAAGTTCTCAATTGCACGCAATGTTTGCACTCCATAATAAGCATCGGCGGGAACTTGAATCTCACCCAATGAATCGTGTTCAAGACGAGTTTTCATCTTCGTTAATTTTTAGATTTCAATTTGTCATTTATTATTGCAAAATGGTGTAAAAGTGACATTCACCGCAACACCTTCGCATAGGCTAATATAATCATTAAAACAATAAAACGAATTAATTTTGCTCTTTTTTATCGCTATTTTGATTTTTTTATACGAATGAGGTGCATAATGGCTGCAACACAGCCTGCAAGAGCAAGAAAAATACGCCTTGGAATAGCCCTCAGACGCATCTACAACATGTATCCAAAAGGAAACATAAAAGCCTAAAGGGATGACAAAGGAGAAATAATGGAAACGGCGACATGGCACTAAGGCCCATATAAAGCAAAGATGTGGCATTTTGCAAAACAGATGCAACGATGCGATGCAAATTATCTTTATTGGAACGACAAATTCACACAATTGTCAGCATTCCGCAGCAATTGACATATACAGTGCAGAGCGTATGTAAAAAATCTTGGGACAAGTTTCGTATATCCCGAAAATTCTTACTAAATTCGCTGTAACAGCAAACAGACATAACAGAATAGCGACATGCAACATATATTCGACGGTAAAGTAGCAATAGTGACAGGCGGTGCAAACGGCATAGGACGATGCATTGCCGATGAATTCCGAGCAGCCGGTGCACATGTATATGTGATAGACAAGGAAGATGGCAATCACTTTGTGGGGGATATTTCGAAGAGAGAGGTCCTTGAAGCCTTCGCCGATGAGATACTCAAAAAGCAGAGCCACATACATTATATAATAAACAATGCGCTTCCTATTATGAAAGGCATTGACGAATGTACATACGAGGAGTTCCAGTATGCCCTGAGTGTAGGCGTCACTGCCCCATTCTACTTGGTAAAACTGCTTATGGGACACATGGCCCCGGGAGCATCAATAGTGAACATATCCTCTTCGCGCGACCGCATGAGCCAAGCGCAGACCGAAAGCTACACAGCTGCAAAAGGTGGCATAGCAGCACTCACCCATGCGCTTGCCGTGAGCCTTGCAGGAAGAGCAAGAGTGAACTCCATCTCGCCGGGATGGATAGACACCGCATACGCCACATACAAAGGTGCCGATGCCTTGCAGCAGCCGGCAGGGCGTGTAGGCAATCCCATGGACATTGCAAATATGGTAATGTTCCTTTGCTCGGACAAGGCCGGATTCATTACAGGCGAGAATATTTGCATAGACGGCGGAATGACCCGGCAGATGATTTACCACGGCGACAATGGTTGGAAACTGGAAACAGAATAACTTTTATGACAGCACCCGCAATTGAACAGTCGACCAAGGAAGAGCGACGTGCCTATGTACTTGAAGCATGGAAGTGCCTGCACGATTGTCCATCCTGCGGCAAATGCCATATCCTAAAAGGGAGAGATGCCGAAACGCTATATGCCGATTACATCGAAGGCAAACGCCCCTACATGGATATCACATTAGAGATAAGGAACAAGAGCTATTAAAATACAAGAAGTTGACAAATAGCATACCGCCCTACAAAAACAAATCCACATACGAACAATGTATGTGGATTTGTTTTATACAGACAACAGAGTCCCTTTATTTGTTTACCGATGGCAACGAAGAGTAATCCTTTGAATAACGCATCATCTGCTCGGCATATCCCTCGGTGTAGTCAAGCTGCACATCGGTTATTACGCCATTGTTGTCGGTTGTAACCACATATCGGGGGTTGACAAATCCCTTGTAGGGTGCAATGTTGAGCGGAGCAAAACGGTCGAGCACCTCTTTATGCAGGTCGGCATCAACCTTGACTGCATACTCTTCGACAAGTCTTTTAGCAGCCTCGTAATCGCCTGTCGACTTGATACGCTGCACCTCGGAGAGTAACCGGCCAAACAGTTCTCTCAATCTGTCATAATCGTGAATAACAACGTATCTCTTTCCGTCTCTCTTCACCAGCTCGACACACTCCTTGCCACCATTCACAAGCGCCCAGCGTGCAATGAGCTGACGATTGCGCATATGTGCCTCTTCGATATTGTTTCCAAGCTCCACACGAGTCAACTGAGTAATAAGGCCATTCATCATATATTTATAATACTCGGCCTTATATGCCTCTCCGTTAGGGAGCAGGTTCAGCTCTACCATCTTCTTGTCGGCCAAATAGTATAGGGCAAACAGATCGGCACGTGCCTCTTCCACTGTAGAACCGTATGACCTTAGCGCATCGGGGTCAACACCGGGAAGCAGTTTGCCCGAGCCGTGCCCCAGACATTCGTGAAGGTCGGTGTGCAAATTGTCGGTTACAAAGCCATACTCCTTAAGCATGGCAACCTCGGCATCGCTCCATGCGAACTCTTTTGTCTGTCCGCTACCGGCACTTGCACGGTCGTACGCCTCGGTGATATTCTCAATCGTCACCGACTTGGAGCCATGGGCTGCCCTTATCCAGTTCGAGTTGGGGAGGTTTATGCCAATGGGTGTTGCAGGGTAACAGTCGCCGCCCAACATTGCAACGGTGATAACCTTGGCCGACACACCCTTCACCTTTTCCTTCTTGTACTCTTTTGCTACAGGCGAGTTGTCCTCGAACCACTGTGCATTGTCACTTATTATCTCGGTGCGCTTGGTAGCCTCGGTATTCTTGAAGTTCACCACGCTCTCCCAACTCGCCTTCATCCCCAATGGGTCGCCATACGACTCAATGAAGCCATTGACAAAATCGATGTGCGAGCCAAGGTCCTCGACCCACAGAACAGAATAATCATCGAACTGCTTAAGATCGCCTGTGTGATAATACTCTATCAACGACTCTATAACAGCCTTCTGTGCATCGTTCTCGGCTACCGCAGCAGCCTTCTCGAGCCAACCCACAATGCGCTCAATGGCTTCGGAGTAGAGACCGCCTACCTTCCATACTTTCTCTTTCACCACTCCATTCTCCTTGACCAGACGGCTGTTCAGGCCATACATGACAGGCTTCTCGTCCTTGGGGTCTTTCATTGCACCATAAAAAGCCTCAACCTCATCCTGCGTAACACCGTCGTAATAGTTATTGGCCGAAGCAAGAATCAAATCGTCATTACCGCTCTGAACGGTGCGCTTTGCCATATATGTAGAGTCCTGTATTACGGGTGTAAGCTCGTCAATCAGTTGCTGCACACTCTGCCCCTCTTTCAAAGGCAACAGCTGGGGGTCGAGGGCATTCACACACTTGTTGAAAAACTCGGCAGTGAAGCCGGGCCTGAACTTATCCTCGGCATAATGGTGATGGATGCCATTGCTGAACCACACACGCTTCAAGTAGAGCTCAAGAGCCTTGAACTGCTCGTCGTCTCTATTACCCTTGTAGTTCTGGTAGATAGCTTCGAGAGTTCTTCTAATCTGCAGATTGTATTTGCCATTCTGGTCGAAAAGAATGTCACGGCCCTCCAGAGCAGCCTGCGACAAATAATAGAGCAAGGTGCGCTGCTTGAGCGACAGCTCTTCGAAATCGGGCACTTTATATCGTAGAATCTCCAAATCGGCGAACTTCTCAACCTGATAAGTAAACTCTTCGGATGCCACCTCCACATTGTTTTGCACATTTCCGCTACATGCCGATAAAAGTGCTGCTGTAGATAAAGTAATCATTAGTTTTCGCATATATTTTATTTTAGTTATCGTTCATTCAGGATTGCTGCATACAGAACATTTCACAAATATAGTGACAAACGAGCGAGATATATCAAGCTTGCTTGAATATATCACAGCGAGTGCAGATTATATTCGAGGTTTACATCATATATAGCAATATCGGCGAAGCTATACTATGAAAAAATTCAAAATTATATATTACATTTGCCACATATATATTAAATTTTCAATTATGGCTTTACATATTATAGACCATCCATTGATACTGCACAAACTCAGTATCATGCGCGACAAAGAGACTTCTACAATCAAGTTCCGCGAACTGCTGAGAGAGATTTCAATGCTTATGGGATACGAAGTGACACGCGACTTCCCTTTGACATACGAAGAGATTGAGACCCCGTTGATGAAGATGAACGCCCCCAAGATATTGGGAAAGAAAGTTGTCATTGTACCAATCCTCAGAGCCGGCCTTGGTATGGTCGATGGATTGACAATGCTCATTCCTTCGGCACGCATCGGGCACATAGGCCTGTATCGCGACGAGGAGACCTGCAAACCCGTATTTTACTACTATAAGATGCCGGCCAACAAAGAGCGCTTTGTCATTGTCACCGACCCCATGCTGGCAACCGGAGGAAGTGCATGCGATGCTATAACACGCCTCAAGAACGACGGTTACAAACATATAAGACTGATGTGTCTTGTGGCATCTCCGCAAGGCGTAGAAGCTGTAAGCGAACAACACCCCGACGTTGACATCTATGTAGCTTCGGTCGACGAAGGCCTCAACGACAAGAACTACATCCTTCCCGGATTGGGCGATGCCGGCGACAGAATATTCGGAACTAAATAACCCGTAGGTACCAGCGTACCGAGTTGAAAACACAGCCTCCCGCTTCATATAAGAAACGGGAGGCTGTATATATAAGAGCAGTTGTTCAATACCGCTCAATAAAATCTTTTATAATGTTGAAAACAGGCTCATAATTGCTGAAGATGGAATTTTCCCAAGTGTCATATACCGTATGATAATACTTGAATGCGTCTCCACCCTCGTTCATAAAGAATATGCAGGGGACATTCCTTTGAGCAAAAGGATAGTGGTCGCTGTTACCTGCAAGTTCGGCCCTGTCGAGTGCTTTGAAATACCCTTTCTCGGCATTTATACTCTCGAATAACGGGAACGCCGGCATACCCTCGTTGCTCACCTCGCAATACTGCTCGGGGTTATTGTCGGCAATCATATCGAGGTTAATCAGGTATCTTATCTGTGAAAGAGGGACAAGAGGATGCTCGGCATACCACTCCGACCCTCTCAAGTTGGCATCCTCGCCCGAGAAAGCAACGAAATACATATCATACGGAGGCTTGTTCTGTGCATAGTATGCCGCCAGAGTTATTATGGTTGCCGTTCCTGACGCATTGTCGTGCGCACCGGGATAGTATGTCTTCTTGCCAAGTTTGCCCAAGTGGTCGTAGTGGGCTGTGAACACATAACAGCTATCGTGTCTGTCACCCTCAATCTTGGCTATAACATTGAAGCACTCGTAATCCTTCAGAAACTTGTTCGCCATGTTAAGCTTCACGAATTTTGCATCCTTAGGGAAATCGGGGGCAACCCAGATGACTGGTTTTTCTTTCACCGTCTCACCATACGCCTTGTAGAACTTGAGTGGAGCCTCCCATGTATATATAAAACCCGAACAGCTGCAATCCTTCTTGCTTTGCAACTTCTTGAAGTCGGAAATATGTTTATAAGTAAACATAAAATCGCATACAACAAAAGCCCCTTCGTACTGTGACGATGCAAGGTCAGAAAATATCTTATCGGGGTTGTAGTTTAGTGTATCTACATAATACAACCTGAACTCACCCTTCACCGAGGGATTAAACTCCCTTACCGTGAAGTCCACTCCCGGAATCTGTTTCCTGCCGTCGACACTCATCTCCATCTTACCCGGGAAGGTATTAATATCCAATTTGAAAGGCTGACAAACTACCTCATCGACACCTATCTTTGCAAATTCCTTTGCAATCCATCTACCCGCTTTGTTTGCACCATCTCCAGCATAACCACGTCCCTGATATTTCGCAGAGCTAAGTTCCTTTACAATCTTCTTGTAATGCGCCAAGTCTTGCGCAACAAGCTGCAGACCGACTACAGCTAAAAACAACAGCAATATTTTTTTCATATAATAGATTCTATTACTTACAACACAACGTGCCAAATCACTTTAAACAACCCAATTTTCTCACTATGCGCAAAGCTACAATTTTTTCAGAACTCTAACGCCAATTGTCGTCAAATAAATAAGACAGATTGGGATATTGATGTAAAAATTTGTTTGCTTTTATTATATGCAAATTAGCACAACACTACTCTTTTTTCTTTGGCACTTAACCAAATTCCGATAAAAAGATGTAACTTTGAATTTATGAAATAGAAGAAGCTATACTTTACAGCCACCGCAAACGGCTACATATCCGCAATAAAGGGCGACATGTTACATACTATCAGGTATATGCCGTTGTTTGCCACTTCCCCGATGTTTTTACAAAAGCTGAAGGACATATTTTGTTGATGATATAAGAATAATGAGATTTTATGAAAATAGAAGTAGATCCACGGGAAACCACACGAGCAGAAGCATTTGACCTTTGGATGACCTCACCCATGCCAATGGTCACATTAACCAAAACATTCAATGTCAGCAAATTGCTGAAAGCAAGCAAACGTAGAGGTATCAAATTTAACACCCTGCTATGTTGGTGTATAGGGAAGGCTGCAAACAACATAAAAGAGTTCTATCTTTTACCCGAAAAAGACAAACTCTTCCAATTTGACAGCATAGCCATCAACGTAATTGTCAACAACAGCAAAGGAGGAATCAATTCTTGCGACATTGCATACACTGATGACACCGGACAATTCGCCAAGGAATACAACCGGCTGACAGCGCAGGTTGCTACTCAGTGCAAGAGTTCATTCATTGAGGATAGTATGATTATTGGAACTTCTGCAATGATAGAGACGGAACTTGATAGTATTGTCAACCAATACACTGATAAGTTTTGTAATCCCATGCTTATGTGGGGAAAATATCGTCGCCATTGGATAAAGACAACACTTCCTATCTCCTTCCAGTTTCACCATGTTCAGATGGATGGCGGTCACG
>CAJGCJ010000075.1 GCA_904501775.1 uncultured Bacteroidaceae bacterium | reverse complement strand
ATCAAGATAGTCGGCTACAACAGTGGTGGCGAGTATGTTCAGAAGATTTCCTGTACCAAGCAGACGGCTCTCGAATCTCTCGCCATTTGTAGATAGAGTGAACGATACGCCATTGCCACTGTAAAGGACATCTGTGGCGCGATATTCGCCATTGTTCTTTATTGCATATTTTACAATTCTGCACTTTTCCGATATCCCCTTGTAGCCGCATATATGCTCCGAATCGTAATTTATGATTCCAAGGCCGTTGACCGGCAGTGAGTCTATAAGCTCGAATTTTGTCTTCTGTATATTCTCTACGCTCTTGAATGTCTCCAAGTGCATTTCGCCCACTGCTGTCACAATGCCTATGGTGGGGTGTACAAGGTCGCAAATCTCCTTTATGTCGTTAGGCTGCTTTGCTCCCATCTCAACGATGAATACCTGATGATAGGGGCGCAGCTGTTCGCGTATGGTGCGTATAACGCCAAGCAGAGTGTTGAAGTTGCCGGGAGTGACAAGCACGTTGTATTTCTCGGCAAGCACGCTTGCAAGATAGTTCTTTGTGCTTGTTTTTCCGAAACTGCCGGTGATACCAATTATTATAAGCTCTTTGTGCGATTCAATGATTCTCTTCGCGTCGTTGTAGTAGTATCTGTTGATTGCCTTCTCAATGGGTGTGTTTACGAGGTTGGCAAGCAACATTACAATGTCAGACAGCAACAGTGTTATGCCGATGATAAGAGTTGCCCATTTCCCGGCGCACAGCAGCGATGCTGCCATTATGGATGCAAACAACAGAAAATTGGTTGCGAAAAGTCTTTTTACGCGCATTGTGTACACCAGCGGAGTCTTGAACTTCTCTCTCGAGTAGTGTACCCATGCCGATATTACGCAAAAGGCAAGGACTCCTAAGCTCAAATATCCTCCAATGAAAGTCTGGGCAATCATTGCTAAGGCCATGAGTCTCTTGCCTGTTAAGATGTTGCCGGGTATAAGCCAACGGAAAAAGCGGCTGCAACGGTATGAGCTCAGCTGAAACATGTGGATGTCGAATTTTGCAGCAAGAACGAAGAATAGTATTGCAATTGCTGCATAAATGATGCTTGTATGTTCCATAGTTATCCTAATTTGAAAAAGTTCTTCATTACTGCATTGAAAAGTCCGGCATTCTCAAGGAACGAGAAGTGGCCTGTTCCGTGAGCTATCACAAGTCCGGCATCGGGTATAAGACGTTCCATTGTCTTTGCATCGCTTAAAGGTGTTGCTGTGTCAAGGTTGCCCCAGAACAGCAGTGTGGGGGCCTTTATCTTTGGTAAAAGCGGTGTGAGGTCTTCGTTTACTACTTTAGACAATATGGCGCGCATCATGGGCGAGGCGTTGTTGTAGTCGCTCGAGCCGGCTCCCTTGCGTCGCTTCTCTATTATGGCTTGTGCCGTCTTTTTAGGCAGGAATGTATTGCATATCCATTTTAACGCCTTGAATGTATATACCTTGCGATAATACGAGAATGAGCGTTTGGGCTTGATGCCGGCTGCATCGGTCAGCACCAGACGGTTGACCTTGTTGCGCGATGCATAAATGATGCTTATGCGGCCGCCGAACGAGTGGCCCACAAGTGACGGATTCTCTATGTTGTTGTCCGAGACAAAGCTTTCTACCATTCGTGTATACTCCTCGGTTCCCCACACATGGTCGGGTTCTTCAGATGTACCGAATCCGGGGAAGTCGAAATTGTACACCTTGTATTTGCACGACAGCTGTTGCTGCAATGCCGCGAATATCTCGTGCGTGCACCCCCAGCCGTGCAACAGCAGCACAGGCTCTCCTTCGCCCGATGTCTCGATGTGTATTTTTTTGTCGTTGTAGCTGTAAATCATCTTATTTTGTACACTGCTCCTAAATTCGTGCGAAGATAGCAAGAACTCCTCTATTTTTAATAATAAAATGAGAGTATTTTTTTATAGTTATATAAAAACAAGGCTCTGTAGCTGTGCTATTGCCGATGAGGTAACTTTTTTATATCTTCGCGCCGAAATAGTGACTTTTATGATATACCCGCAGAATTTCGAAAAGAAAATAGAGTTTGATGTGGTGCGTGCAATGCTCAAGGAACAGTGCCTATGCGCAATGGGACGCGAGCAGGTTGACGACATGGCCTTCCTTGTCGATTATACGGCAATAGTGTCGCGCTTGTGCGAAACCGAGGAGCTCGTACGTGTTTTGCGCTTGGAGTCCGATTTTCCGAGCGACTTCTATTACGATGTTCGCGAACCGCTGCAACGTATCAGAATTGAGGGTATGTATATGGGTGAGGATGAACTCTTTGCATTGAGACGCTCACTCGAAACAATAGGGCGCATATTGTCGCTTTTGCACAAAAGAAACGACGGTAGTGAAGATGCTGCCTGTTATCCCCATTTGAACCGCTTGGCAGGTGATATTGAATCGTTCCCCCAGATAATACGCAGTATCGATTCGATAATCGACAAGTTCGGTCACATAAAAGATAATGCTTCGCCTGCGTTGGCAAGAATACGCAGTGAGCTTACCCGTACTTCGAACGGAATTTCACGTACGCTCAATACAATTCTGCGCAAAGCGCAGGCCGAGGGACTTGTCGAGAAAGATGCCTCGCCTACATTGCGTGACGGCCGTCTTGTCATCCCTGTTGCTCCGGCACTGAAACGCAAGATGGGCGGAATTGTGCACGATGAGTCGGCCACAGGAAAGACTGTCTTTATAGAACCGGCCGAGGTGGTTGCCGCGAACAATCGTATCCGCGAGCTCGAGGCCGAGGAGAAACGCGAGATAATTCTTATTCTCACAACCTTCTCCGGTGAACTGCGTCCGCATGTCCCTCAAATGCTTTCGGCATATGAGTTCTTGGGTGTTGTTGATTTTATACGTGCCAAGGCTGTCATATCGGAGCGCTTTGGTGGCATCAGACCATCTGTCGACAATAAGCCTGTTATCGATTGGGGTACGGCAGTGCATCCTCTGCTTGAGCTTACACTGCGCAGGCATGGACGCAAAATGTCGCCTCTCGATATCCAACTTGATAAGGAAAACCGTATTCTGCTTATCTCGGGTCCTAATGCAGGTGGAAAATCTGTCTGTCTGAAGACTGTCGGCCTGTTGCAGTATATGCTGCAGTGTGGAATGCTCATTCCGGTGCACGAACGTAGCCGTGCCGGTATATTCAGGAATATGTTTATAGATATTGGCGACGAGCAGAGTATCGAGGACGACCTCAGTACCTATTCGAGCCATCTGCTTAATATGAAGCAGACCTTGCGCCATTGCAATGGCGACTCGCTTATACTGATAGACGAGTTCGGCAGTGGTACCGAACCACTTATAGGTGCTGCTATAGCCGAGTCAATATTGAAACGTTTTAATGAGCGTGGTGCATACGGAATAATAACCACTCATTATCAGAATCTGAAGCACTTTGCCGATTCGACCCCCGGAGTGGTTAACGGAGCAATGCTTTACGACCGTGGCGAAATGCGCCCCCTCTTTGCGTTGCAGATAGGCAACCCCGGCAGCTCGTTCGCTGTTGAGATAGCCCGAAAGATAGGCTTGCCCGAAGATATCATAAAAGATGCGTCACAGATTGTAGGCAGCGATTATATACAGAGCGACAAATATCTTCAGGATATTGTGCGTGACAAACGCTATTGGGAGTCGAAACGACGTGCGGTGCATCAGAAAGAGAAGGAACTCGATGATATGATGAACGACCTGCAAGGCTCGAGCGATGAACTTAAAAAGAGCCGTCGCCAAATCCTTAAAGAGGCACAGGCCGAGGCCCAGAAATTGCTGCAAGAGGCCAATGCGCGCATCGAGAATACCATCCGTTCTATAGTTGAGGCCAAGGCCGAGAAGGAGAAGACACGCAAGGCGCGTCAAGAGCTCTTGGATTTCAGTCGTCAGGTAGAGGAGCTTGCGCGACAAGAGCAGCAGATGCGTGTCGATCGTGAGATGGAGAAGATAAAAGCCCGTCAGGAGCGACGCAAAGGTGGTAAGAAACATAACGATGTCGCAAAAACCGTAGAGACAAAGCCCAAGGCCCCAGAACGCCCGGTGTTCGAAATGGGAATGTATGTGCGAATTGACGGACAGCAGGCCATAGGCGAAATAATGTCGGTAAACAAGAATTGTGCAGTGGTGCGTTTCGGTGCCATAAAATCGACAGTTTCGTTAGCACGTCTGAAACCTTGTGATGCGCCTAAGGAAGAGGTACGCAAGGTCTCGTTCCTGACACGCGATACACAGGAAAATCTGCATAACAAAAGATTGAACTTCAAATCCGAGATTGATATCCGCGGAATGCGTGGCGACGAGGCTGTTCAGGCTGTAGGCTTTTTCCTTGATGACGCAACGGTGTGCGGTGCCCATCAGTTGCGTATATTGCATGGTACAGGGAACGGAATTCTGCGGACACTCGTAAGACAGTACTTGAGCACTCTGCCTTTTGTGCGTACCTTCCACGACGAGCATGTGCAGTTCGGAGGCGCAGGTATAACTGTTATCGAACTTGAATAAACCGTTATTTCTCGGGTTGCATAACGATGCTCCACTCCTCGCTCAGCAGTTTGTTGAATGAGGGGATGCTTATCTCTTTGCGGCTAAGTTCCATCAAGCCTTTTTGCTGCATGTTGTTGAGGGCGCGTGATATGTTCATGCGTGTCTCGGACAGCTGTGCAGCCAACTGCTCCATTTTTATAGTGAGTCTCTTGCTGCCGGTGAGCGTTTCGCAGCGCAGTGCCATGAAACGTGCTATGCGCCCCTCGATGCTCTGTGGCGAATCGTAGAAGGCTATTCTGGATTGCTGCTGTGCTTTGTAGCTTATCAGGTTCAATAAATTTATGGTGAATATGTTGTACTGCATGAAATCGCTGTAGAAGAACTTCTTGTCAATGGCAAGAATGTTGCTGTCACTCTTTGCAATGTAGCTCCTGCGGTAGTTGGTTGAGGCTCCGAACATGGAGTAGGGCTCTATGGCGTGTGAAGGCGTCAAAAGTTCCGTAAGTCTGTACGAGCCGTTTGCCGATGTGTACTCGGCATAAACCTCTCCTTGCAGCAACACTATGAAACGGTTGCATGAATCTCCTTGTCTAACGAAGGTCTGACCCTCTGCTATCTTTATGAATTCGAACTTTACCTTGTCAAGGATTTGAGTAAGTTCATTCTTGCTCATTCCTTGAAAATATGGCAGTTTAAGCAGGCTTTCGTACATTACAGTTGTTCTTTTAGCTGTGTATAATCTTTTATTTATATGCAAATATAAAGTGCTTTGTTTTTTGATTATGTGTGCAACTCTTTGTTTTTTATAATTTTTAAGTTAAAGAATGTTGCAGATGTCATGTTCTTGTTGCTGAATGAGTATATCAAAGGGCAATGTGTAAAAAAACGAGGGGTTTGGTTTTTATATTGCAGTATTTTCGTACATTTGCGCTAACGTGCGATTATAATATCCATTATAAAAGTGTGGCAATGAGTAAAGTGTATGATTTATTGGCGGTTGTAGGGCCTACTGCTTGCGGAAAGACTTCGTTGGCGGTGGAGCTTGCCCTTGCCATGAATGGCGAGATTATAAGCGCTGACAGCCGTCAGGTGTACCGAGGAATGGATATTGGTACAGGAAAAGACCTTAAGGAGTATGTGCGTGGCGACAGGCGTGTGCCGCTTCATCTTGTGGATATTGTGGATGCAGGCACAAAGTATAATCTCTTTGAGTATCAGCGCGATTTTCTCGAGGCCTATGAGAAAGTGCTGCGCAACGGTACGCTGCCGGTGTTGTGTGGCGGAAGCGGAATGTATGTCGAGTCGGTCTTGCGCGGATACAGGCTTCTGCCTGTGCCCGAGAATGTGGCTCTGCGCGAATCGCTCGAAGGAAAGACTCTCGAGGAGTTGACCGCGATTCTTTCGTCGTATAAGGTCCTGCACAACAACACCGATACCGATACTGTCAAACGTGCTATAAGGGCTATTGAGATAGAGGAGTATTATGCCCGCACTCCGATAGAGGAGCGTTCTTTCCCTGCTATAAAATCCTTTGTCGTGGGACTCGATGTGCCACGTGAGGTGCGTCGTGAGCGTATAAGTTCAAGATTGCGTGCAAGGCTCGATGAGGGTATGATTGCCGAGGTCGAGGGTCTCCTTGCTTCGGGAATAACTCCCGAACAGCTGATATACTATGGCTTGGAGTACAAGTATGTCACAATGTATGTGACAGGTGAGATGAGCTACGAGCAGATGTTCCGCGAACTTGAGATAGCGATACATCAGTTTGCGAAAAGGCAGATGACATGGTTCCGTGGAATGGAGCGCCGTGGTGTAGGGATAAATTGGATTGATGCCACACAGCCCGTTGACAAGATTGTAAATATTATAAAAGAAAAATTCCATGATAAAGGCGCATAATGACAACCGCCATCGTTGGGGCATAATATATTGTCCGAAAGTTGGCGCTTTGAGGCCAATGAAAAGATGGAACGAGATTCGTGACTATCTCAAAGGGAAAGGTGTCGAGTATGACTTCATACAGTCCGAGAACTTTGCTTCTATCGAGCGTCTTTCAAAGGTCCTTGCCGACAACGGTTACGAAACAATTGTACTTGTCGGCGGTGACGGCGCTCTTCAGGATGCCATAAACGGAATTATGGCTTCAGAGAATTACCGTAAGATTGCATTGGGACTTATACCGAATGGAATAGCCAACGATTATGCCTCGTACTGGGGAATGAACGAAGGCGACTATAAATGGGCCATAGACTGCATAATGGCACGACGTATCAGAAAAGTGGATGTCGGATGTTGTAGCTACATTGTCGATGGAGCAGAGACAAAACGCTACTTCCTGAATGTCGTTAATATCGGCATCAGTGCGCATGTGGTAGAGATTGCCAACCGCGAGCAGTATGTCTTCTCTAAAATATCTTCTACGTTGACTGCACTATTCCACCTGCTGTTCTACAGGCAGAATTTCAATATGAAGTTTACTCTGAACAATCAGACTGTGGAGAAAAAGTTCATGATGCTATGTATTGGCAACTCCAATGGCTATGGAATGACGCCCAGTGCAGTGCCATATAACGGAATGTTGGATGTTGCAGCCATAAAACGGCCGATGTTCATGGGTATGCTGCAGGGAATGTATATGGTGTGGCAACGAAAGATTATGAACTATAAACTGATGGAGCCGTTCCGTACAAAAGAGATCGTTATTGATTCAGTAGGCAATGCCCACGCCGGAATAGATGGACGACCGTTTGAACCGACTTATCCCATGCGTGTCTCCATAATACCCGAGGTCTTTAATTTTATAATTCCGAATAAAAAGAGATAAAATATTATAACTATGACAATCAGAGATTTGACATCTACCGATAAGTTTTTCCTATTGGCAGGTCCATGTGTAATTGAGGGTGAAACAATGGCAATGAAAATTGCCGAGCGTATTCTTTCGATAACCGAAGAGAGAGGTATTCCCTATGTATTCAAGGGTTCGTATCGCAAGGCTAACCGTTCGCGTATAGACTCTTTCACCGGAATTGGTGACGAAGAGGCATTGCGTGTGTTGCGCAGAGTGCGCGAGACTTTCAATATCCCTGTAGTGACCGATATCCACTCGGCCGAGGAGGCTGAGATGGCTGCTGAGTATGTAGATATTCTGCAGATTCCTGCATTCCTGTGCCGACAGAGCGACCTACTTGTGGCTGCTGCAAAGACGGGCCGAATAGTAAATATAAAGAAAGGTCAGTTCTTGTCGCCGCAGGCTATGAAGTTTGCTGCCGAGAAGGTTGTGTCAGAGGGTGGAGCAGGCCGTGTTATGCTTACCGAGAGAGGAACGACCTTCGGTTATCAGGATTTGGTTGTCGATTTCCGAGGAATTCCTCAGATGCGCAGCTTTGGCCATCCGGTAGTAATGGATATAACCCACTCGCTGCAACAGCCCAATCAGACGCAGGGCGTTACAGGCGGTATGCCCGAAATGATTGAGACTATAGCAAAGGCGGCCATTGCAGTTGGTGCCGATGGAATCTTTATTGAAACTCACGAGAATCCGGCCGAGGCAAAGAGTGACGGTGCAAATATGTTGCAGCTCGATTTGCTCGAGGGGCTTCTCGACAAGCTTATCCGTATCAAAGAGGCTGTGCGATAATAATATATTACTATCGTATACAATAATTCAATAAGGATAGTATTTGCTTGTGGCAGGTAAAAGAAACTTGGCGCTTATTATATTGCTATTGGTGCTTGTTGCACCAATAGCAAGTTTTGCCACAACCCATGAAACCGATTCCTTATTGAATATACTTGACAATCGTATCAAGAACCGCGAATTCTCATTCGGTGAGTGCAAGGGTAAACTGTATGTCAAGCAGAACGTCGATGTACACTCACGGAATATCTTCCTGAATTGGATTCCCGATTTAACCCGTTTCGACAGGGATGAATTCCATTATCTCACGGAACTCTACTACGATGTCCGTTTTTTTGATTACACATTGCCGGTGATACGTCGCATGGCCCATTTGACAACGCACAATAGGGGACGCGGTGAGATGGAGCGCGTGATGGGATTCATGAGCCCGGCAATCTATTCCAAAAAACTATTGAAGAATAGTTATCTCTCCCCTCTGCATAGCGATTATAAGAAGTATTATATATATAATGTTGATACTGTTTATAGCGCAGATTCTTCCGATTCAACCCGTTGCGTCAAGGTTAATTTCAAAGAGCGTTTCGACAATATAAAGTTATTGAGGAAAGGATGGTTTATTCTTGATGACTCATGCGCTGTATGCGAACTCTACATAGAAGGGTGGGACGAACAGTGTGAGTTTAAAGTAAAATATACTTTGAATGACGACCACCAATATCGTAACCTTATAAAAAATGTATCACTCGATTTGCATTACGACTTTGCCGGCAACGATTTGTATGTACAGGCTCAAGGCGTGTACGAATATAGTCAGATAGAGCCTTTGCCATCGGCCGAGGAGCGCAGGGATGCTTATGACCTGAGTATTGCCATTAACAATGACACATTGCCTGTATATGTGAACGATAGGCCCCTGTATGCCTCGCAGAACAGAAAGATAGCCCTCTCGCCTAAAGATTCATCGATGTATATTGTGAGTGGTGTTCTTGGCTTGAATGCAGGTGTGAAGAAAGATACGCTCAAACGCAATGCAACCAAAGACTTTCTGTGGGCAATTGGTGACCAGATGGTGTCGGCCTATTCAATCGATTGGCAAGGTGGCAGTGCAAAGGT
>CAJGCJ010000074.1 GCA_904501775.1 uncultured Bacteroidaceae bacterium | reverse complement strand
TTTGCACAGGATGCAGGAATAATTAAAAAATAATATTAATCATTTAAATTCATTTTATTTATGTTCGAAGGACAACCAAAAGGATTGTTTGCCCTTGCTCTTGCCAACACCGGCGAGCGTTTCGGCTACTACACAATGCTGGCTGTGTTTGCGCTTTTCATGCGTGAGAACTTCGGTATGACAGCCGATGAAGCCGGTGATTTCTATGCCACATTCTTGGCATTTGTTTATTTCTTGCCTTTTATCGGTGGTATTCTTGCCGATAAGTTTGGTTATGGTAAGATGGTAACCATTGGTATCGTTGTAATGTTCTTGGGTTATCTGTTGCTTGCAGTACCCCTCGGAGCCGAGAATACAGCTTATTGGGCTGTTGTAGGTGCTCTTGCGCTCATTTCAATAGGTACAGGTCTTTTCAAAGGTAACTTGCAGGTGATGGTGGGTAATCTCTACGACGACCCCAAATACTCAAGCAAGCGCGATGCGGCATTCTCTCTCTTCTATATGGCAATCAACATTGGTGCATTGTTTGCTCCCACTGCTGCCGTTGAGATTATGGATTATGCACAGAATACATTGGGCTATGCCCTTGCCGATTCTTATCACTTTGCGTTTGGAGTAGCATGTGCATCACTTGTTCTTTCAATTGCAATCTACTACATCTTCCGTCCTACATTCAAGCATGTAGAGGGTGGTGTGAAGAAGGTTGACAACAAGGCTGCTGCTGCCGAGGAGGAACTTACTCCTGCCGAGACAAAGGCTCGTGTTGTTGCTCTTTGCCTTGTGTTTGCTGTGGTTATCTTCTTCTGGATGGCATTCCATCAGAATGGTCTTACGCTTACATATTTTGCTGCCGAGTTTACAGCACGTAGCTCAGAGGGTGTTCAGAGCATGCTCTTCAGCGTATGGAACCTTGTTGCTATTATCGTAATCGTTTATGCTCTCTTCTCTCTCTTCCAGAGCAAGAGTAGCAAGGGTAAGGCTATTTCGGGTGCCGTTGTAGCTGCTGCAGTTGCTTTCTTGGGTTATCAGTATGTGAATCTCGATGGTTCTGTTGCTGTAAATGCTCCTATCTTCCAGCAGTTCAACCCCTTCTACGTTGTAGCTCTTACTCCGGTCAGCATGGCAATTTTCAGTTCTCTTGCAGCTAAGGGTAAAGAACCTTCTGCTCCCCGCAAGATTGCATACGGTATGTTGGTTGCTGCTGCCGGCTTCGCTGTTATAGCATTCGGCTCTATGGGTCTTCTTACTCCCAACGAGCAGGCTGTTGCAGGTGAGGCTGCATCATTCGTATCTCCCAACTGGCTCATCAGCACATATCTTGTGTTGACATTTGCCGAGTTGCTCCTTTCACCCATGGGTATCTCATTTGTAAGTAAGGTGGCTCCTCCCAAACTCAAAGGTATGATGATGGGTGGCTGGTTCGTTGCTACTGCTATCGGTAACTACCTTACAAAGGTTGGTTCTGCATTCTGGGGCGACCTTCCATTGGTTGCTGTATGGGGTATCTTCATCGTACTCTGCCTGCTTTCGGCATTGTTCATGTTTGTGATGATGAAGCGCCTCGAGAAGGTTGCATAATCAAATAGATATTCAATATGAAGTATAGCAGTTGCCCGTTGACGGGCAACTGCTTTTTTGTTATTTTTATATAACAGAGGTAGCAAAAAGATGGCTTTAATTTTGTCTATCATTTTTCTTTAGTTATATTTGCGGTAACCCGCGAACTTGTTTTGCACCTGTTGCAACAGTGCGCAATAGAGAAGATACATATGGTATATGTAAACTTGCCAAACGAAAGCAGGCGACAGTTGTCCTTCTATCTTGCCGCCGAAGAATATGTAGCACGTGAGCTTCCGCCCAACGACTACTTCTTTATGTGGCAGGTTGAACCTACGGTTATATTCGGCCGTAACCAATTGCTTGAGTCTGAGGTCGATGTGGAATACTGTCGCAGGAACGGTATCTCAATGTTCCGCCGTAAGAGTGGCGGAGGCTGCGTCTATGCCGACCTCAGCAATATAATGTTCTCATACATAACTCCCGATTCAAATGTGAATTTTACCTTCAACCGTTATATGCTTATGGTTGAGCATGTGTTGCGTAAATTGGGACTGGATGCCCGCACAACAGGACGTAACGATATTCTCATAGACGGTAAAAAGGTTTCGGGAAATGCTTTCTATCATCTGCATAACCGCAGTATAGTGCACGGCACAATGCTGTACGACACCGATGTTGAAAAAATGGCACGTGCAACGACCCCTTCCGATATCAAGCTCAAGAGCAAAGGGGTTGAATCGGTGCGTCAGCATGTTACTACTCTTAATCGTTATTTGGATATTTCGATAGATGAGTTTCTGCAATTTGTGCGTGTGAATATGTGCGACAGCGAGATACTTCTCGCCGGTGATGCCTTAGAGCGTATTGAGCAGATAGAGAAAGAGTATCACACACCCGAGTTCATCTATGGACATAATCCTGCATATTCGGTGTGCCGTTCTGTGCGCATCGAAGGTGTTGGTGAACTTCAGCTTAAGTTGAACATAAAGAACGGGGTTGTGCGCAAGGCTACTCTGTCGGGCGATTATTTCCATGTCGACGATAGGGTAGATGCTATGCTTGAACAGCTCCAGGATGCTGTTTACGAAGAGTCGGCTCTTATAAATGCTGTGAAGGATGTCGACCCCTCTTCGGTAATAATGAACCTGACAAAAGAAAAACTCGAAAAACTAATAAAAACCTTTTTTGATTATGGAGAATAAAAGAACCTGTCTCTATGACAAACATGTTGCACTTGGTGCACTCATAAGCCCCTTTGGCGGCTTTGATATGCCTATACAGTATTCCAATATTGTTGAGGAACACAATGCGGTTCGTCAGGCCTGCGGTATATTCGATGTATCGCACATGGGCGAGGTGCTTGTAACAGGTCCCGAGAGCGAGAAATTTGTAAATTATATCTTTACAAATGATATAGCGGATGCTCCCGATGGCAAGATATTCTATGGTATGATGCTGCATCCTACCGGTGGAGTGGTTGATGATCTTCTTGTTTACAAGATGGGCGAGAAACGTTTCTTCCTTGTTATAAATGCAGGCAACATAGATAAGGATATAGCTTGGATTATGGACAAGGCAAATGGTTTTGATGTTACTGTAGAGCATCAGAGTGACAAGTATGGCGAGGTTGCTGTGCAGGGTCCCGATACCGAGGCTGTCATAGAGAGCGTTCTTGGTATTCCATGTGCCGAAATGGTATTCTATACATGTAAAGAGGTTGAGTATAATGGCGAGACAATAATAATAAGCCGTACAGGATACACCGGAGAGGACGGATTTGAGCTTTATGGCTCGCACGCCTTTACCAATGAGGTGTGGGACAAACTGATTGCCAGCGGTAAGGTCAGGCCTTGCGGATTGGGCTGTCGCGACACTTTGAGATTCGAGGTTGGTCTGCCGTTGTATGGCGATGAACTTACCGATGAGATTACTCCGCTTGAGGCCGGTCTCGGCATGTTCGTGAAACTCGAGAAAGAGGACTTCATAGGAAAAGAGGCTATTGCAACTCAAAAGGCAGAAGGATTAAAGCGCAAGATTGTAGGTATTGAACTGAAAGACAAGGCCATACCGCGTCATGGCTACGATGTGGAGGTTGATGGCAAGGTTATAGGTGCTGTTACAACGGGATACAACTCTATTTCTACAGGCAAGAGTGTCTGCATGGCGCTGATAGATGCGGAATATGGTAAGCTCGGCAACGAGTTGCAGGTAAGAATCCGTAAGCGCGTCTTCCCCGGAGTGGTAACTAAGAAACGTTTCTACGAAAAGAACTATAAGAAATAAAATACGAAAACAGATAAGTTATTATTAATACAAAAATTTTCAGATTATGAGTAAGATTGTAGAAGGACTCTATTATGCTGAGTCACACGAGTATGTAAAGATAGAGGGTGAGTATGGTTATGTAGGTATAACTGATTATGCACAGCACGAGTTGGGTAATGTGGTGTATGTTGACATGCCCGATATTGATGATGAGGTTGAGGCTGGCAGCGATTTCGGTGCAGTAGAGAGTGTGAAGGCTGCAAGCGACCTTATTTCACCTGTCAGCGGTGTTGTGGTTGAGATAAACGAGGCTCTTGCCGACGAACCCGAACTTGTGAATGCCGATCCTTATGCCAATTGGATTATCAAGGTAAAGCTGTCGGATGCTTCTGAGGTTGAGAATCTGATGGATGCCGAGGCTTATAAGGCTGCTATAGGCGAATAATACATTAATGGGGGTTGACTAAAAATAGCTCTTTTTATTCAAACTCCAGCAAAATGAGGGTTATTCTCATGGCTATAAAACTCTAATTGACTTTTTATTTAATTGATTGTAGAATGAAATATTTTCCCCATACACAAGATGATATAGATAAGATGTTGCAGGTGGCGGGAGTTAAATCCATGGACGACCTCTTTGGAGAGATACCCGGGCAACTTCTTTTCAATCGCGAATTTGCTCTTCCCGAGGCAATGTCCGAGGTTGAGATACGCAAATTTTTTGACGCATTGGGCAAAAAGAACAATCAACTAATCTGTTTTGCCGGTGCCGGTGTCGAGGACCACTATTCACCATCGATAATTGCACCTATAATATCGCGTGGCGAGTTCCTGACAGCCTATACTCCTTATCAACCCGAGATTTCACAAGGTACACTGCAGTATATCTTCGAGTATCAGTCAATGATTAGCGAGCTCACAGGTCTTGATGTTACAAATGCATCGATGTACGATGGCACGACAGCAACAGCCGAGGCTATGATGATGACTGTTGCGGCTGCAAAGAAACGCAATAAGGTGCTTGTTTCCGATACTATGAATCCGAAGGTGAAGCGTGTTATTGAGACATACGCAATGTATAACGGAGTTACAGTAGAGACAGTTGCACAGAAAGATGGCGTAACCGACCTTGAGCAGTTGCAACAGAAACTGCAGGGCGATGATGTTGCAGGCGTAATAGTTGCACAGCCTAACTTCTATGGTATTGTCGAGGACTATTCGGGAGTGGCAGATATGTGCCATGAAAAGAAGGCTCTGTTGGTTATGAATGCCAACCCTTCGGCTCTCGCGGTGCTTAAGAGCCCGGCTGAGTGGGGTGCTGACATAGCTTGCGGTGACGGTCAGCCGTTGGGTATACCTATGAACTACGGCGGCCCCTATGTCGGTTATCTCTCGTGTACCAATGCGCTGGTTCGAAAACTGCCCGGACGTATAGTCGGAAGCACTACCGATGTGGATGGCAAACGTGCTTTTGTGCTCACTTTGCAGGCACGCGAACAGCATATACGTCGCGAAAAGGCCAACAGTAACATCTGCTCGAACCAGTCGCTGATGGCTCTGTATGTGACCATATACATGTCAGTAATGGGTTATAAAGGTCTAAGGGAGGTGAATAAACTCTCATATGCCGGTGCTCATTATCTTTCTGAGCAGCTGGTGGCTACAGGCAAATGTTCTATGGCTTTTGACAAGCCTTTCCTCAATGAATTTGCTATAAAGACAACAGTGTGTGCAAAGCAGGTTCAAGCGGCTCTTCTCGAAAAGGGTATATTGGGCGGTGTGCGCATTGCAGATGATATGTTGTTGCTCTGTGTTACCGAACAGCGTACCAAAGCCGAGATTGATTTGTTAGTTGAAACAGTGAGAAACTTATAAAAGAAGGAGGATATTCTATGATACGAAATTATGATAAATTGATTTTCGAGCTCTCGAAAGAGGGACGTACGGGATATTCACTTCCTAAGAATGAGTTTGAAGGATATTGCATCTGCAAGGGTATTCCCCAGAATATGCAGCGTACTGATGTCCCCGAACTTCCGCAGGTGACCGAGTTTGATGTAGTGCGCCACTATACAAATCTCTCTAACAAGAATTTTGGTGTCGATACAGGATTCTATCCGCTCGGTAGCTGTACCATGAAGTATAATCCGCGCATAAACGAAGAGATTGCTGCACACCCTGCTTTTGCAGGATTGCATCCCGACTATCCTGTAGAGTGTACACAGGGTGCGCTCGAGGTATACTATAACTTGGCGCAGTCGCTTTCCGAAGTCAGCGGTCTGGCGGCTTTCACCCTTAACCCGTATGCCGGTGCCCATGGCGAACTTACAGGTCTTATGATTATGCGTAAGTATCACATGCTGCGTGGCGATTATAAACGTACAAAGGTGATTGTGCCCGATAGCGCTCATGGTACCAATCCGGCGAGTGCTGCTGTGTGCGGTCTGCAGATTGTTGAGGTGAAGTCTACTGCCAAGGGTACGGTTGACGTTGAGGATTTGAAACCTCTGCTCGACGACACTGTTGCAGGTATAATGATGACCAACCCCAATACCCTCGGTATTTTTGAGACCGAGATTCCCGAAATCTCCCGTCTTGTACATGAGTGTGGCGGTTTGCTGTATTACGATGGAGCAAACCTTAACGCAGTGCTCGGCAAATGCCGTCCCGGTGATATGGGCTTCGATATCATGCATATCAACCTGCATAAGACGTTCTCGACTCCTCATGGAGGTGGTGGTCCCGGTGACGGTCCTGTAGGTGTTCGGGCTGGTCTTGAGCATCTGTTACCTAATCCTCAGGTTAAGAAAGATGCCGACGGACAATTCTATATAGATACCGACGAAAGCTCTGCCGGTTATGTCTCAAACTTCCTCGGTAATTTTGGTGTTATCATGCGTGCCTATACCTACATACTTACACTCGGCCGCGAGAATGTGAAGATGGTAGGTCCGCTTGCAGTGCTTAATGCCAATTATGTGAAAGAGTCGCTCAAGGCCGATTACTATTTGCCTATTGAGGGTGTATGCAAGCACGAGTTTGTCTTTGATGGTCTTGTAGACAAGTCGACAGGCGTCACTACGCTTGATATTGCCAAGAGATTGCTCGACTACGGCTACCATGCCCCCACTATTTACTTCCCGTTGCTGTTCCATCAGAGTATTATGATTGAACCGACTGAGACTGAAAGTAAAGAGACTCTTGATGAATTCATCGATGTCATGAAGAGGGTTGCGCGCGAAGCTGCCGAGAATCCCGATGTGGTGAAGAGTGCTCCTCACACAACACCGGTGAGACGTCTTGATGAGACAACAGCTGCACGTTATCCCAAGACTACCTATCGTCAGATGAAGGGATAAGGTCATTGATAACAACAATAAAGGCTCCGAATTTTCGGAGCCTTTATTGTTGTTTATTTGTCGAGTGTATGCAGAATCTCTTCTATAACATGCGGGAAATGCTCGTATTCGAGCGCGTGTACCTTCTGTGCAACATCGTCGGGAGTGTCGGTAGGCAATACAGGGCATGTCGCCTGAAAGAATGTTGTACCCTTGTCATAGTTGCCGTCGATGAGGTGTATTGTGATGCCGCTCTCAGTGTCGCAGGCTGCTACAACCGATTCGTGTACATGGCTGCCGTACATGCCCTTGCCACCATGCTTTGGCAAAAGTGCGGGGTGGATGTTTACAATGCGGCCGGGATATGCATCGATGTATTTCTGGGGTACAAGCAGCAGGAAACCGGCAAGTACAATGAAATCGATGTTGCGTTCCTTGAGTTCGGCGATAAGTGTATCTGCCTCCATGAACTGTGATTTTGTTACAGTGATGGACTCAATGCCCAATTTCTTTGCACGTTCAAGAACGTAGGCGTTCGGGTTGTTGGCTACAATAACACTTACCTGTGCATAGTCCGAGTTCGCAAAATAGTTGGCAATGTTCTCGGCATTTGAGCCGCTGCCCGATGCAAATATTGCAATATTCTTCATAGTTTTTGATATTTATTCTATAGGCATTAGACGGCGTAATACTTGCTCGCCGTATGTCTTTGAGATAGGTAATTCTTTGATGTTGGGAAAGTCGAGCTCAAGGAAAAGGTTCTCTTTTTCGCGTCGCATTACCTTGACAAGGTCGAGGTTTACCATGTAGGAGCGGTGGCAGCGTACGATGTTGGTGTCGGCAAGCTGCTTGCATATCTCTTTCATGGTTATGCGTATGAGCTGTTTCTTCAATTGGTTATTTCTTATGTACCATATACAGATGTAGTTGTCGGCCGACTCGATATACAGCAAGTTTTCCTTGGCTACCGACAATTGTAGAATGCCTCTCTCGTCGCGGAACGAGATGAGCGATGTGGAACGGTTTCCTATGTTCTCGTCCATAAGCATTCTCAGCTTGGCTGTCTTCTCCTGATACGAGAAGTACAGAATACTTATGATGTAGGGTATGAAAAGTATGAACACCGTGTTTTCAAGAGCCTGCATGTAGATGACGATGGGGTCTACTGAGTTGAGGCTTATATTGCCCCTGCGACTTGTTATTATGGCAAGTATGGTAAATGCGGCTGCAAGCAATAACAGCTCCACGAACACCCAGATGCAATATTTTATTATTGTGATATTGTGTTTGGGCCTTTGTGAGTAACGGTACATTATAAGTCGGCTCAACGCCACTACGCTTGTACCTAATACGACAAGCAATGATGACCATACAAAATACATTGTACCGCTGAAGCCTCGTGCAGTGATCCATTGACTCGATTCGAATGGTTTGAAAATGTTTATAAAGACGATGGCAAAAAGGGATACAAAGAGCACCATGATTATCTGATTCCTCTTTTCAAGAAGATATTTTGGCGCTTTTGAGAATAATACGGATGTATATATTGTAGTCATTATGTGCGGTCTGAAATGATGTTGCAAAATTACTATTTTTTTTGTAAAGGTGAGTAGTTTTTCTGCAAATAAACTCTAATGCCACTTTGGCTTTGTCAATATGCTTGAATTTTGTTTGTAAACGTAACTTTATTGCATTAAAAATGGCTGTTTTTGAAAAATTTTCCATATCTTCGCACAAAATATAAGATTGCTCTGCAGATGGAGATTATAGACTATAAGGATGTAGATATTCACATTGATTCCAAGATTATTCTCGAGGATGTTTCTTTCAAACTCTCTTCGGGGGAATTTGCCTATATTATAGGTTCTGTGGGATCGGGAAAGTCGTCGCTCTTGAAAACAATCTATGGCGAAGTAGATGTGCACGATGGCAGTGCAATGCTCTTTGGCGAGTATAATATGCGTACGATGCGACGTAGCAAATTGCCGGCATTGCGCAAACGGCTGGGTATTGTCTTTCAGGATTTCCAGTTGCTTACAGACAGGAATGTACACGATAATCTCGATTTTGTCCTGCGTTCTACAGGCTGGAAAAAACGTGAAGAGCGTGATAAACGAATTGCAGAGGTG
>CAJGCJ010000073.1 GCA_904501775.1 uncultured Bacteroidaceae bacterium | reverse complement strand
TCATAGTTCCTGCTGCTGTCGCCACTTACAATTATCTGTTTTATGCCTCCTCTGCGGTAGAGTTCGGCAACGGCATCCATGCGGTTGTTGAAGTAGGGATTGCCTCTCTTTGTTCCTTTGCTATAAGGGGTTGTACCCAACACCACGCATGTGCTGTATTTTGGAACATCTTTTATATCGTCATATATGCGTTCCGATGTGCTGTTGCTTATTGCAATGTCGCATGCAATTGTCAACGAGAAGATGGCAGCCGGAATTAAAGCCAAATATCCCATTATGCGTGCAAACAGCCTTATGGCCTTATTGCTTTTTTTTGTTTTCTGCTTTTTCATCTCTCTTGCTGTATTCAACTTTACCTATCAGCTGCATAAGTCTAAGTATCTCCTTCTCTCTCTTCTGCATATACTTTGAAGGCTTTGCCGAGTTGTATTTGCGGGGGTTGGGCAGTGTAGCTGCAATAAGAGCGCACTCTTTACGCGTGAGCTTCGAGGCCTCTTTCTTGAAATGGTGCTTTGCTACTGCCGATGCTCCGTATATGCCGTTTCCCATCTCAATGCAGTTGAGGTATACCTCCATAATTCTCTCTTTGCCCCAAAAGGTCTCTATGAGTATTGTGAAATATGCCTCCAACCCTTTGCGCACCCACGAGCGTCCATGCCACAGAAAAACATTTTTTGCCGTCTGTTGGCTAATGGTGCTGGCACCACGCAATTTCTTTCCTTTTTCGGCATCGGCGCGCGCCTCTCTTATCGCTTTGAAGTCGAATCCGTTGTGCTGTGTGAACAGATTGTCTTCAGATGAAACCACAGCAAGCGGAAGATGCTTTGATATCTTGACGAGAGGTGTCCAGTCGTAGTGTATAGGAGCATCATCGCTGATGGCGCGGACAATCATCAGAGGAGTCCCCGGTATTGGGACAAAACGGTATATCACCGTTATTGCAATTGTAGTTGTAAAGAACAGCAACAGCAGTATGCCTATTATTCTTATTATCTTTTTCGCCATCACAGTATATAAAAAAGATAGAAATGTCTGGCGGTATGTAACCGTTGCACATTTCTATCGCTATTTTGTCAGATAATTATTTCGAGGTATGTGAAAGGTACAATCCTACATTTATATACATTCTGCTCGACTGGAACTTTTGTGTGGGCACTACTGTGATTATGTTGCACAGTGTCTCGGTGTCGAGTGTGCGGTTCTTTATTGTCTCAATATCGAACATTCCGTATAGTAGGTGGTCCTGGTCGTCGGGGCATATCACATAGAATGGTGTTCTGCTGCTTTTGCCGTCGCCGTAGGTCGTTATCATGTTCAGGATTGACAGATATTTGTTGACGTATGACGATACTTCTGATTGCGGACATCCTATGGCATCGGATGAGCGCCATGCATAGAACAGTGCATTCAGATTCACAGGGTTGTATTCCAGTATCTTCTTTGCTGTTTCGTATGCTTTTCGGTTGTCACCCGTAGCGATGTGATTCTTAAGCTCGGTTTCGTTATTGTCGCTGCTGCTCTTGTAGTTGGATGTAAAGACCTGTCCGTAATATACCAAAGCGATATCGTCGAGCCTTATAAGAGGGTCGTCGGTGAGGTATATGTTCAGAATGTCGTTATAATAGCCACTCTCATTCTCGACTGTCTCTTTAATGAGTTTAAGGTCGAGCTTCGATTGAGCATGCACCGAAAGCAATACGCTTAGAAGTATTACCGATGCGCATAAGATTCTTCTCATATAATATTCTTATTTTGTTTTGAACTTCAATATAACACCATTGTTTCCGGGTAGTGTCAATTCTATTAACTTCTCGGGGGTGAAATATGTTTCAAACTCTTCGCCGCTTATAAGCTCGGTTGCAATTACTTTCTCGCTGCTGCCGAATGCTCCGAAATAGGCAAAAGCCTCGGTGGGGATGTTTACGCTGCACTGACGGGTGCTGTCGTCGAAGTTGGTTACAATAAGAAGAACCTCGTCGTCGGTACCACGCATGAAACTGTATATGCGGTTGCTGTCGTACTGCTCGCTGCAGGGGTTGGCATATTGCAAGTCGTAGAAACGTCCGCTCTTCAGCGACTCCTCGCTGTTGCACAGTGTAAGCAGTTTGCGGTGATACTCCTGAAGCGCTTTCTCCTCTTCGGTGAGTTGCTCGTCGTTATATTCTCCGTTGTTGTTCCAACGGCGCAGTGTGTCTACGCTCCAATAGTCGAATATTGTGGTGCGTCCGTCCATGCCGCTGTATCCCTCCTTGTCCATTCCTCGTTCGCCGAACTCCTCGCCTGCATAGAGCATGAATGGCTGGTTGCCTACTGCTACCGATACGATAAGTGCGGGTAGAGCACGTGTCGCCTTGGTTGCAAAGAAGTCTGAAGCTATACGCTGCTCGTCATGGTTCTCAAGGAATGTGAGCATGTGTTCGCGTATGTCTGATGTGTGCTGCAATGCATATGTGATGCTGTTTGCCGATGTGAGTCCGCACATCACTGCGCGCAGTGTGTCATACAGGCCAACCTTGTCGTACAGATAGTCAAAGTGTCCATCATATATGAAGCTGCGGTATATGTGTGGCTGGTATATCTCTCCTATGAATATTATGTGGGGATATTCCTCCTTTACCTTAGGTACTGCCCATGCCCAGAACTCGACAGGAGTCATCTCTACCATGTCGCATCTGAATCCGTCAACACCCTGCGATGCCCAATATTTGAGTATCTTGAGCATCTTTACCCATGTATCGGGGATGGGCCAGAAACGGCGGTTGCCTGTGCGGTAGTCAATACCGTAGTTGAGCTTCACTGTATCGTACCAGTCGTTGCGCGATGGAGCACCGAAGCAGTCGTTGCCTGTCGCACGTAGTGGCTTCTCGTCATAAATCTCCTGAGCACAATCCTTGGCGTCTATGTTGCATCCGAACGACTGTTCTCCCAAATAGTAGAAGTTGTTGTGACCCATGAAGAATACCGAGTTATCGTCATTCTGTCCGAAATCGTATGTTCCGGCAGGGCGGTTGTCACTCTTGTAATGACGTGCCACATGGTTGGGGATAAAGTCCATTATTGCCTTCAGACCGTTTTTGTGTGTGCGGTCAATGAGTGACTTGAACTCCTCGCGACGCTTTTCTACGTTTACAGCAAGGTCGGGATCTACATCGTAATAGTCCTTGATGGCATAGGGTGAACCAGCCTCGCCTTTTACAGTGGCGGGGTGTGTGCTCTCAATGCCATATTTTGTATAGTCGGTGCGTGTGGTGTGTTCCAATACACCGGTGTACCACACATGTGTTATTCCAAGGTTCTTGATTGCTTTTAGGGCCTTTGTGGTTATGTCGTTGAATTTTCCACAACCGTTCTGCTCAATGTTGCCTCCTTCGATACAGTTTGCTGTAGTGTTACCGAAAAGGCGGGGTAACATCTGATATATTATTATTCTTTCCATTGTTTTACTTATGTACTTGTTATTTGCTCATCTCTTCTGAAATCTTCTTTATCATTCCCTGCAGCACTGTGCCCGGACCACACTCGATGAATTCGGTTGCTCCGGCAGCTATCATGTTCTTTACTGTGGCAGTCCATCTTACAGGTGATGTAAGCTGTGCTATAAGATTGTTCCTTATCTCTTGGGGCGATGTGTGGGGCTTCGCGTCTACATTCTGATATATTGGACAGATAGGTGTGTGTATGGTTGTGGCCATAATTGCAGCCTCAAGTTCCTCTTTGGCTGGTTGCATCAAAGGCGAGTGGAATGCTCCGCTTACGCTCAATGGGATTACTCTTTTTGCACCTGCAGCCTTGAGTGCTTCCGATGCGAGTGCAATGCCTTCTACTGTTCCCGAAATGGCAACCTGTCCGGGGCAGTTGTAGTTTGCTGCAACAACAATATTGCCTTTGTCATTTATCTCCTTACATACCTGCTCTACAATATCATCGGGTAGTGCTATTACTGCAGCCATTGTCGATTGCTGCATTTCGCATGCCTTCTGCATGGCAAGTGCACGTTTATGTACCAATGTGAGACCATCCTCGAATGTGAGTGCTCCGGCAGCTGTAACTGCCGACAATTCTCCGAGTGAGTGTCCGGCTGTCATTGCAGGGGTAAACTCCTCTTCAAGTGATAATGCTGATATTACTGAGTGTATGAATACTGCCGGTTGTGTGACTTGGGTCTGTTTCAACTCTTCGTTTGTTCCGTTGAACATTATGTCTGTTATACTGAAACCCAAAATGTCGTTGGCTCTGTCGAAATACTCCTTTGCTATGCGGCTGTTCTCGTATAACTCCTTGCCCATTCCGCTGAACTGAGAACCTTGACCGGGAAAAACAAATGCTTTCATCAATATAAAAATCTTTTGTAAATGCTTTTAAGTTGCAAAGATACGCATTATTTCGTTATTTTATTCACTTTTATGCTACAATGTGCTTTTTTAATGAATTTTTGTAAATAAATGCTCTGATTTCTTGGAAATAGGTTGCAGAAACAGGTGTGATGAAGCCGAAAAAGTGGCACAACCCCATTCTTGTTCTAATTGTGATTAAAACAAGTGCAATAAGATATCATACACATGTGTGCTGACTGTTTTTTTGCGTATTTTGCTATTTTAATATTTTGTAAAATGCTCACGACGTCGGAATTCGGCGCAGGTTATAGCGGTTGCCATCGATACGTTGAGCGATTCGGATGTAGGGCGGTCGGTAGGGTAGCTTGGGATAAAAAGACGATTGTTTATGTGTTGAGCACACTCGGCTCCAATTCCGTTGCCTTCATTTCCCATTACTATTATTCCGTTGCTGCTCAGCTCTTTACCGTATATGTTCTCTCCGTCGAGGAATGTGCCGTATATGGGCGCTTTCCCCTTTATGGATTCAAGAAACTGCGGCAGTGATGTGTAGTGCAGATGTATGCGCCCAATAGCTCCCATTGTGGCCTGTACGGCTTTGGGGTTGTATATATCGGCAGTGCCTTGTGAGCAGAATATATGTTCGATACCGAACCAGTCGGCTATGCGTACGATGGTGCCAAGATTGCCGGGGTCTTGTATGTCGTCGAGTGCCAGACACAGTTTCTGTGTGGCAATCTCGGGTGTGATTTCCTCTTTGCGCTGTTCGAAAATGCCAAGCACACCTTGCGGAGCGCGAAGGAAACTTGCTCGTTGCAGGTCTTCTTCGGAGGTCTCTATCACCTCTATCCCTTGTGGCAGTCTGTGCGATGCAAGCCATTCGCCTGTGGCTACGATATATTCACACCTTATATCAGACGAAAGAAGGTCGCCGACAGTTTTGCTGCCTTCTGCAATAAACAGACCACTCTCCTTGCGTATCTTTTTCTGGTCGAGTGAACGTATGAATTTTAACTTTGACTTGCTTATCATTTTATATATTCTTTTGCTCTAAAAGTGTTGCAAAGCTACCTTATTTTTGCGAGGAATTTTGTATATTTGCAAAATTTTTTTCGTAAATAGAGGTATTATATATATAATCGTAAGGCAGGTGAAGTATTTTAAAGAGTTAATATCGATTTTGATAAGCGCATTGCTGCTGCTCTCGTGTTCGGCTACAAAGTTTGTGGCCGATGATGAGTTCTTGCTCAATGACGTCGATATTGTCTCGCAGCACGATGCCGATTTGGCCGTTAAGGCAGGCGGTTATATACGCCAGCATCCTAACTCCAAATGGTTCAGTTTGCTGAAAGTACCTCTGTATACCTATTCCCTCTCGGGACGCGACACTACAAAATGGGGTAATCGCACATTGCGCAAGGTGGGCGAGGCGCCTGTCATATATAACCGCGAGCAGGCCGAGCAGACCCGATTGAATATTGAGAATATGATGCGCAACGAGGGTTATCTGCATGCGACTGTCGACCTCGAAGAGAGGATTGTCGGAAAGAAACGCAAGGATGCAGTCTTCTATCTGCACGAACGCGAGAGATATCAGGTTTCCGATTTTTTGGTTGAAATAAAGGACTCTGTTTTGGCCAAGATTGTTATTGATGAGTCGGAAGAGTCGCTGATGCATCCCGGAATGCCTTTCAGCGTGGATAATCTTGAAGCAGAACGCCGTCGCATTGCAATGCTGCTCAAGGACAGAGGGTATTATAAATTTACAAAGAACTATATAACCTTTGTTGCCGATACCGCATATCACTCTACAAAGGTAAGGCTCAAGATGATTGTTTCTAATCCCATTGATGGCGGTCGACATAAACAATACAGGATAAACGATGTGAATTTCGTCTCGGATGCCGGATTGCGTATCGACAACAGGGCTTTGCAAGGCTGTGATACTCTTCTTTGGGATAAATACAAGATGTTGTATAACGACGATCTCTTCTTGAGTCCAAGGGCAATGGCCGACAAGAATTATATAGAGCCGGGAATGCTCTATTCGCAAAGCAGGTCCGACAGGACATACAACTCCTTCGCGCAGTTGCCGGCAGTGCGCTACACTTCGTTGCGTATGGTTGAACTGCCCGATACCTCGATGCTCGACTGTTACATCATGTTCGAACGTAACAAGCGCCGTTCAATCAGTTTTGAACTTGAGGGAACAAATACCGCAGGCGACTTGGGTGCTGCGGCATCGGTGACTTTCTCGGACAGAAACCTGTTCCGCGCTTCCGAACAGCTGTCGTTGCGTCTTTTCGGTGCGTATGAGGCTATATCGGGGCTTAGCGGATACTCGCGTGACAGCTACTATGAGTATGGAGCCGAAATAAGCTTGCGCCTTTTTGGTGGAGTGTTCTCTTCGTTGGTGCCTGCACAAGAGAGGCTTTTGAAGTCATCTACGCTCTTTTCGCTTAAATTCAATTCGCAGGAGCGTCCCGAGTTCGAACGTCAGATTCTCTCGGGTGCATGGAGTTACCAATGGAGCAATTCGCAAAAGACATCGCACAAGCTCGATGTGATTGATATAAACTATATCTATGTTCCATGGATATCCGATACATTCAAGAAGGAGTACCTCGACAGCATCTCGAACCGTAACTCAATTCTTAAATACAACTACGAGAATCTGCTTATAACAAAACTCGGTTATTCGTTCACATACAATTCGGCGCATGCGAACAAGAGGGCCGAGCGTATGGCGTTTGCTCTGCGTACCAATCTCGAGTGCTCGGGTAACCTGCTTAGGGGTATGAATTCGCTCTTTGGCGGACACAGAAACAGTGACGGACAGTACACATTCATGAATATAGCATACGCGCAGTATGTGAAAGGTGATGTTGACTTTGCCACCTATGTGAATATCGACGACAGGAATACGCTGGTGTTTCATATGGGCTTGGGATTGGCCTATCCGTACGGAAACTCAACAGTGCTTCCGTTCGAAAAACGCTACTTCGCAGGCGGTGCCAACGGCATGCGCGGATGGACCGTGCGCGGACTTGGCCCCGGAAGCTATAAAGGAAGCGACAAGAATATTGACTTTATCAACCAGTCGGGCGACCTTAAGCTCGATTGGAATATAGAATTGCGTTCACACCTGTTCTGGAAACTGCATTCGGCCCTGTTTGTCGATGCCGGTAACATCTGGACATTGCGCAGTTATAAGGAACAGCCCGGAGGACAGTTCGATATCAGAGGATTCCATAAGGACATTGCATTCTCCTATGGAATGGGACTCAGGTTCGAGCTCGACCTCTTTGTCTTCCGTCTCGATGCCGGAATGAAGGCACTCAACCCGGCTTATCACGGAAAAGAGAGGTTCCCGATCCTCAACCCCGACTTCAGTAGGGACTTTGCGCTGCATTTTGCAGTGGGATATCCCTTCTGATATGTATAACACGAATAAAAAAAGAAAAATATATATGAAGATTCGTTTTATGAGTATTGGTAGCGGAAGCTGCGGCAACTGTTACTATTTGGGGGTCGACGACTATGGAATACTTATTGATGCAGGTATTCCGTCGAAGACCATAAAGGCGGCCCTCAAGAAAGAGGGAATTGCTTTTGAGAGTATTTATGCGGTGTTTGTAACCCACGACCATGCCGACCATATAAAATCTCTTGGTGTAATATCGTCTAAGGCCAACATACCCGTATATGCCACAAGAGAGGTGCACAAGGGCATCAATAACAATTATTGCATGAGCAAGCCTATTGACCCTATGTATGTGCGTTATGTCGAGAAGGGCGAACCAACAGTGTTCCGTTCGTTTGTCATCACTCCGTTCGAGGTGCCCCACGATGGAACCGACAATGTAGGATATTTCATTGAGGTGGGTGATACCAAATTTTGTATCGCAACCGATTTGGGTGCAATAACCGATACTGTATCCTATTATGTAGAGCAGGCCAACCACCTTGTGATAGAGGCCAACTACGAAGAGCAGATGCTGCTTATGGGACGTTATCCGCAATTCCTGAAGGATAGAGTGGCCGGAATGACAGGACATCTCAGCAACCAGACTACGGCGCGCTATCTGGCGAAGAACTTCAATCTGCACCTCAAGAATATATGGTTGTGCCACCTGAGTGAAGAGAATAATCATCCTGAGCTGGCGTACAAGGCTGTTGAGATGGAATTCGCATCGTATGGACTTATTGTTGGTAAAGATGTTAAGCTGAATGTGCTTAAAAGAGCTACACCTTCGGTGATGTATCATCTTGACTGATACATTATAAAAATGTTTATGTAAGATATTTGAACGGTTAGGATTGTAGAATCGAATCTCTTTTCTACCTTTGCTGCCGGATAGAACAGGAATAAAGTTAAATAAAAAATATAAGAAGATGAATTTTGTACAAGAATTGAAGTGGCGTGGTATGATTCAAGATATGACGCCCGGAACCGAAGAACAACTTCAGAAAGAGATGACAACGGCTTATCTTGGTATTGACCCTACAGCCGATTCTTTGCATATCGGCCACCTTGTAGGTGTTATGATGCTGCGTCATTTCCAACGTTCGGGACATAAGCCCATTGCCCTCATCGGTGGTGCAACAGGTATGATTGGTGACCCCTCGGGTAAATCAAAGGAGCGTGTCCTCATTGACGAGGAGCGTCTGCGCCACAATCAGGAGGCATTAAAGAAGCAGCTTGCCCGTTTCCTCGATTTCGAGAGCGATGCACCCAATGCTGCTATTCTGGTAAATAACTACGACTGGATGAAGGAGTTCTCGTTCCTCGATTTCATCCGTAACGTAGGTAAGATGATTACCGTAAACTACATGATGTCAAAGGACTCAGTTAAGCGCCGTCTTTCGGGCGAGGCAGGTACCGACGGTATGTCATTCACCGAGTTTACTTATCAGCTGTTGCAGGGCTACGACTATGTTCATTTGAACGAGTCTCATGGCTGTAAGCTGCAGCTTGGTGG
>CAJGCJ010000072.1 GCA_904501775.1 uncultured Bacteroidaceae bacterium | reverse complement strand
TCCTTGTAACGGGAGTCTGTTTCATTAATGGGCAGCCCTGAAAAAGGTTGTAAAAATCTTGTTTTCACCGACAAAATAGAGCACTTTTTATAGTGCAAAATCGACAAAAAAAGAGTACCTTCGCAGATAAATACAGCCCTTCTACGGTCTTAATCAACAACTGTTTAAATATCAAAGGGTTACTCTTTTTAAAATAATTTAAAATTTATTCATATGTCTACAAAAAGAATTAAATCGGCTTTAGTTTCAGTTTTTCACAAGGACGGACTCGACGAGATTATTAAACTGCTTCATGCAGATGGTGTACAATTGATTTCTACAGGAGGAACACAGCAGTTCATCGAGTCACTCGGTATCCCCTGCACTGCAGTAGAGAGCCTCACCGGATATCCCTCTATTCTTGGCGGTCGCGTAAAGACTCTGCACCCAAAAGTGTTCGGTGGCATCTTGGGCCGTCGCGAGCTTGAGAAAGACCAGCAACAGATGGCAGAGTACGAGATTCCCGAGATTGACCTTGTAATTGTAGACCTCTACCCCTTTGAGCAGACAGTTGCTTCGGGTGCACCCGAGGCCGACATCATCGAAAAGATTGATATAGGCGGCATCTCACTCATCCGCGGTGCTGCAAAGAACTTCAACGACGTTGTCATCGTTGCAAGCAAGGCACAGTACCAGCCCCTGCTCGACATCCTGAAGGCTAACGGCGCACAGACAACACTTGAGGAGCGTCGCTTCTTTGCACGCGAGGCATTCGCAGTATCGTCATCATACGACTCGGCTATATTCAACTATTTCAAAGGCGATGAACAGTGCTCGTTCCGCTATGCCAAAGATTGCCCCATGAGCCTCCGCTACGGCGAGAACCCTCACCAGAAGGGCGCATTCTACGGCGACTTCAACAAAATCTTCAACCAAATTCACGGTAAAGAGATCTCTTACAACAACCTGCTCGACATACATGCAGCTGTTGAACTCATCCACGACTTCGCAGGCGAGACTACATTCGCTATCCTGAAGCACAACAACGCATGCGGCCTTGCTTCACGTCCTACTATCCTTGAGGCATGGAAGGACGCATTGGCAGGCGACCCCGTATCGGCATTCGGCGGTGTACTCATTGCCAACGCCGAGATTGACAAGGCTACAGCCGAGGCTATCAACGAGATTTTCTTCGAGGTGATAATTGCACCCGACTACAGCATGGAGGCACTCGAGGTTCTTACACAAAAGAAGAACCGCATCATCCTTGTTCACAAGGCTACAGACATGCCTGCACAGACATTCCGCAGCGTATTGAACGGCGTACTTGTACAGGAGCGTGACGCAAAGGTTGAGACACCCGAGGATTTGAACACTGTAACAAAGGTTGCTCCTTCGGCCGAGGAGGTTGAGGACCTGCTCTTTGCAAACAAAATCGTTAAGCACAGCAAGAGCAACGCTATTGTACTTGCCAAGAACAAGCAGCTTATCGCAAGCGGTGTAGGCCAGACATCACGTGTTGACTCATTGAGACATGCTATCGAGAAGGCCGGCTCATTCGGTTTCTCATTGCAGGGCGCTGTAATGGCAAGCGACGCATTCTTCCCCTTCCCCGACTGCGTACAGATTGCACACGCGGCAGGAATCACTTCGGTAATTCATCCGGGAGGTTCTATCAGAGACAAGGAGTCTGTTGAGTATTGCGATGCGAATGAGGTTTCAATGGTAACAACAGGTTTCCGTCACTTCAAGCACTAATACCCAAAACATAAATCAATACAACAATTAAGTAAAATGGGACTTTTTTCATTCACACAAGATATTGCCATTGACTTGGGTACAGCCAATACCATCATCACCTACAACGGAAAGATTGTAGTGGATGAGCCTTCGGTTGTTGCTCTCGAGAATGGCACAAAAAAGATGATTGCTGTTGGTGAGCGTGCCAAGCAGATGCACGAGAAGACCAACCCCAACATCCAGACCATACGTCCCTTGCGCGACGGTGTAATTGCCGACTTCAACGCCTGCGAGCAGATGATGCGCGGACTCATTGACAAAGTGAACATGGGCAGCAAACTGTTCACCCCCTCGTTGCGTATGGTAATTGGCGTTCCCTACGGTTCAACCGAGGTTGAGCTTCGTGCCGTACGCGACTCGGCCGAGCATGCAGGTGGCCGCGACGTATATCTCATATACGAGCCCATGGCATCGGCACTCGGTATCGGACTCGACGTAACAGCGCCCGAGGGCAACATGGTTGTAGACATAGGTGGCGGTTCAACCGAGATTGCAGTAATCTCATTAGGCGGCATCGTATCCAACGGCTCGTTGCGTACTGCCGGTGACGATTTCACAGCCGACATACAGGAGTATATGGGACGCCAGCACAACGTACGTGTCAGCGAGCGTATGGCCGAGCGTATCAAGATACACGTAGGTTCGGCACTCACCGAGCTTGGCGACAATGCCCCCGAGGAGTACATCGTTCATGGCCCTAACAGAATTACAGCCATGCCGATGGAGGTACCCGTATGCTATCAGGAGATTGCACACTGTATCGACAAGTCCATCATAAAGATTGAGAATGCCATCATAAGCGCCCTTGAGGTCACTCCTCCCGAGCTGTATGCCGACATTGTCCACAACGGCATATACCTTGCCGGTGGCGGCGCGCTGTTGCGCGGACTCGACAAACGTCTCTCGGATAAGATCAACATCCCCTTCCACATCGCAGACAATCCATTGTACTGCGTTGCCAAGGGTACTGCGCTTGCACTCAACAATCTTAACTATCCTTTCTTGATGCGATAAGAATCAAGGGAAACAAAAAGCAAGAAAGTGCAAACAATCCTGAATTTCCTTGTTAAGCATAATCACTGGTTCCTTTTCATACTACTGGAAGGAATCAGTTTTATGCTTATTATACGTTTCAATAACTATCAGAATGCAGTATTCTTCACCTCGGCCAACAACACATTGGGCGATGTCTACAGCCTCATCACAGATGTGGACAACTACTTCGGCCTTCGCACCGAGAATGCCGAACTGCTGGAGCACAACAAGGAGTTGGCACAGGAGGTTGCCGAACTGCGTCTGAGGCTGAATGAGGCCGAGAGTTTGAATGCCCTATCAAAAGAGACTATCGCAAGCAACGCGAAAGATAACTATATCTTCAACACAGCAGCGATAATCAACAACTCGCACACCCGACTGAACTACTTTATAGTAATAGACAAAGGTGCCAAAGACGGCATAGAGAGCGAGATGGGAGTATTCAACAGCCAAGGAGTAATAGGCACAGTCTATATGGTGTCGGACAACTACTCTCTTGTTATGCCGCTGCCCAACAGCAAGAGCAACACAAGCTGCAAGGTACGCGGAGGCAATGAAACTACAATACTTCAGTGGGACGGACAGGACAAGCAGCACTCTTACCTTGTCGACCTTCCGCGACACTCAAGATTCGCACAAGGAGATACAGTCGTAACAAGCAGCCACTCCTCTATATTCCCCGAGGACATTCCGGTGGGAGTAATAGACAAAGTGGAAGAGTCTATAGACGGCATGTTTTATAGAGCGCGTGTAAGACTCTTTGCCGACTTCTCGACACTGCGCTCGGTATACACCGTCGGACACAAGGGGTATAAGGAACAGAAAGAACTTGAAAAGAAGATACTCTAAGAATGACAAGCGACACACTGATAAGAACACGCAATTTCATTCTGGTACTGCTGGTACAGATTTTTATCTTCGGACAGATACACCTGTTCGGATATGCCACCGCATATATACCACTGCTTTTCATCTTAAAACTACCTCGCTACACATCGCACAACGCATTGCTCGCGTGGGGATTTCTAATGGGACTGATTATAGACATTGCAGCCAGTACACCGGGAATACATGCCGCTGCAACCACCTTCGCCGCCTTTATGCGCAATGGAGTGCTTGAAGGTCTCATACAGAAGGGTACTGCTGACGACATAACACCCGGAGCGGCATCAATAGGCTGGAGCAGTTATATAAGCTATATGTCAATATGTACTATCCTGTTCTACATACCACTCTATCTGTTGGAGCTCTTTACAATAAGCTATCCTCTGACGCTTCTTATAAGCGTGGCCGGCAGCACACTGCTCACCATGCTGTTCCTTCTTGTAGCCGAAGCACTTACACGCAAGTAACAGAGCAATGAATGACTTTAAATTAGAAAAACGGAAATATATACTCGGGGCAACAGTAGTGCTTGTCCTCATAGTGTATATAGCACGTCTATTCAGTTTGCAGGTTACCAGCGACGAGTACAAGAGCAAGGCCGACAGCAATGCCTTCTACAAAAAGACAGTATATCCGGCACGCGGACTTATGTACGACCGTAAAGGTCGTCTGCTTGTATATAACCAGCCAGCCTACGACATAACATTCATTCCTCGTGAAATAAAGAATGTAGACACAACGGAGCTGTGCAATGCCCTGAACATAACACGCGAGGAGTTTGAGCAGCGTATGAAGATAGTACGCAAGAGCCGAGGCTACTCATCATACACCGAGCAGCTGTTCATGGCAAGGCTTTCGTCAGAGGAATTCGCGCCTTTCCGGGAAAAGATGCACCGCTTTCCCGGATTCTACATAAGCAAACGCTCAATAAGACAATATACATACGGGGCAGCAGGTGTACTTTTTGGCGACATCGGAGAGGTATCGCAGAAGAAGATAGACAAAGACCCCTACTATTCACGCGGAGACTATATCGGCACACAAGGGCTCGAGGCATCATACGAAGAGGCTCTCAGAGGCGAAAAGGGTACAGAGGTACTGCTACGCGATGCCTATGGCCGCATACAGGGCAAGTATAGAGATGGAGCACTCGACACACTGCCCATAGCCGGCAAAGACCTCACCTTGGGATTGGATATTGAACTGCAGCAATTGGGCGAGGAACTGCTACAGAACAAGATTGGAAGCATCGTTGCAATTGAGCCGTCGACAGGAGAGATACTGTGCATGGTATCATCGCCGTCATACGATCCGCGTCTGCTGACAGGACGCCAGCGAGGCGAGAACCACAAAGCCCTGTCAACAGACAAGAAGAAACCATTGATGAACCGCGCCATAATGGGTACATACCCCCCGGGCTCAACATTCAAGACCTCACAGGCCCTTACATTCCTGCAAGAGGATATAATAACACCTCAGACGCTCTTTCCCTGTCACGGAGGATTCAGATATAACAAATTCAAACTGGGCTGTCACGCACACTCTTCGCCGACAGCACTATACCCGGCAATTGCGACATCGTGCAATGCCTATTTCTGTTGGGGACTTGTACGCATGTTCTCATCGGACAAATACAAGAATGCACAGGAGGCGATGAACAAGTGGCGCGACTACATGGTATCCATGGGCTTCGGCTACCGCTTGGGAGTAGACCTGCCCGGAGAGGCACGAGGAATGATACCCAACGCCGCTTTCTACGGAAAATATTACGGTAACCACTGGAACGCAGTTACAGTAATAAGCATATCGATAGGACAGGGCGAGGTAACACTCACACCGTTACAGATTGCCAACCTCTCGGCAACAATAGCCAACAGGGGCACATTCATAACACCGCATATCGTAAAAGAGATAAAAGGTGACACACTGCCTGAACAATATATAGAACCGCGCAATACAATGGCAGAACGTAAGGCCTACGAAGATGTAGTCAAAGGAATGCGTCAGGCCGTACTGGACGGAACATGCCGTGCAGCAGACATACCCGGCATTGAGGTATGCGGAAAGACCGGCACAGCACAGAACAAAGGAAAGGACCACTCTGCTTTCATAGGATTCGCACCTATGAACAATCCAAAGATTGCAGTAGCCGTATATGTGGAGAACGGAGGATTCGGAGCCACATACGGAGTACCTATAGGCTCGCTGATAATGGAGAAATATCTTAATGATACACTCTCCGAGGCAAGCAAGGAGAAGGCAAATGCCATACGAAACAAAGTAATCTATTATGGTGATGGAGAGAGGTAGTACAATTCGCAACATAGACTGGATAACAATATCCATTTACCTGCTGCTGGCCGTCATGGGATGGTTTGCAATATGCGGTGCAAGCTACAGCTACATCGAGACCGATTTTCTGGAGTTCCTGCAACCCTCGGAGCGCACCGGCAAACAGGCCATGTGGATGATTGTATCGTTGCTTGTCGGAAGTATAATATTATGTTTCGACAAACGGATATACAAGGACTGGTCCTACATATTATATATATTCTTCATCCTGTTGGGCATTGTCACCATATTTGTATCACGCGATATAAAGGGCTCTCACTCGTGGCTCCCATTGGGACCATTCAGCCTACAGCCTGCCGAGTTCATGAAATTTGCGACCACCCTTGCACTTGCATCGTACACAAGCCGTTACGGGTTCAATATAACGAACAAGAGGGATCTGCTCTGTTCAATTGCAATATTCATTCTGCCCATGCTGGTGATAATATCGCAACGCGAAACAGGCAGCGCACTTGTATATTTCTCGTTCTTCATTGTTCTTTACCGTGAAGGAATGAGCGGAATGGTGCTTCTTACTGCAATATGCAGCGTTGTATATTTCATTGTAGGCATAAGATTCGGAGAACAGAGAATAGAGTCTATAGATGTCTCTGTGGGACACTACGCCGTTCTTGTACTTATACAGCTGTTCTCGCTTCTCATGGTCAAGTTCTGGTGCCGCAACGACAAGACATTCCTTACCCTTGCCATTGTAAACCTCGCTGGCACAGTAGGAGGCTATTGGATTGCAATATACCTTGTATCATTCAATATAATCATACTTCAATATCTGCTGATAACATTCTCAGTAATATACCTGCTATTGAGAATAAGGCTGAACAAGGAGAAAAGAAACATTTTTGCCGTAATATTCATCATTGGCTCGCTTGCCTTCTACGCCTCGTGCGACTATGTTATGAACAAGGTGCTGCTCGACCACCAGCGCGTGCGCATTGAGGTGCTTTTAGGACTTAAGGAGGAACTGGCAGGGGCCGGATACAACGTACATCAATCAAAGATTGCCATAGGTTCGGGAGGTATCACAGGAAAAGGATTCCTTAAAGGAACACAGACCAAACTCAAATATGTGCCCGAGCAGGATACCGATTTTATCTTCTGTACCATTGGAGAGGAGCAGGGATTCCTTGGCTCGGCATTCGTGCTTACGATGTTTGCTATATTCATTCTCAGAATCATGTGGCTCGCCGAACGGCAGAACGACAGATTCGGACGTGTCTACGGATATTCGGTAGCCTCCATATTCTTCTTCCACTTTACTATAAACGTGGGCATGGTATTGGGAATAATGCCTGTGATAGGTATTCCTCTACCCTTCTTCAGTTATGGAGGCTCATCATTCTTAGGTTTCTCTATTCTGCTTTTCAGTTTCCTGAGGGTTGATGCCGACCGTAATCTGAGAATCTGACACCCACATCCTTCACACCGGCAAGAGGAGCATCCATCAGGTGCGACACAATGACACGCAATGTATCCTCTGCCGCAATCTTCAGTGCCGGCAACGGAAACCGTGTCTGGTAGAGCAGCCCCACAGTGCTTCCGTTCTGTCTGCCGTAGTCATCAAATATGGTGCAGTCGAGCGTATCGGACAAGAGCAAGGAGCCATCGCCTTGTCTTGCCTCTACATACAGCCACAACACCTTATAGGGAAATTCTGCGGTACAGCGCAATTCAAGGTCGGCAGCGCAGCTGTCGATGTGGCGTGTTCCCGCAGGTACGATGAATTCTATTGTGTCATTACTGCTCCAATCACCCTCTACCGAATGAAAGCTATGATAAAGAGTCCTTTCGCACGAAGTTAGCAACAATATGCACAATATGGGAATCAGCAAATTACTTTTTGTCATCGTTACCCTTTGTAGATGCACCGTTGGCATTATGTCTGCCTCCTTTAGGACGTCTGCCGTTATGTTTATGCTCGTTTCTGCTTCCTTCTTCGCGTGGCTGTGTCTGCTGTTGCTGCTCGCTCTTGTTAGGCTGCTGACGGTTACCGCTCTTGCCACCACCCTTACGGCGCTTATTCTTTGAATTGTTATCGAATCTGTTGATATTCTCTTGCTCCAAAAGGTCAAATGAGTGTTTCTCCTCTGCACCTCCAGCCGAGAGCGAGTCGGGACGTTCGCCACGTCTGTTCATCTCTATAATATAGCTTGCACGTTTGACAGGGATAGTTACAAGATTTGCTGCTATATATTTGTCGGTAGAGTAAGTAAGCAATCCGTTCAATATATCGGCTTTGAAGAAATAGTATGTACTGTCTTTTGTCTCAAGCTCTATGTCACGCGAGGGCATGCCTTTTGAAGCCTCGACATAGGCATCTACCTCATAGTTCAGACAGCACTTGAGCTTTGCACACTGGCCGGCCAGCTTCTGCGGATTCAAAGAGATATCCTGAAAACGTGCCGCAGATGTTGATACCGACACAAAGTTTGTGGTAAATGTGGCACAACACAACTCCCTGCCACATGGGCCTATTCCACCAATGCGACCGGCCTCTTGACGAGCACCAATCTGCTTCATCTCAATCTTTATCTTAAAGACATCGGCAAGCACTTTAATCAACTGACGGAAATCGACACGGTTATCGGCAATATAATAGAAAATAGCCTTCAGGCCATCGCCCTGATACTCAACGTCACCTATCTTCATGTCAAGTTCAAGATCCTTGGCAATCTGGCGCGAACGTATCATCGTATCGTGCTCACGTGCCTTTGCCTCGGCAAACTTCTCCATATCTACAGGCTTTGCCTTGCGATAGATGCGCTTGAACTCCGACTCGGGAGTGAGGCGAGTCTTCTTCAGCTGCAACAGCACCAGACGGCCTGTAAGAGTAACCGTACCGATGTCGTGTCCGGGAGTAGCCTCAACAGCCACTACATCGCCCTTTTTGAGCGGAATGGCATTGCTGTTCTTATAGTACCCCTTACGGGTGTTCTTGAATTGAACTTCAACTATATCGGTATCTTCGTAGTTGCCGGGAACACCTGCCAACCAATCAAAGGTGTTGAGCGGAGAGTCCATTCTGCCACATCCCTCGCAGCAGATACCCGAACAACCGTTACCCTCTTTATATTTACAATTATCCATATTATTCTATCTGTTTTTTATCCAGACAATCATCCTCAACGACATGTCAAAGAAGACCATCTTAGCATTTACATTCTGTTCTATATGACGTTGAGCCTCGCTGAGTTCCTCAACAATGCCGAATATGTTGCGCTCATTCACATAAGGCGAGAAACGTTGCGAGAAACTGCGCTCGCCGGCTGTGAGAGAGAGCATCTCGTCACATCTGAAATTCATAATAAAGTTCTCGCGTATCATGTGCTGGCAATACTCGAGCAGACGTTTCTGTCGCTCACGACCCAAGGCTGCAACCTGTTCGCTCCATTTCTTCATTTCGCGTATATTGCGTGCATAAGCGGTGCGCATAAGCTGCATGAAGAGTTCGAGATATAGTTCCTTGTCGGCATCTACACGCAACTGCTCCTCGG
>CAJGCJ010000071.1 GCA_904501775.1 uncultured Bacteroidaceae bacterium | reverse complement strand
TTCGCATACAACACTGTTGAGAAGAACCCCGAGTGGCTCGCTGCTGCAAAGAGCACTATCGACTTTATAGAGGCACACTGCTTCGACACCGACGGAAGAATGTATTTCGAGGTAAAGGCCGACGGTACTCCCCTGCGCAAACGCCGTTATGTATTCTCGGAGAGTTTTGCTGCCATTGCAATGGCCGAGTATGCCAAGGCTTCGGGCGACAGCACCTATGCAGAGAAGGCTCTCAAGCTGTTCAAGGACATTAGACACTTTGTTGCTACACCCGGATACATGGAGCCCAAGTATCTTGACGCGCTACAGGCAAAAGGACATTCACTTGTGATGATTCTTATAAACACTGCATCGCGCATACGCGAGGTCATACAAGACCCCGTTCTCGACCAGCAGATTAACGAATCAATTGCATCGCTGAAGGATTTCATGAAACCCGAGTTCAAGGCTCTGCTCGAAATGGTAGGCCCCAACGGAGAGTTCATCGATACCATAAACGGCCGTGTAATCAACCCCGGACACTGCATTGAGACAGCATGGTTCCTGCTCGAAGAGGCAAAGAACCGCAATTGGGACAAGGAGATTACAGCTCAGGCTCTTCAGATCCTCGACTGGTCGTGGGAATGGGGCTGGGACAAGCAATATGGCGGTATCATTAACTTCCGTGATTGCAGAAACCTGCCTCCACAGGACTATTCACAGGATATGAAGTTCTGGTGGCCGCAAACCGAAGCCATAATAGCTACACTCTATGCCTACGAGGCAACAGGAGATGACAAATATCTGATATGGCACAAGCAGATCAGCGAGTGGACCTATGCACACTTCCCCGATGAGGAGATGGGCGAATGGTACGGATACCTGCACCGCGACGGCACTGTGGCACAGCCTGCCAAAGGTAACATCTTCAAAGGACCGTTCCACATTCCCCGTATGCTCATAAAGAGCTATGATTTGTGCAATATATTAACAAAGAAAATTCAATAAGATATTATGAGCAAGATAACAGAAAAGAGATGGTATCCATGGCTGGTGGTTGTACTATTGTCGGGTGTAGCATTCCTGAACTACATGGACCGACAGATGCTGAGCACCATGCGCTTTGCAATGTCAGAAGACATTATTGAGGTTGCGACAAGCTACACAGGCCCTTGGGGCTGGGGTGCGCTGATGGCAGCCTTCATGTGGATTTACGGTCTTATGAGCCCCGTATCGGGTGCTATTGCCGACCGTCTCAACCGTAAGAAACTTATTGTAGGCAGCCTTTTCGTGTGGTCGGCTGTTACATTCCTCATGGGATATGTGGACACATACAAAGAGTTGTATGTTCTGCGTGCGATAATGGGATTCAGCGAGGCCCTTTACATCCCTGCCGCGCTGTCGCTTATTGCTGACATACATAGCGGAAAGACCCGTTCTATGGCAATTGGTATACACATGACAGGTTTATATCTGGGACAGATTGCAGGCGGATTCGGCTCAATCTTCTCGGGATTGCTCAACTGGCATACAGTATTCCTGATATGCGGTCTTGTAGGTATGATATACTCGGTTGTGCTTATCCTATTCATCAGCGACCCAGGACGCGAAAAGAGAGCGAGCGAGGCAACAGCTGTAGACCCCAACAAGGAGAGCGTGCTAAAGAGTGTAATGCTTATACTCAGCAACATCGCCTTCTGGGCAGTATTGTTCGTATTCACCACACTCAGCATGCCCGGATGGGCCACAAAAAACTGGTTGCCCGAGCTGCTCGCCAATGTAATAAGCAACAGTTGGGGTATTGAGATAGGAAAGGCTATGGACTACGCAGGCCCTGTTGCCGTTATAAGCCTTGCAGGAGCATCTTTCATCGGTGCTATGATTGGCGGTAAGCTGTCGGACAAATGGGTACAGACAAATGTACGAGGCCGAGTTTACACAAGCTGTATAGGCCTTGCGCTCATCGTTCCTTCCTTGGTGTTCATGGGATTGGGCGACAGCCTCGTTGCCGTTATTCTTGCAATTCTGTGCTTCGGTATCGGCTACGGATTCTTTGACACAAACAACATGCCCATTCTGTGCCAGTTCATTCCGTCGCGCCAACGTGCCACTGCATACGGATTTATAAACATGTCGGGAGTGCTTGGCGGAGCTGCCATAACAACTGCACTCGGTAACTTGTCACTGGGAGTAGGATTTGCCCTGCTCGGCGGTGTGACAGTATTGTCGCTGCTCATACAGATTACCATGTTGCGCCCCAAGACAATAAATATGGAATGATGAACAAATTTTATATTACACTTTTAAGCGTTGCGCTCTTGGGTTGCACAGAGTCACCCGAGGGCGCAAGCCTTTCTCTTAAAGAGATTGGCACGATGCCTGCTTACGAACAGGGATTCGAACAGGGAGTATCGGCATGCTATGCCGCCGAATACAACGACACTTTATATATTGCCGGAGGATGCAATTTCCCCGACAAGCCTGCAGCCGAGGGTGGCAGCAAACGCTACTACAAGGGAATATATAAGGCTGCAATAGGTGATACGCTCACATGGAGCATTGCAGCATCTTTGCCCTCGGAATCGGCCTACGGAACATCGGTACAGGCAGACGGCAGATGGATTGTTGCAGGCGGCATGAACAGCGAAGGGGCATCGGCACAGGTGCTGAGCATTGCTCCCGACAACGGTTGCCACATAGAGATGCTCCCATCACTACCCTGCACCGTCGACAACACTGCGGCATCTGTTGCAAACGGTATTCTGTACGTTGTAGGCGGCAACTGTGATGGAAAGCCATCGAACAGGGTGTTTGCACTTGACCTTGATGCTACTGAAAAAGGCTGGAATGAGCTGCCGGCAATGCCATCACGCGCTCGAGTACAACCGGTATGCGCTGCAACAGACGAGGCGTTGTATGTGTGGGGAGGTTTTTGCACAGCCGACGAGAATGGCGATGCAGTAACACACAGCGACGGTGTCCGTTATATCTTCGGCAAAGGAGAGTGGGAACAGCTACCGCCTATTCACATTGCACATAACGAGGAGTATGCGGCACGCCCTGCTGCGAATGATATTTTCGGAAACAGCATCACATTGTCGGGCGGAACTGCCGCACTACTGGACGACTATACCATTATTGCGGCGGGAGGTGTAAACAAGGAGATTTTCACCGATGCAATATCGGGACGATACACCCTCACGAGCAAGGAGCAGTATATGCACCACAAAGCCGAGTGGTATCGTTTCAACCCCAACATAATGCTGTACAGCACAAAAGAGAACAGCTGGCAGCAGATATGTAGGGAGCAGAGCTTTGCACGCGCCGGAGCAACCATGATAAAGTACCGCAATGGCATAATATATGTTGGCGGTGAGCTTAAACCCGGAATACGTACACCGCAAATAAACCTTTTGCAATTGAAAAAGTGATATATATAAATAGGAGATGCCGTTCCCTTAAAGCATAAGAGAGAGGAAAACCCTACAAGACATAGGGAATCCCCCTGCAACGATTAGGAAATTAACGTTGCAGGGGGATTATTCTGTCAATATCTTTGCATCAGAAGAATGAGAGAGTTGATATCTAAGTTTAACCAGAAAAACTCAGAGGTATGAAAAAGATTTTAATTGCAGTTATGATGGTAGGCGCAATGCTTATGTCATCAGAGGTTTCGGCGAAAGAGAATGTAAAGGCTGACAAGAACAGAAGCGTACAGGTCGAAAAGAGAGTGAAGAAGGAGAAGAAGGAGAACAAATCTATCAAGAAAGAGAAGAAAGAGAAAGGAAACATCAAGAAGGGATTTGCAAACAGAGGCAAGGATTTCAATAAGAACAGAAAACACAGAAAAGGTGCGCATGTAATCAGAAAAGATGTACACCATCATCATCACCACCACCATGCCGACAAGCACCGCATAGTTGTTCATCACGACCACTGCAACGGAGTAGCAGAAGCGGCATCGGTTGTAATAGGTATAGCGGCTTTGGCAGCAATATTGGCCGACTGACAACACGAAGGGTCAAAGTTATAAATATCAGGTAGTTAGACAATTATTCAGGTGCAGCATAACAGCTGCACCTGAAATTTTATCATATACCCGGTTATTGGGAAGGAAAAGCCACAAAAGAACGGAATAACAACATTTTGCTACTGAAACAGTAGTAAAATAACAAAAACTGACGATTGCAATGGCAGTTGTGAATATATAATTTTGCATTGTGAATATAAGGTTGTTACGATTAATACAATACTGCAATAGAAACAACCACAAACCATAGTAATGAATTGAAATTTGTAGAAAACAGTTGTCGAATTTGTATTATCACCGGCTGTCGCGAGACACCCGCCTGACGACTGGAAAATGTTATCTAACCTATTAATAAAAATGGTATCTCCATGGAGATACCATTTTTAACTTTTATACTAACCGTACATTATTCACCGGCAGTGTCCAAAATATTGTGTAAATGAAATTACATTTTATTATTTTACGCTATAGGCAAATAACAATGTTTTTATAGCTACTCTAATGCTGCGAAATAGTCCTCGACCTCTTTCAGCCACTCGGAACGCTTTTCAACAGACACCAGTCCCACCTTATCGAAATTTATCCATTTGCAGTTATCAATTCCTATTACTTCAAAAGTACCATGCAGCATAGCCTTCCATAGTGCATTGCCCATAAGAGTCTCATATACCGAAGCACCACCACCCATTGTGGTAATCACCGTCACGCGACGCAAATTCCACAAACGCGAGCGCATCTCACCGCTATCGGTATAAGAATAGGCAACCTGTGGAAATATAACCTTGTCGATAAACCCTTTTGTAAGGGCTGGCATAAGCATCCACCAAACAGGAAAAATAAAAACCAGATGATTAGCCTTCTCAAGACGTGCCTTATAATCGATTACCTTCTTATCGAGCATCAGGTACGACATCGCCGGTGAGGTGCGTGCCAAGGAAAAGGCCTTCAAATCACTGCTGCTCATCACAGGGTTAAATCCGTCCTTATCAAGATGAATCAAATCGGACTCGCCATTGGAGCGTTGCACTCCCAACAATGCAGCATCGAGCAATGCGTTACAGAAACTACCGTCATACGGGTGGTTGAATACAAAAAGAGTTCTCATATAATCGACTTTTTCTTACTTAACAACGACATACAAGCCTATGTTTAATGTTACTGCATAAAACATATAAGATTTTGTACTTCAAAAAAGCAGTTTTATCCACAGGAGAAAGAGACCAATGTAACCTGCACACATTGCTACAGCCTATGAAGTTTTCTTTTAAAGTAAGGTGTTTTTATAGCAAAAAGTTAAAGTAGCTAAATTTTCTCGTTTTTCTTTATATTTTTATTGTTTATCAATAAATACACATTACCTTTGCATTATCGATAAACAATAAAAAACAACAATTATGGAGACAAAGAATTACAAAGCAATTAATGGCATAGCAATTACAGCAATTGCTATATGTGCAATTCAAATTACATGGCTCATACTGCAAAGCTGGTTCATATCGGGCATAAACGGCAGCACATGCGAAATTGCATGGGACAACAACATTTTGCAGTTTCAGTTGACACTGTTTATAGGAAGAGTACTCTTTGGAGTAGCCTACAATGCAATAATTATAGTATTCCTTATAAAATCTGTCAATGCCCTTAAAAAAGGAACATTATTCATACGCAGCAATGTGACACTACTATATATGACAGCAGGTTGCTATATCATCAACAGACTTTGCGACGACAACATGGGCAATATACTTATGAGTGCAGAGCTCGGCAACAGCTACTTTGCAATAGAGAGCGGCAGTATACTTATAACCCTGCTCTTTATTATATTTGCACTGCTCTACAGAATTGCAGCAGAAGTGAGTGAAGATAATAACCTGACAATTTAAAACATACAACCTATGCCTATAATAGTAAATGTAGATGTTATGCTTGCTAAACGCAAGATGACATCGGGAGAACTTGCCGAGAAGGTAGGAATAACCCAAGCCAACCTGTCAATACTGAAGACCGGCAAAGCACGTGCCATACGATTCAGTACACTCGATGCACTGTGCAATGCACTCGACTGCCAGCCGGGCGACATCCTTGAGTATCGTCAAGACTAACCCCTAACGAGCACTGCTCATGAAAAAAATATGTATCACACTAATAGCCCTGTTTCTTGCCTGCGCACAACAGATAGAGGCACAGGAGGCACACCAACTGGACGAGCTTGTAATAATAGACGGCAAGAAGAAACATAAGAAGATGTTTGGTACAGGAGTAAAAATCCCATGCGCCGTTGCATCGTTGACACCCGACAAAAGAGGCTACGAAGTTGGCTCTACAATAAAGACAAAACATCCGTTTGAAGTTGAAGAGATAAATTTCGACATAACATCGAATAGCATCGGAGATGTAACCTTAGGAATTGAGATATACAACATCAGTAACAATTTCAGCAGAACGCTTCAAGAGCCATTACTTATTAAAGTACCCGTTGGCAAGAAACAGGAGATAAGCGTACAACCTGAGAAGAGAACAATAATAGAAGCGGGCGAATATTTTGTAGCAATCAAATTTATAGACTGTGTAGAGAATAAAGAAAAAGAGCATAGCGAAAACTCAGGCAAGAAAAATGAAAGAGAAGCCCTGCTATTCCCACTTTATCTTAAAAAAAGTTACATTCGCTATAGCAGCAACGACTCAATTGAAAGATGCAAAATAAACATGGGACTAAAAATAAGAGGAATAGAATATAAATAACCGAGGTATTTGTGGCTTTTTAGACGATTATAGAGTCTAAAAAGCCACAAATATGATATTTCAACCCTCTTTTTATTTTTTTTTGCAAAAAAGACGCATTTTTTTTTCGATTTATTTTGAAGTTAAAAAAAAACGCCTTATCTTTGCATCGTTAAATCAAGAACGACCCACGATTTAACGTTAAAAAACTTATTGGAGAGGTGGCAGAGTGGTCGATTGCACCGGTCTTGAAAACCGACGTACTGAAAGGTACCGGGGGTTCGAATCCCTCTCTCTCCGCAAGAAATCAGGAAACAATGAAAATTGTTTCCTGATTTTCGTTTTATAACTGCGGGAAGCCCGCTTACCAGCAGATAGAAAACGAAAAGCAGCAAAAACAGGCTCAGTAGAAATTTAGTGTGGGTAAGCAAATAAATTAGCAATTCTGAACAGAAAGAATTTCTTATCAGCAACACCTCTTAAATTAGCTCTAAAAAGTTTGATTTTAGCATTAAAGCACTCTGCCAATGCGTTTGATGAACGGTTGTTATAGAAGTTTAGTATCTCATCATAGTGTTCGTAAAATGTTGCGGCAATTGTATTGAAAGACTTGAACCCGGCTTCCTCAACTTGATTATACCACTTTGCCATAGACAGCCTTGCTGCATCCTTTATGAGGTTTTTAGAGAATATCATTCTTAATGAGTGAGTCAATCCATAAGCTTTCTTTAAGTCGGGATATTCTTCAAATAATATTGCAGCTCGTTCTTTCTGTCTCTTAGTCCATTTGTCGGCAGATTTGAAGAGTAGGTATCGTGAACGTATCAAAAGTTCCTTGCGTGTGTCTCCATTGGGAAAACGGAACGGCTCGTATTCTTCTCCGTTTAATTTCGCCTCTTCCATTTCGTCGTTAGCCTGCTGTATGGCATCCCACCGATGTGCTATTCTCATATCCTGCAAGGCATTACAAGCCAGTTTTTGTATATGGAAACGGTCTATGACACGCTGCGCGTTGGGAAAAACATTTATTATAATCCTACGCATAGAGTCTGACAAGTCGAGTGTAACTTCCTTGACTTGATTGAGTTTTTCTTCGTCTATACGTTCCAGAACGGCGATAACATCTTCCGACCTTGTGCCTGCAACAACTGCTACCAAAGAACCTTCGCGAGTTTTTGCATCACGATTTGTTACAAAAGTGTAAAGTTCACCATTAGAGAGTGAGGATTCGTCTATAGCCAAACGTTCGCCTATGTTTTCAGGGAATAAAAGCCATTCATCTGCATGGGAGAGTTGTTCCCACTCGCGATAACCGCTTAAGACTTCTTTGTACTGCTTTTCAAATGTGTGACTGTCTATATGATAGAAATCCTCAAGCGTACGGCAGGTCACTGGGGATGTCTCCATACGTCTCTTTTAAAAAAGCCGCAAACTCTTTTGAGTAGCGGGTGCCTTTTTCGGTTACACTGATTTGTTCCACAAAGCTCTCTCCTGTTTCTTTATTTCTCCATCTTCTACGACGTAATTTTAGAATAACCTTGTGGTCTCTAATGGGAAAATCAGTAACCGATACAGCTTCCATAAAACCAAGAGATTCGTATTCCTCGTTTGATTGATATTCTTTATTCATACGTTCATCAAGATGAATTGTCATTGACATTGCGTCAATATCTTGTTCATCGGTCTCTATTCTTACTATCTCAAAATGCTCAAGTATCTCACTGGGAAGTACTATACGAGCCAATTGTTCCAATATCCTTGTTTCCATAAATGCAAAGATACTGTTTTAGATAGATTATCCACACCTTTTTTCTACTGAGCCCAATTCCCCCGTTTGGGCGACGTCTTTATTTGTTGAGGTAGAAAATTGTGTGTCCGCCGGGTTTTCTCAATCTGCCTTCAGAGACCTCTTTCCATACCTCAGGTTTCATGTTGCGTTCTGCCCCTAATTTTTCAAGAAGTTCTGTAATCTCGGGAACTATATGGCAGTGGTTCTTTTCGCCGTTCTTGTATGCGACGAAGTATATATACATCTCTTTCATCTGTATCTTTCCATCGGCGCTTATATGCAGTTTCCTGTAGTTCTCGGCCTGCCTGGGGTAGTAGTGCTCGCTTCCCAATATCATGTAAGGCATTCTAGCTCCGGTTTCAAGCGCGTATATATAGTCCGACGATGAATCCTGGTAATAAGGATGGCTTATCTCCTTGTCAAGCAACTTTTCAAGGTTTATGGTAGAGTCAACCTCCTTTATGACTCTCTGGTACATACGCAGGGTGCCGCTTGATATGTTTGTGGTGAACAGACGGGCTGTTTCCCTGTTCCTTGCTGTGTGCGAGATAATGTATGTAAGTTTCCCGGCGTCCAATTCCGTGTCGCTTTCATCTATTCCATGCGCTTTTGCAAGGCTGTTCTCTATGTATACGGCCAGTGAATCGTGTCCCATGAAATATCCCACAATGCATGCGTCCTGCTTAATGTTCTGCACCTTGTAGTCAATATGTACGGAATCTATCTTGTCGGCCGAAAGCACCACTGACACGAACGGACGTTCGTTGTCCTCATTCTTTCTTACTGCCTCCTCCACCAGCATTGTCCAGGCATTGCCGCTGGGCAGGTTTATGTAGAGCGCTTCTCCATAATCCTTTATATTCACTTCGCCTCCCGAAATGTCCTTTATGTAGTCCACCACAGAACCTCCTCCTGTGAATATCAGCAATGGTTGCTCGTTCAGTTTCTGCCATCCGAAGAATACGACTATTGCTGTCAGCGCAGCCACAAGACCCGACAGCAGCCTGCTGTTTTTGCGCTTCTCCTTGTACTCCGGAATGCACTGCTGTGTGCCGCCATGAGTTTTTTCAGTTTTCTCTCCGGTG
>CAJGCJ010000070.1 GCA_904501775.1 uncultured Bacteroidaceae bacterium | reverse complement strand
TTATTTGCCGAGAAGGGCGAAGAGGAGTTCCGACGCATTGAGCAACGCATGTTGCACGAAGTTGCCGAATTTGAAGATGTGATAATATCGACAGGCGGCGGCACACCCTGCTTCTTCGACAACATTGACTACATGAACCGGCAAGGCACCACAATATATTTGCAGGTGCCAATAGAGCGTCTGTTCATACGGCTTTGTATTGCACGCAGCAAACGCCCGTTGCTAAAAGATAAGAACGACGAGGAGCTGCGCCTTTTCATAGAAGAGCAGTTGGAGAAACGCCACGCCTTCTACAGCAAGGCCGCCCACAGTTTCCTTGCCGACAGGCTGGAGGACCACATGCAGGTTGCCGACTCGGTAGCTGCCTTCCGCAAGCAATTTGCTATATGACATTTGACTTTGAAAATAACATTATTATAACATCTATTACACTGTGACATGAGAAAATGGCGCATTGAAGACTCAGAGGAGCTCTACAACATCAAAGGTTGGGGAGCATCGTATTTCAGCATCAACGAGGAGGGCAACGTTGCTGTTACCCCCAAGAAAGATGGAGTTTCGGTTGACCTCAAACTGCTCATGGACGAGCTGCAATTGAGAGACGTCGCCGCACCTGTTCTTATTCGTTTCCCCGACATTCTCGACAACCGTATCGAGAAGATATCGGGATGTTTCAAACAGGCCTCAGAAGAGTATAACTACAAGGCCGAGAATTTCATCGTCTACCCCATTAAGGTAAACCAGATGCGCCCGGTGGTAGAGGAGATTATGAGCCATGGCAAGAAGTACAATATCGGACTCGAAGCCGGCTCAAAGCCCGAGTTGCACGCTGTAATTGCAATGAATGCCGACAGCGATTCACTCATCATCTGTAACGGATATAAGGACGACAGCTACATCGAACTTGCCCTGTTGGCACAGAAGATGGGACGTCGCATCTTCCTTGTAGTAGAGAAACTAAACGAGCTCAAACGCATAGCAAAGATAGGCAAGCGCCTTGGAGTGCGCCCCAATATTGGAATACGCATCAAGCTGGCAAGCGAAGGCAGTGGAAAATGGGAAGAGAGCGGAGGCGATGCAAGCAAGTTCGGTCTCACATCGAGTGAACTGCTCGAAGCGCTCGGCATACTCGAGAAATACGACATAAAGGATTGTCTTCGCCTTATACACTTCCACATCGGAAGTCAGGTAACCCGCATACGCCACATCAAGACAGCGTTGCGCGAGGCATCGCAGTTCTATGTACAGCTGCGTAAACTTGGCTACGAGGTAGAGTTCACCGACATTGGTGGTGGACTTGGAGTGGACTACGACGGAACACGTTCATCGAGCAGCGAGAGCAGTGTCAACTACTCAATACAGGAGTATGTCAACGACGCCATATTCACATTTGTGGACGCTGCCGACAAGAACAACATTCCCCACCCCAACATAATAACCGAGAGCGGTCGTTCCGTTTCGGCCCACCATGCCGTTCTTGTATTCGAGGTGCTGGATACCGCAGCACTGCCCCAGATGGACGAGGATTGGGAAGTTGCAGCAGGCGACCACGACCTTGCCAAGGAGCTTTACAAGATATGGTGCGAACTCGACCAGCGCACAATGCTCGAGGCATTGCACGATGCTCAGCAGATACGCGAGGAGGCACTCGAGCTCTTCAGCCACGGAATAGTTGACCTCAAAACACGCGCACAGATTGAGAGCATGTTCTGGAGCGTAACACGCGAGATACAGTCATTAGCCAAGAACATGAAACATGTTCCCGACGATTTCCGCAAGCTGCCCAAACTGCTTGCCGACAAATATTTCTGTAACTTCTCGCTCTTCCAGAGCCTTCCCGACAGCTGGGGTATAGACCAGTTCTTCCCCATCATGCCGATACACCGCCTTGACGAGCGCCCCGACCGAAGCTGTACCATTCAGGATATGACCTGTGACAGCGATGGCAAGATAACCGACTTCATCCACTACAGCAGCAAAGCCGACTCGCTTAAGGTACACAAGGTGAAATCGAACGAGTCGTACTATCTTGGCGTGTTCCTCGTGGGAGCCTATCAGGAGAGTCTTGGCGACATGCATAATCGCTTTGGCGACACCAACGCCGTACACATCAGCGTTGACGAGGAGGGATACCACATCGAAAAGATTATAGACGGAGAGACAATTGCCGACGTGCTCGACTATGTACAATACGATGCCCGCAAGCTTGTGCGCACACTCGAGCGTTGGGTTACAAGTGCAGTCAAAGAGGGTCGCATAAGTCTCGAAGAGGGAAAAGAGTTCCTTTCCAACTACCGTTCTGGGCTATACGGATACACATATCTCGACTATTGATGAAAGAAAATATAACAGTTATAAAAGTTGGTGGGAAGATTGTTGAGGAGCAGGAGAGCCTCAACAATCTTCTCGACCGTTTTGCAGCCATTAAAGGCAACAAAGTGCTCATACATGGCGGTGGCCGCTCGGCCACACGCATAGCTGCACAATTGGGTATTGAGAGCCAAATGGTAGACGGCCGACGCATCACCGATGCCGAGACTCTCAAGGTAGTGACAATGGTCTATGGCGGACTTGTAAACAAGAACATCGTGGCATGTCTGCAAGCGCGCGGAATAAACGCATTGGGACTCACCGGCGCCGACTGCAACATAATAAAAGCACACAAGCGTCCTGTTGACAAGGTCGATTGGGGATTCGTAGGCGATGTTGAAAGAGCCGACGGCAACATGCTGTCGAAGCTCATAGCACAAGGTATTACACCCATAATGGCTCCGCTCACCCACGACGGTGCAGGCAACATGCTCAACACCAATGCCGATACCATTGCAGCTGAAACAGCAAAGGCTCTTGCACCCTACTTCGATGTAACGCTGACCTACTGCTTCGAATACCCCGGAGTAATGCGTAATCCAGATGACGAGTCGAGCATAATACCTCTTATCGACAGCAACAGCTACAAGCAGCTAATTGCCGACGGCACGGTAAGCGGTGGCATGATACCCAAAATCGACAACGCCTTCAATGCCCTGCAAGGTGGAGTGTCGAAAGTTATCATCACACGAGCAGATGCGATAGACGGAACATCGGGAACACATATTGTAGTATAATGCCCTGCATAAGAGAGAAGATAGAACATCCGCACTGGGGAACCCTTGTTGTGACACGAAACAGCCGGGCGCGCCGCATAATAATGCGTGCGCGCCCCGATGCTATATATATCACCATTCCGCCTGCAGCCGATAATAATGAGATAGAAAAGGCACTTGCCGCACATGGCGACAAGCTCAAGGAACTGCAGGAAAAGACGAGCATAAGAGCCATCGACGAAAATTTCAGCATCGAGAAACCCCTTTTCAGGCTGCATACAGGCAGAGGCAACAGCAACAGAATAAGACTAACAGGCAACAACGGAGCATACAGGCTTGAACTGCCCGCCACAAATGAGTTGCTTGACGAACAGACTCAACAGCAGCTGCGTCGCGCCGTTACCGCGGCCCTGCAGCATAGGGCAAAGGAGATACTACCTCAACGACTTTCCCAATTGGCCAAAGAGCATGGACTTAAATACAGGAGTGTCACAATACGCGACATAAAGAGCCGTTGGGGCAGTTGCAGCAACCGGAGCACAATAAGCCTAAGCATATACCTTGTACTGCTGACACAGGAGCTTATAGACTATGTTCTGCTGCACGAACTGTGCCACACAGTAGAGTTCAATCACAGCAGACGCTTTTGGGAGATGCTCGACAAAGTATGCGGCTGCGACTCAAAGCGTCTAAGGAGGCAGTTGAAAAGCCATAAGACCTACTTTATATAAACGATATGAGAGAACGCCTTTGGTTCTCTCATATCGTTTATATCCTCACAGGAATTATCATTCAGTAGCCTGTTGTTCATCGGCAGCATCGTACCATGGAATTATATCCTGCTGTATCCTGTTTATAAGCCATGCGGTAACCACTGCAGCTACAGAAGATACTAACAACAGTGTGATTTCAGATGAAGCAGAGAGAGCCTTCTCTTCAGCATCCAGACCAAAGTACATCATCACTGCAGCCAAAGAGTTATTCAGCACATGGCCTATAACCACCGGCATAAGGTTTCCGGTACGATAGTAAATCCATCCGAACACAATTCCAAGCATTGTTGCATAGAACACCTGAATGGGATTCACATGAATGAGGCCGAACACAAGAGATGCCACCAATATGCCTATCCAAGGGTTACTGAACTTGCGCATCAGATGGCCCTGTATTGCACCGCGGAACAACATCTCCTCGAGTATGGGACCAGCAACTGCAATGGCGAGTACTCCTACCACATTCTTTGACAAGGCATTCATCTGCACCTCCATTTCATCGGGCAGCCCTGCCCATTGTGCTATAATGTTGAACACCAGCATTGCGAGGAATACAAGCACCACCGAGAGTGCCATCACACCGCCCTTTACCTTATTCAACGGCTGCTTGCCGAAGTTGAAATACCCGAAATGGGTAAGATGCCACATTGTCGCCAATGACGAAAGAAGCAGCCCCCATGCCATAGCATCTGTAGTATAGTTGCCCATGAGCGATGTCATGGGTGCCCCATTGCTGACCAAGTTAAGAATCTCATCTACACTGACCCCACCTGCACAAACTGCATAAACTGTTGCAGCCACGTAGCATACAAAAGAGAACACAAATTGATATAGCATAAAATATAACACCGGCAGTACCACGTGTTTTACCGTCTCTCTGAACATTCTATTATCGTTTATTTATTGTTTATATTCTTGACCTCCTGCACATCGAGCATTATCTGTGAGCGCAAATCATCGAGCCCGGCAAAGCGGCGTTCGCCACGCAAGCGTCGCACAACATCCACCTTCACATGCTCGTTGTATATGTCACCCTCAAAATCAATGATAAAGACCTCTATTGTGCGCTCGCCACTGTTAATAGTGGGCTTGCATCCGATGTTCATTACACCTTTATAGCAATTTGTTGCCACATGTATATTGCACTCGTAGACACCGTCGAGCGGCAGTAGTTTCAAAGGCTCGGACAAAGATATGTTTGCTGTGGGGAAACCGAGACGGCGTCCAAGAGCCGCGCCATGTACAACCGTTCCGTCTATCGAATAGTATCGTCCGAGCATCTCGCTCACCTGCGACATATCACCTGCTGCAAGTGCCCCGCGCACCTTCGAAGAGCTCACGAGTACACCACCGGCCTCATAGGGGGTCATCTGTATAACTTCTATGCCGGCCTCACAGCCATACTTCTTATATTCTTCGATACCCTCGCCCGAACATGGACGTCCGAAGTGATGGTCGTAGCCCACAGCCAGCATGCGCACATTCATCCTTGAAGATAATACTGTGTGCATAAAGTCGCGCGCGCAGAACGAAGCCATCTCATTGTCGAAAGGCAGTAGCATCACGGCATCGGCACCGGCCTTTTCAATCAATGCAATCTTTTCATCGTTTGAAGAGAGAAGAAAAGGCATATTGCATCCCGAGAACAACAGACGCGGGTGACGGGCAAATGTGACAACCACAAGAGGCAGCCCGCGCTTCTTGGCAAGCGAGCGTGCCTCAGCTATCATGGCAACATGTCCGCGGTGCACACCATCGAACGAGCCTATCGTTGCTGCGACAGGCATGCCATTCAACTGTTCAAAAGCGGTAAATATCTCCATTTTGCCTAATTTAAAATAGGGGCCACGCTGCATTGCGCTCAAGGCACATGCTCTCAATACCCAGAGTGCGCGCAATGTCGCAGTTGGCCTCGGAATCATCGAAGAAGAAAGCATCTGTGGCATCAACACCCTCGTTGCGCAACAATTCAAGGAATATCTCGGGTTCGGGCTTACGCATATTCATACGATACGACAGATAAAGAGCATCGAACAGTTCGTTGATGTGACAGCCTGCCGCACGCAACATACGTCGCTCTATCACGTCCCAGTGCGCTTCGTTTGTATTGCTTAGCAGCACCACACGATACCCTTCCTCTTTAAGTGCCTTAATACGCTGAATCTTTTCGACAGAAAAATCGCCCAACATCATGTTCCATATATCGGCCACACGTTCGCGCAACTCATCTGAAGGCAACTCGCGCACATAAGGCGGCAACTGCGATTCTATGTACGAGAAGAAGTCATCTGTTGCTACATCACCCCTGTCATAGTCGAGTATCATCCTATTCATAAGGCATTGCGTCTCGGTGAGCATGGAGGCATCCACACCCATAGCCACAAAGGCACCGAAAGTCCTTTCGACGTGCAGATCTATAACCACACCGCCAAGGTCGAATATCAACAATTTCTTCTCTATAGCCATATTGGAATAATTTTCAACAGGCAAAAATAAACATAAAAAACCACTGCATGAAATATTAACCAGCCTTTTTACAGGCAATCGACCCCGGGCTGGCACGGGGTCGATTGCCACTATTAAAAAAACAGAACAGTTCTACAATTTCATAAGCTCCTCGTGTATGCCATCGGCCCAATAGAGATTAAGTACAGAACCGCCGTTATCACTCGAAGAAGAGGATGAGTCACCGCCACCGCAAGAGACAAACGGCAAAGTAAAAAACACCAACACAAACAACGGCAACAAAGCCTTAATAAAACCCTTGTTCATAACTTATCAAATTATTCATTAAACAATTCTATCATATCATATTTATTCAAAAGTATATTACAAATCATGCAATACAGACACCGATATGTTAATTATAGTTAAACCAATGTAAATTCATTAACATTGATGAAGTTTATATAACTTTGTTACGTCTAATAATGTAAAAGAGATAATAAGTTACACCCATGGATATTCTAAAAATTGAAAATGTATCAAAGGCCTTTGCAAACCACATAGCACTCGACGATGTGTCGCTGTCGATACCCAAAGGTTCTATATATGGCCTGCTCGGCCCCAACGGCGCCGGCAAGACAACATTATTGCGCATAATAAACCGCATTACAGCCCCCGACAAGGGAACAGTACTGTTCGACGGACGCCCCATCACCCCCGATGATGTCTACAGCATAGGATATATGCCCGAGGAGCGCGGACTATACAAAAAGATGAAAGTGGGCGAACAGGCCCTCTTCTTTGCACGCCTCAAGGGGTTGTCAAGGCGCGAAGCCACAGACAGGCTGAAGGCATGGTTCGAAAGGCTCGAAATAAGCGACTGGTGGAACAAAGAGGTGGGCGAGCTCTCAAAAGGAATGGCACAGAAGATGCAGTTCATTGTGACTGTACTTCACGAACCCAAGCTGCTCATATTCGACGAGCCATTCTCGGGTTTCGACCCCATAAACGCCAACCTGCTGAAGAGTGAGATTCTGAGACTGCGCGACAAGGGTGCAACCATCATATTCTCGACCCACAACATGTCATCGGTCGAGGAGATATGCGACCACATAACGCTCATAAACAAATCGAGGAACATACTCTCGGGAGCAGTGGACGAGATACGCTACAAGCATGGAAGCAACATCTTCGAAGTAGACTACCGTGGCAACGAAGAGACCATGCAAAACGCCATAGGCAACCTGTGCGAAATCATGGAGTCGAAGTCGTCACCCGTAGGAATCAACAAAATAAAGATTCACATCGAGTCGGACGATAAAGTACGCGATGTAATAGCAGCTGCAAACAACAGCGTCGAGCTGCGCTCGTTCCGCGAGGTGATACCATCGATGAACGACATCTTCATACGTGCCGTCAACAACAATCTGTAACCCATAAAACCACCCGAAGATATGAAAAGTAAAATAGGAATAATAATAGGCCGCGAGTTCAACGAACGCGTACGAAAAAAATCATTCATTCTTACAACACTGCTCACCCCGCTCCTCATCGTGGGACTCATGGTTGCCCCCATGCTCATAATGAGTTACAGCGAAGGCGAGGAGAAGCGCATTGTGGTAATTGACGACAGCGGAATAATAGCACCCTACCTGCAAAGCAACGACGAGGTGCGTTTCGAGCCCATGTCCATAACAGTGGAGGATGCACGCAAAGTATTCAAAGAGCATTTCGCAGTGCTGCACATTGGAAAGGATGTAGTAAACAACCCTGCCGAAGTGCGCATGTACACCAATGAATCGGCATCCATAATGCTTGAGGAGAATATTGCAACAATCATCGAAAAGGCAATAGAGAGCGAAAGACTCAAGGCACATAACATAGAGAATCTGCCACAGATACTCGCAAGTATAAAGGCCGATGTTGCGCTGCAGTCGTTCAAGAACGAAAGCAGCAGCGGCACCGAAGAGATAAAATCATCCTCATCGGCAGTTGCGACAGTCATAGCCTATGTGCTGAGCTTTATGCTCTACATGTTCCTCATCATATACGGAGCTATGGTAATGCAGTCGGTAATTGAGGAGAAGAACAACCGCGTGCTCGAGGTGCTGGTATCGTCGGTGCGCCCGTTCGAAATGATGCTTGGCAAGATTCTTGGAGTGGCACTGGTTGCCGTGCTGCAGATAGTGATATGGATAGCCCTTATTGCCTGCGTTGGATTCTTTGTAATACCGTTGCTGATACCCGAGGACATAAGTTCTATGCTCGAGATGATGAGACAGGGAGCAGCCATAGAGGCAGGTGCCGACATAGGCCTGCTGCAAGCAATCATGACACTCACCGACGTGCAGTATCTCGGCACCATCTTTGCATCACTGCTGCTGTTTGTTGTCGGAGGCTTCCTGCTCTATGCTGCACTCTTTGCAGCAGTAGGATCGGCAGTAGACAATGTACAGGATGCACAGCAGCTGCAGTTGCCCATAACAATGCCCATTATATTGTCACTACTTATAATGATAACAGTAATTAACGACCCCACCTCAAAAGTAGCTTTCTGGTGTTCTATGATACCTTTCACATCACCCATAGTGATGATGGCAAGAATCCCCTACGAGATACCTATGTGGGAGATTATCACATCGTTGGTATTACTCTATGCAACATTCATAGGAGCAGTGTGGCTGGCATCAAAGATATACAGGGTAGGTATCCTTATACACGGCAAGAAACCGACATTCAAAGAGTTGTACCGTTGGATACGTTATAAATATTGACAACACACCACCATTTGTTAGGGCACTAAATTCTGTGCCCTAACAAATTTTAATAGAAAAAACTTGCAATATAAAAGTAAAAGCACTACCTTTGCGCTGTATTTCGAGAGAGATACTCGGGCTTTTAGCTCAGTTGGTTAGAGCAACAGACTCATAATCTGGAGGTCCTAGGTTCAAGCCCTAGATGGCCCACCGATAAGAAAAGCGTTAATTGCAACAAAAACAAGCAGTTAGCGCTTTCTTTTTTTGTGTTTTATTGAGATTTCCGAGCCGTGCAAGATGTCAAGAACAGGCTGTTTTATAGCTAATTTGAAGCATTTGTTGACTAATTGTTGACTAATTAAAATGCTCGTAAAATGTTGACTTTCAATGCAGAAATCAAAAGAGGTGAACGAAAACAGAATGGAACTTACAACGTGAAGCTCCGCCTAACCCTTGACCGCAAGGTAAAGAGATTATCGACTAGTCTATTTGCCACACCTAAAGACCTAACCAAAGAATTCAAAATCAAACAATCTTCTCCATTAAGGCGAGAGGTGGACAATCTTATTCGCAGTTACCAAGAGAGGTGCGCCAAACTGCAAATCGAATTGAAC
>CAJGCJ010000069.1 GCA_904501775.1 uncultured Bacteroidaceae bacterium | reverse complement strand
CAAGGGTCTCTATATTGTAATGGTAGAAGAGGTTTCGGGTAAGAAGGTCTATAAGATACTTCACTATTAAAAGAGTGACGGGGCATGATTCATAAGCCGACTGTTGAACGATTGCTGAAGATTGCAGCTGTTCCCATAAGCAGCAATCCTTTTTGGTTTGTGAGCATATATCTGCTTTTGCTTTTCTGTAATTTTCTGTTTGCATGGAACGGAAGTCGCATGATAGGTGCCCTGCAGCTTTTTCTTGATGTATATATGGTGGCTCTGCTGCTTGTACTGTTGCCGGGTAATGCAAGCCGTCTCCTAAGGGCTTTGCTTGCTGTGGTCTTGTATGCGGTGTGCGCTGTCGATCTCTTCTGCTACAGCCGTTTGGGATGCCCTATAACCCCGTCATTGCTCAGCGTGGCTTTGCAAAGTAATAATGCCGAGGCTTACGAGGCCGTTGCTACCTATACAGCCGATTTCAAACAGTGGATTCCTGTTTCGGGTGTGTTGGCTATAGCAGTGATACATTTTCTGCTTTCAATGATAAAGCGTGTGAATGTGGCTGTCGTCTCTGTCGCAGAGAGACTGAAAACAAAAATAGGCGCATCGGCATTGGTTCTTCTGATAATCTCACTCCCGGTTTGCTGTAAGAATGAGATTTATCTGTTCCACAGGCTTGTCCTATGTCACGATGAAAAACAGACTTATATCGATACGGGCATTTCGCCGAGTGTACGTTTCTACACACCTGTACACAGGTTGGCAAATGCAGTGATAGAGTATTACCGGCAGAAGGGTGTGATAACGCATCTGCATAATTCGATAGAGATGGCTGTTGTTGACAGTTGCAGCTATACATCGCCAAATATTGTTCTCATAATAGGCGAAAGCTACTGCAAGCACCACTCACAGCTTTATGGCTATGGGCTTGAGACAACACCGCATCAGAAAAGGCGTGCAAAGGATGGTAACCTCATAGTTTTTGACGATGCAGTGGCGCAGTGGAATCTTACAAGCGAGTCTTTCCGCACTCTGCTGTCGACGCACTGCGATGGGGACAGCGCCTATTGGTACAGTTACCCTCTGTTTACAACGCTTTTCAAAAAGGCTGGGTACGAGACGGTTTTTCTAAGCAACCAGTTCGTTACAAAAGCGTCTGAGACATATAGCGATTTCGATGAAAATATATTGCTCAACGACCCTCGCATGAGCAGTGCGCAGTTTACTTATCGTAACAGTAACCGTCATCAATATGACGAGGGGCTTTTGAACGATTATGAAGCCCTCGCACTGCCTGATAATCCTAAAGGACGGCTTGTCATTTTTCATCTTATGGGGCAACATGTCGATTTTGAGCAGCGTTATCCGCAGAGCTGCGCACATTTCGATGCTTCGATGTATAATGTGGCATTTCCCGACGTTACAGCGCAGTATGACAACGCTACACGTTATAACGACTTTATATTGAACAGCATAATAGAACTCTTCGAGGATAAGGATGCTGTTATAATCCACATAGCCGACCATGGCGAGCGTACGGGTGTTAATGAAAGCGGTTACGGCCGCAGTTTCTCGTTTGCAGACGAGGATATAAGGCAGCAGTACGAAATTCCCTTTTGGATATATACAACCCGATTGTATAAAGAGAATCACAAGGCTGTTGTGCAGCAGATGGAACGTGCAAAAGAGTTCCCCGTTGTCACCGACAATATTGCACACATGCTGCTCTATCTTGGTGGGGTACATACAAGATATTACCAAAAGAGCAATAACCCTCTTGACGATGCTTTCAATGCCGGCCGTGCAAGGATTATAGGTGGCACCGTCGACTATGACAAAGCAGTGTCAGATACTGAACCTTAACGGCCGATAGCTTTGCTACAGTGGAATTTATTTACTACTTTTGCAACATATTATGCAAAAGCAGACAGCATTCGCAAGTGTTGTCTTTGCGTTCTGTTAAAATGAAGAGATAATAAATAAAGATAGAATTATGACAAGAGAACTTTTTACAGAGAAGGCGTATTTGATAGCCGACATCAACCAAGCCGATTTTGGTCGCAAAGAGATTGAAATGGCGCAGCACGAAATGCCCGGACTCATGGCATTGCGCAAGAAATATGGTCAGACAAAACCTTTGAAGGGTGCACGCATAATGGGCTCGTTGCACATGACAATTCAGACAGCGGTGCTCATTGAGACTCTTGTTGAGCTCGGTGCCGAAATACGTTGGGTCTCATGTAACATCTATTCTACACAGGACCATGCGGCTGCTGCAATAGCCAAGGCCGGAATCCCTGTGTTTGCATGGAAAGGCGAGAACCTTGCCGACTATTGGTGGTGTACGCTTCAGGCGTTGACTTTCGGTGAGGGAGAGGGTCCCGATACTATTGTAGACGATGGCGGTGATGCTACATTGATGATACATCTTGGCTATGCAGCCGAGAATGATCCTTCGGTGCTCGAGTATAAAGAGAGCGACCCCGAGGACGAGCGCGAACTGAAGAAACTTCTTGCACGAGTGCTTGAGGCTGACAATCAGCACTGGCACAAGATTGCTGCAAAGGTGAAGGGTGTTTCTGAAGAGACAACAACAGGTGTACACCGTCTCTATCAGATGATGGAGAACGGCGAGTTGCTGTTCCCTGCATTCAACGTTAACGACTCGGTTACAAAGAGTAAGTTCGACAACCTTTATGGTTGCCGCGAGTCGCTTGCCGACGGTATCAAACGTGCCACAGACGTGATGATTGCAGGTAAGGTGGCTGTGATATGTGGCTATGGCGATGTTGGTAAGGGCTGTGCCCACAGCATGCGCTCATATGGTGCGCGTGTATTGGTTACAGAGATAGACCCCATCTGTGCATTGCAGGCTGCAATGGAGGGATTCGAGGTCGTAACAATGGACGAGGCATGCAAATATGGAAACATCTTTGTTACATGTACCGGAAATGTCGATATCGTGTGTATCGAGCACATGGAGCAGATGCCCGACCAAGCTATTGTATGCAACATCGGTCACTTCGATAACGAGATACAGGTCGAGGCTCTCAAGAACTATCCCGGAATCAAGTGTCTCAATATCAAGCCTCAGGTCGACAGATATTTCTTCCCTGATGGGCACAGCATAATATTGCTTGCCGACGGACGTCTGGTGAACCTCGGATGTGCAACAGGACACCCCTCGTTTGTTATGAGTAACTCATTTACAAACCAGACCCTTGCGCAGATCGAACTTTTCACCAAGGAGAGCGAATATCCTACAGGTGTATATTGTCTGCCCAAGCATCTTGATGAGGAGGTTGCACGTCTGCACCTCGGTCGTTTGAATGCAAAGCTTACAACTCTTACCGAGAAGCAGGCTGCATATATCGGTGTTTCTGTGGACGGTCCATATAAATCTGATATATATCGTTATTAGGATGTTCAACCCCCAAAGTATTTGTGTGTATTGTGCCTCAAGCAGTCGCGTGGCACCATGCTACATCGACGCTGCCTATCAACTTGGTGTTCTCCTTGCCAAAGAGGGGATACACCTTGTTACAGGCGGTGGCAATATTGGCCTCATGCGTAGTGTCGAGGATGGAGTGCTCGACAACGCAGGTGAGGCAGTAGGGGTTATTCCGCAGTTTATGGTTGAGCAGAACTGGCACTACGACAAGTTGACACGTTTGCATGTAACCGAGGATATGCACAGCCGTAAGCAACTTATGGCGCAGTTGTCAGATGCCATTATTGCGCTCCCCGGAGGCTGTGGCACAATGGAAGAACTGTGTGAAATAATAACATGGAAACAGTTGGGGTTGTATCTTAAACCGATAGTAATATTGAACATAAACGGATATTACAGTCATCTGATAGCGCAATTGGAACATGCGATAGAGGAACATTTTATGGGTGAGATTCACGGCAAGATATGGAAAGTGGCATCTACTCCCGAAGAGGCTCTTACAGCTGTCAGGGAGAGTGAAATTTGGGATTCTTCCATACGCAAATATGCTGCATTATGACCGCAGAGAGTATTCCTTATGCGTTGGGAACAGATAATCTGATTCTCTCGCTTTTCATGGCGAGCCTGCTTAGCATGGCTTATCTGTTTCTGCGCGACGGTAGCAGTATTGTGGAAAGGGTAAAGAATATATTCTATTATACAAGCTCAGCAACACCTTACAATACTCGTACGGCAATAAGCAGTTGTGGTAATGTGATACTCTATTGCAATACAATTCTGTATGTTTCAATTATAGCAACTGGTTATGTGTTAAGGTATAACAAATCGGATGAAGAGGGCGGTTATCGCTTTATCCTCTCTTTTGCGTTGCTCTTTATTTTGACTCAGCTGTTCAAACTGATAATATACAATATTGTGAACAGAGTGCTCTTTAATGAGAAGCAGGCAAGAGAATGGAATAGTATATTTTTATTTACAAATCAGATTGTTGGTTTTTTGATATTGCCCATTGCAGCACTGCTTATTCTCTATCCTCAGATACATAGTCTGATATTTTGGCCTAGTATTGCAATTGCCTCAATAATTTACCTGTATATACTCTCTATTCGCTGTTTTAACATCATTTTTAATAAAAGTTTTTACTTTTTGGATATTTTTTTGTACCTTTGCGCGATTGAATTCGTGCCATCTGTTATACTGTGGCATGTAATATACCGTACTAACCTTTTTTTAATGATAAATTTTTAGGACAGTGAAAGTAAGCAAGATTTTGGTTTCACAACCCAAGCCGGCTACAGAAAAGTCTCCATACTATGATATTGCAGCGAAGCACAATGTGCAGATAGATTTCCGCTCATTCATCAAAGTAGAAGGAATAACACCCAAGGAGTTCAGACAACAGAAGGTCTCTATTCCGGGACACACTGCTGTTGTGTTCCTGTCGCGTCATGCGATAGACCATTTCTTTACCCTGTGTAAGGAGTTGCGTGTGACAATCCCCGACGATATGAAGTATTTCTGTCTTTCTGAGACCATATCGTTGTATATCCAAAAGTATGTTCAGTACCGTAAACGCAAGGTGTTCTTTGGTAACGGTCACATAAGCGACCTTGAGCCCCATTTCGTGAAGCATAAGGGCGAGCGCTATTTCACCCCCATGTCGAATGTGAGCAATGAAGAGCTTTGTCGCATGTTTGATGCGCACGGCATAGCACACTCCGAGGCCGAGATGTACCGCACTGTAAGCAACGACTTCGAGCCCGAATTTATAGACCCTTATGATATGCTTATATTCTTCAGTCCTCACGGAATTGCTTCGTTGAAGAAGAATGTTCCCGGTTTTGTGCAAGGTGACAAGCTGTTTGCATGCTTTGGTAGCACCACAGCCAACACCATCCGCGAAGAGGGTTTCAGACTCGACCTTGAGGCACCAACTGCGACAGCACCTTCGATGCCTGCCGCGCTTGATGAATTCCTGACTAAGAACAACAAATAAAATAGTATTCAAAAGGGTGGTTCTGCCGCCCTTTTGTTGTTTCAATATCTGCTGCACCATGAGCAATAAACAATTCGGGTTTCCTAAGAGAGAACATCTGAAAAGCAAGACGGTAATCGACAACCTGTATGCGAAAGGTTTGTCGGTCGCTGCATTCCCTTTGCGTGCAGTATTCATTCCGCTCGAAGAGAAAGACTGTAAACAGCCTGCGGCGACAATCCTTATAAATGTTGCCAAGAAACGCTTTCGTCACGCAGTGGACCGTAATCTTATCAAGCGTCGCATACGCGAGGCCTATCGACTGAGCAAGCAGCCTTTCATTGAGAAATTGCAAGAGAATAATGTCAAGATGGCTGTTGCTATTTTGTATATCGATAACCGTCATAGCAGCACCGAGTTTCTGAAAAGAAAAATGGTGAAATTGCTGGTTGCTATTCTGGAAAAAGAGCAGAAGAAATGCGACAGTTCTTTGTAAAGATAGCAATACTCCCGATACGCTTCTACCAACGCTGCATCTCTCCAATGACACCGCCTTCGTGCCGTTTCACTCCAACATGTTCGCAGTATGCTATAGAAGCAATCCAAAAACATGGTGTTTTTAAGGGCTTTTATCTTGCTGTACGCCGTCTATTGCGCTGTCATCCATGGGGCGGTTCCGGTTATGACCCTGTTCCCTGATATGCTTTTCGTAGATATACATACACATAATGATGCCGGTAATCCTGTTGCTGTTGTAGACAACGGAGCGGCAGGTTTCTGCTCTGTGGGTATACACCCTTGGCGTATAACAGAAGATTGGGAGCAGCGATTCTTGGAGATAAGGGCTCTGGCTCGGCAACCGCATGTTGTTGCGGTGGGCGAGTGCGGGTTCGACTATCTTAAATCGCCTGCATCCAAGGAGGTGCAGTATGAACTCTTTAAGGCACATGCCCTGCTTGCCGAGGAGGTTGGGAAACCTCTTATAATACATCTTGTAAAGGGGCAGCAGGAGCTCTTGAGAGCTTCTAAAGAGATACCGCATAAGCAGGCTTGGATTATTCACGGCTTTCGTGGTAAGCCGCTGCAGGCGCAGCAACTGTTGTCGGCAGGCATGTACATATCTTTGGGCGAGATGTTCAACAGTGATGCTGTAGGTGTAATACCTTTGGGCAGGCTCTTCATAGAGAGCGACGAGAGTGCTGTTCCCATTGCCGAAATATATGAGAAGATAGCCAATGTCAAGGGTGTGGAAGTTGAGGAACTTGCAAGGTGTACGATTGAGAATGCAAGGGCATGCAATATCTTTTTTGCAGATGAAAATCTTCTTTCGACGATATAAGCCTGTTTTATAATTATTTTATCATAATTTTGCATTGATATTTAGCGTGTAGCTTATTCCCTGTTTTTAAGTCTATAACAATGAAGATTGCTGATTTGGAATTCGGAGCCTATCCTGTCTTTCTGGCTCCTATGGAGGATGTTACGGATGAGGCCTTCCGCTTATTGTGTAAGCGTTTCGGCGCAGATATGGTCTATACCGAATTTGTGTCGAGTGATGCTCTCATACGCGATGTGAACAGCACGTTGCGTAAGCTCAATATATATGAAGAAGAGCGTCCTGTGGTCATCCAGATATATGGAAATGAGGTGGAGCCTATGGTCGAGGCTGCCAAGAGGGTCGAGGCTGCACGTCCCGATATCCTTGATATAAATTTCGGCTGTCCGGTGAAGAAGGTGGCTCGCAAAGGGTGCGGTGCCGGTATGCTGCAGAATATTCCAAAACTGCTTGAGATTACCCGTGCTGTGGTTGATGCAGTTAAGATACCGGTTACGGTAAAGACACGATTGGGCTGGGACGAAAACAGCAAATGTATTGTAGAGCTTGCCGAGGCTTTGCAGGATTGTGGTATAGCAGCGCTCACTGTTCATGGACGCACACGTGCTCAGATGTATACAGGAGATGCCGATTGGACGCTTATAGGCAAGATAAAAGAGAATCCTCGCATGCGCATTCCCATAATAGGCAATGGAGATATAAAGACTCCCGAACGTGCCAAGGTGTGTTTCGACAAATACGGCGTGGATGCGGTAATGGTGGGCCGTGCAAGTTTCGGACAGCCATGGATTTTCCGCGATATGAAGCATTACCTTCTTAACGGAGAGTGTGCTACGCCTTTTACTTTTGCAGAGTGTATGCAGATATTGCGTGAACAGGTGCAGCAGAGTGTCGAGTGGCTTGGAGAGCGTCCGGGAATATTGCATGTGAGGCGACATCTTGCAGCAACGCCTTTCCTGAAGGGATTACCCGATTTCCGCCCTATGCGCATAGATATGTTGCGTGCCGAGAAACTCGATCAGTTGCTCGATATCATGAGCCGCATAGAACAGCAGTACGGCGGTTGATTATTCTATCTCCCATGCGAGGGCGCTCGCTCCAAGAATGGCTGCATCCGAGTCTTTCAGCTGTGATAGAAGAATTTTTGTCTTTCCTTTGAAGGTGTGCAGCACGTTCTTCTCAACGGCCTGTTTCAGGGGCTTTAACAGGTACTCTCCTGCTCGCGTAAGTCCTCCGAATAGGATTATGGCCTCGGGGCTCGAGAAAGCGATGAAATCGGCTATGGCTTCGCCAAGCATCCTGCCGGTGAAGTCGAAAATCTTCAGAGCAAGTTTGTCGCCGTTGCATGCAGCCTCGTAGACATCGCGCGAAGTTATCTCCTTGATATCCCGTAAAAGAGAGGGTTCGTTAATCTTTTCAATCATCTCCTTTGCAGTGCGTGCAACACCTGTTGCCGAACAGTATGCCTCGAGACAGCCGCGGCGGCCGCATCCGCATAGCCGTCCCTCTTCGCCACGTACCATTGTGACATGTCCCAGCTCGCCTGCAAAACCGTCACATCCGTATACTACCTCTCCATTTATGACTATTCCGCTGCCCACGCCTGTTCCTAATGTTATGACGATGAAATTCTTCATTCCTTTGGCTGCTCCGTATCTCATTTCTCCTATTGCTGCGGCATTTGCATCGTTGGTTACACGCACGCCCGTATTACATCTCTTCGACAGCATCCCGGCAAGCGGTAGTATGCCTTTCCACGGAAGGTTGAATGCGTGTTCGATGTTTCCGGTGTAGTAGTTGCTATCGGGCGCACCCACGCCAATGCCTTTGATGTTCTCTTTGCATCCGGTTGAGATGGCAAGGCTGTTTATGATGCGGCCAACCTCGTCGATATATCCGTTGAAGCTCTCATACGATTTTGTTGATATGCTTTCGTCGCGGGCGATAATCCTTCCCTGCTTGTCTACCAATCCTATTTTTGTTCCTGTGCCGCCGATATCTACTCCTATAACTATCTCTTTCTCTCTCTTCATGGTCTATTTGTTTAAATGGGTTCTGCTCTTTAAACAGCAAGTAGTCTCTTTTGTCCGATTGTATTTGTTTAAAAAAGGTGTAATTCGCTCTCTATTAGTTAGATTTAAGTTTCCTGAACTCTTTTAAGTACTTGCAGGCCTGCTGTGTAAAGGGTGTTAATCTCCGAACTATCCATTGTTACGGATGTTACTCTCATTGTACGGCAAGGTACGTTGCAGCGTGCTGTGCTGTTGTGAGTGAATAGTTTTATTAATTATTAAACAGGTTGTTTATGATTTCGGGAAATTCAAAATTTTTGATTGGCCTTGCTCTTGGAGCTGTGGCCGGTGCGATGGTCTACAAGTGTGCGAGTAGCGAGAAGGCAAGAGAACTGTTTGGTCGGATGAGCGATGCGATGAAGAGTAAAGGCTGCAGTGCCATGCGTAAGGCTGCGGATGTTGGTGTCAAGGTGGCCGATTCTGTGGCCGAGACTGCTCATGAGTATAGAGACAAGATTCATGATGCTGAATAACAAAAAAAAAGTGCCGACCCAATGAGTCGGCACTTTTTTATATAGCTTTAATTTATTAGAGCTGAGGACCTGCTGCAACAAGAGCCTTACCAGCCTCGTTGCCGGTGTACTTAGCAAAGTTCTTGATGAAACGACCTGCGAGGTCTTTTGCCTTAACTTCCCACTCTGATGCGTCAGCGTATGTATCGCGGGGATCAAGGATGGCGGGATCAACACCGGGAAGAGCTGTGGGCACTACAAAGTCGAAGTAAGGAATTGTCTTTGTAGGAGCTGTATCGATTGAGCCATCGAGGATAGCGTCGATGATACCGCGTGTATCCTTGATAGAGATACGCTTGCCTGTACCGTTCCAACCTGTGTTAACCAAGTATGCCTTAGCACCGTTTGCCTCCATCTTTTTAACGAGCTCCTCACCATACTTTGTGGGGTGCAAGCTAAGGAACGCAGCACCGAAACATGCTGAGAAAGTAGGAGTAGGCTCGGTGATACCGCGCT
>CAJGCJ010000068.1 GCA_904501775.1 uncultured Bacteroidaceae bacterium | reverse complement strand
TGGCTCTGCTGCGCTCCTATGATGGTGGCAAACATTATACGGCGCTATGCAACGATTCTAATTCGGTCAATTAGAGAGGTGCCTGCTGTACTCGTATCTATTATCATAATCTGTCGGATAGCAGTGCCGATGCATTGAATAGGGTTGTGGCAGAACTTGCCAATAATCCGCACCCCGATTATAATGCTTTAAGAGCTGCCTTGATTCCATACTCAAACGACCCTCGGGCCTTGAATATAAAAGGTGTCATAGATCATCGCCAGCATCGTCGCGCTGCAGCTGCCGATGCCTTCAGGCGTGCAGCTGCTCTCGGTGATATGCAGGCTGCAAGGAATATAGAACTTCTGGGACTAAGCATGGACTGATATTATGGGCGGAATCAAATTCCGCCCATAATGTTAAGCAACTCCTCTATGCTGCCTATTATGCTGTGGGGAAGGGCATCAGGTGAAGGCGTCTCCTCTTCCCAGCATGCGCCTTTGAGCCATACGGTTTTGCAACCGAGCGTATGCGACGGGTATATGTCCTTTCGGTACGAGTCGCCTATTACCACTACATCTCCGGCTTTTAGGCCAAGAGCCTCTACTCCTAAAGCAAATAGTGCGGGGTCGGGTTTTCTTATGCCTACAACCGATGATTCAATTATTATGGGGAAATATTCCTTAAGGTCGAACTCCTTGAGAACTACATTCATATTGCCATAGAAGTTTGTGACAAGGACCATGGGGTAGCGCTTCGACAGTTTCTTTACAATGCTGCAAGTGGTTTCAAGTGTGTCGAGAACTTTCCTGTAGCAACCCTCTACTATGATATCTTGCTGCGCCGGGGTTATCTTCCCCTTGAGAAATTCTGCATGAATGGCGATTTTCTTGGTGAGCAGCCTGTGGAAGGTGTCGGTGGGCTCTATTATGGGGCTTTTTGCAAGAGCACGCTCGGCATATACATACGCATCGCGAAAAAGCTGTTTCTCAATTGTCACGCCTGCTGCTATGTACTGTTCCCATATTACCTCGGCCCAATGTATGCCGTTTGTGTCAATGGTGCCACCATAGTCGAATATTATTCCTTTAACGGTATTCATATCCATTCTCAATTTTGTCGGTTATTCTCTGGCTAAGTCTCTCGTGACGGTAGCGCATGTATGTGAATATAGCCATGAGTATTACCAGCTCAAAAAACAGGTATAACCACAGCTGTTGTATAAGCAATGCGAACCATAGCATTATGAAACGCGAGTTGAATGTGAGTATGTTGGTATATTTCATCAACGGCAGGCTGCCTGCGCGGAATTCATTGCGCAACTGCTGTGGAATGTCGCCTTTGTATCGCTCCTTCACAATCTTTATCATCTGCTGGAACTTGGGCGACATGCGCTCCTGATTTTCGGTATATGCGACGTAGAAATGGAGGAATATTTTCCAGAAGAAGTTGCCTTTCCAAGTGGTCTCTTTGAAGAGCTTGCGCTGCGCCTGTGAATTGTCAAACTCGTTGCCGTTGTTCTCGTTGATGAAAAAAAGGTGTATGTTGCGGTAGTAGTCGGCCAATTGGCATTGTGAGCCGTGTACCCAGAATCCTGCAAACGAGCATAGAATCCATATCAATACACCCCATTCGTATTGTGGAGCAAAGGGGATTGGCTCGAATGTGGTGCGTATGGCTATTGCTGCATATATAAAGAAGAACCATACATCGCCTGCAAAACCGTCGAGAATGCGTCCCCAGCGTGTCTTCTGTCCTGTGATACGCGCAAGTTGTCCGTCGGTGCTGTCGTAGAGGTTGGCCCACATCAGCAGCAGTATGCCCAGAATGTTCCATCTTAGATTCTCCTGCGTAAAACATATTCCGGCTGCTATGCCCAGCAGAATGGATGCGATTGTGACGATGTTCGGATGTATGCCTCTGTTGCGAAAGAAGAGTGCACAATGGAATCCTAACGGACGATAGAACCATAGGTCTATGAACTCTTCGGTGTCGTACGATTTTATTGATGCGTTATATGCTTTCTTGTCTGTTTCGTTCATCTTTATTCTCTTTTTTGTGATGTGACGAGGTGTGCTATCGCTCTTGCGGCCTCCTCGCGGAATGCCGAGAAACTTGGAAAATCGTTTATATCTATGATATAGATTTCTCCGTCTTCGGTTATTATGGCATCACCGCCGTAAATATCCAACCCTAACGCTTTTGCTGCAGCAGATGTTTCTGCTCTAAGGCGGCTTGTCTCAAAGGCGTTGTTGGATGTCGCTCCATTGTGCCTTTCAAGCGAGAACTTTGTATTCTCGGGGTTGGGGTAGTACCAACGGAAAAAATCGGTGCCAATGCCGTAGAACTTTATGATGTCGCCCTCAATGTGGCTGCAGCAGTGTACTTCGTCGATGCCGCGCTGCCTGAACTGCTCAAATATTGCTATCGCGTCAGTGTGGTCGGCTGCATAGCATACATCGTCTTTGTGCATCGACCACCCTTTATTTTTTTTAATCCACATGGGGTAGCCTGCAGTCGGCGGTGCTTCTTTGGTGGGTGCTACCTGATAAGAGGGCTGTTGAATACCCGATTCAGAGAGTATCGCAGTGAATCTGTTGCGTGAACAGTTCTTGACAGCTGCGGTGCTGTTTATAATTGTTGCGCCACATTTGGCAGCAGTTTCCAAAAATGCAAGTTTTTCAGTTCCGCGAAGCATGTGAACAATTGCATCGCAACTGCTGCATTCCTGCAGTGTGTCGGTTTCCAGTCTGTTTGCCTTGTACAGAGTGGCATGATGACCGGCTGCAGTCAGTTCGCCGATAACGCACTCTAATATTGCAAGGTCTTTCCCGACCATGCATGGTGAGTGTATCTCTTCGCGTGCTATTGCTGCTATCTTCATCGCTGCATTATCAGTTGTTCGGCTTTTTTGATATCGTCGGCATGGTCGACGTCTATGATTTTTCCGAACGGGTGTGCTTTCAGATGCAGTCCGTCGGATATCAGCATACGTTGAAAATTGCGCATGCGCGACGTGCCGTTGCTGATGCACTTTTCGAGTGTTACGAGTGCTTTTTCATCAAGTGCGTATATTCCTCCCGAGATATAAAGGGCATCTGCGGGTGCGTTGTCGTGGAATCCTGTTATGTTTAGCTCACTGTCGGTTGATACATACAGCGGCTTTTCATCATCGATGTATGAGGTGACTGCCATCAGTCCGTTGCAGTCGCACTGCGAGAATCTCTTTATATATTCACAGAACTCCTCTTCGTTGAAGATTGTGTCTACCGTGGTAAGGCAGAATTTTCCCCCTTGCAGATATGGGCTCAATGCATACATGCTGTGCATTGAACTCGGGGTGTCTTCAATGACAATGTTTATGGGGTATAGACTCTTTAACTCTTCGAGTCTCTCCCTTGTCTGTGGTTGGTGGCTATTTATGATGATGCTTATGCTCTCGGCGTCGTTGCGCATGAAAATTGCAATCAGACGCTCTATGAGCGTAGTGCCTAAGATTGGCACCATAGGTTTGGGGTATTGTACCCCCTCTTGTGCCAATCTTGAGCCTTCGCCTGCTGCTATAATGCCGTATTTCATCGGTTTTTCACTCTTCTTTCTCTTCGTGCTGAAGATTCAGCCTGTTGCTGTCGTCGCGTTTCTCGAAGTATAGCTTGCGGAGAGGATTGCGGCGTGCATCGTTGTACTGCTTGCGGTTGCGATAGATGTCGATACCTGCATATATTGCCTGACGGAATGAGTTCTCGTCGGCACAGCCTTTGCCTGCAATGTCGTATGCCACTCCGTGTGCAGGTGATGTGCGCACTGCCTCCAGTCCGGCAGTAAAGTTGATACCGTCGCTCATTGCCAATAACTTCATGGGTGTGAGACCTTGGTCGTGATACATTGCCAGAATACCGTCAAAGGCCTTGTATTTGCCACTGCCCATGAAACCGTCGGCTCCGAAGGGACCATAGCAGAGTATTCCCTCGCGGCTCATCTTTTCAATTGTAGGAGCGATTATCTCTATCTCCTCGCGTCCAAGAAGGCCGTTGTCACCCGAGTGGGGGTTGAGTGACAATACTGCTATTTTGGGAGCATCAATGTCAAAATCTTCGCGAAGACTCTTGTTGAAAATTGTGAGTTTCTCTTCGAGCAACTCGGGGGTTATTGCCGAGGGTACATCGCGTAGCGGCAGATGCGATGTGGCAATTGCAAAGCGTAGATTGCCACTGCATAGTATCATAAGAGATTTGTTGCCGTTGCCTAAACGCTCCTGCAGGTATTCGGTATGTCCGGGGAAGTTGAACTCCTCGTTCTGTATGCTGTTCTTGTTTATTGGTGATGTTACCAATATGTCGATACATCCCTCCTGATAATCCTTAACTGCGCGTTCCAATGCCTGATAGGCGGCCTCGCCACTCTCTTTTGTGGCATTGCCAAGCTCAATCATCACATCGTCGCTGTTGCAGTTTATGATATTCAGCTTGTTCTCCTCAGTTTCGCTGACACTCTCTATTGCGTTGTATGCAATGTCCATCTCAAGAGCCTTGCGGTGGTACGATGCCAATTTAGGTGAACCATATACGATGGGGGTACATATTTCGAACATCTCGGGGTTCTCGAATGTCTTGAATATCACTTCGTATCCAATGCCATTGATGTCACCTTGTGTAATTCCGATGCGGAGTTTCTTTTTGTCACTCATTGTTATATAGCTGTCTTATTTTACTGTTTCTGTTGATATTGTGTCCTCTACTACCAGCTCGGGTATGTGAAGGCTTGTGGCGATTACTTTGTCGGCTGGCAGGCGTAGTGAGTATAGCGATGCCTCGAGTTTGCGCATAAGGTCGCCTTTCTTGCGATTGGGGGCAAACAGGAATGCCTCTACCACAATCACTCTGTTGTTTATCTCGTCTACAACGCTGTGCGATACAAACGGTCCGCCCATCATGTCGTTTTCCATTGCCCAAAGGCCACGCACTTCCTGTATGTAGCGCTCGCGGAACGACATCTCCTTCATGGATACATAATCGTGCTCTGTTGCCATGTACTGTCCCTCTTTTCCTCCGGGTATGTTGGCCTTCATGACAGAGTCGCGCATGTGCAGGAAGTACTCAAGTGTGAAGTTCTTCTCGTCGGTATAAGGGTAGCTGTATATCACAAAGTTCATTATGCTGCTGTTGTTGTTTGCAATGTCAGATGCCCATAGGAAATCTTTACCACTCTTTATTCCCATGATAGTCGATGGGATAAGGAGCTCGCAGTCGAACTTGCTCTTTGTACTGTCGAGGAACTGCTTGTTGTGGTCTTTCTTTACAATCTTAAGCTCACGATTCATTTCGTTGGTGGTGAAAAAATCGATGATTGTCTGCGCATGCTTCGATACATACTCCTGAAAATCCTTTGCGTTGGGCGACTGGATTTTCAGTACCACCTGTGGTGTAGCATATTCGTCGCGTGTGAACTTGAACTTGGTTTGTGTGTACATGCTCTTGTCGATATCCACCTCTATGACGTTGCGGAATGTCTTGAGCAGACGTGTAAAGCCGGCAGGACGTGTGTGTGATATGCGGAATGAACGCTCCGACTGTGGCAGGGCGGGCACATCGGTGTCAAGGACATCGAAGAGAGCGCGGCCGGCAGGTGCTTCCCAGAAAGTGTCGTCACATACTACCAGTACTTCGTAGGGTAGTCCGCTTGATGCAGGCTTGAATAGTGTAGGACTGTCGCTGCTGCATGCTGCGAAAATCGTTGCAATTATCAGAATTACTAATTTCTTCATATCTGTTGTTTTAGTTTGTCTCTTTCTGCTGGTTCTGCTTTGCTGTCGACAACATTCCGCATGCGGCAAAGATGTCTTCTCCGCGCGATGCCCTTATGGTGGTGAATATACCGTTGGCAGTAAGGTAATCGCGGAAACGTGTCATTGATTCGTTGTCGACACCCTCGAGCGGAACTTCGGGGATGGCGTGGTAACGAATGAGGTTTATTCTGCAGTCGAGTCCGTCAAGCAGTTTCAACAGACGTCGTGCATGCATGTTGCTGTCATTGACGCCTTTGAATACAATGTACTCGAACGTGAGACGGCGCTGATGGCTGAAATCATACTCCTTGAGCAGTTGTATAATCTCTGTAATTGAATAACCGCGCTCGGCAGGCATTAGTTCACTGCGGCTCTTGGGATCGGGGTGGTGCAGGCTTATGGCTATGTGATAGTCTCCGCTGTCGAGCAGTCGTTTGAGTCCTTTGCGCACTCCTACCGATGACACCGTCAGGCGGTGGGGGCTCCATGCCGTAGCATAGTCGGCTGTAAGAATCTCAATGCCGCGCAATAGGTTGTCGAGGTTGTCACAAGGCTCGCCCATGCCCATGAATACAATGTTGGTGAGCTTCTCGAATTCGGGTAACGCAAATATCTGGTTGACTATCTCGTTTGTGGTGAGGTTGGCTGTGTATCTCTGTTTGCCTGTCATGCAAAAGAGGCAATTCATCTTGCAGCCCACCTGTGACGAAACGCATAGTGTGGCGCGTTCACCGTCGGGGATGTACACAGCCTCTACAAAATGGCCGTTGGTAACCTTGTAAAGGTATTTTGTGGTGCCGTCAATTGAGCGCATCGCCTCTACAGGCTCCGAGAAACCTGTTACGAAGTGCTGTTCCAGTATCTCGCGATTCTTGAGTGAGATATTGGTCATTTCGCTAATGCTTTGTACGCGTTTACAATATATCCAGTCGGCTATTTGCTTGGCGGTGAATGCCGGCATTCCTATTTCGGCGACAGAGGATTTTATCTCTGCCAGAGTCATTCCCAATAAAGGTTTTTTGTCGTTACCCATGTTCGCAACATTTATGTTGCAAAGATAATTCAAAAAAGTTTCCTTGTGGCCCTCTTTATTATAAAAAATAGCGTTATTCTCTTTTTTTGTAATATTAATTTGGATAGCCACTATCCTTTTTGCTATTTTCGCGAAAATTATTGATGACTTTATGATGAATAATAGTATAGAATTGTTTCTTCCCGTTTCTGAAGGCTGTTTCGATGTCGACTCCATTAGCGATATCGCAGCTTGTGACAGGGTAAAGGGTATTACTTTGTGGCTGCCTTCGGGCTTTGAGATGAATGCCGCTCTTTCGGCTAAAGTGGAGACTCTTTATGCCGGTTCGTTGCTTTGCACTGAACTGTATATGGATATGGCAAGGCGTGCGACAGCCGACTTTGTGGTGTGCTTTACCAAGGGCCTTGCAAAAATGCCCTCATGCAGCGACTTGCAGCACTTGTGTGATGCAATGGAGAGTGACAGCTCAATGCTCTATTGCGATTACGGGAAAATTATAGATGGCGAGTATTGCGATGCCCCTACGATTGAATATCAGTCGGGTAGCCTAAGAAACGACTTCGACTTCGGCCCGGTTGTGGTGCTGCGTACTCCTATGCTCAAGTGTTATCTCAATATGCAGCTCGAGAAGTATGAATTTGCCGGGTTCTATCAGCTACGGCTTGCCATGAGTCGTATGGGCAGGCTGCAGCATCTGCCGATATCTGTCTGTTGCGAGCAAGAGCTCGATTTGCGCAAGAGTGGCGAGAAACAGTTCGATTATGTCAACCCTTCGCAACGCAATGTGCAGATTGAGATGGAGGCTGTATGTACGCACCATCTCAAAGAGATAAACGCATGGCTTCCACCCTACAAGTATAACAGAATAGATTTGAATGAGGGTGAATTTCCTGTCGAGGCCTCGGTGATTATACCTGTATTGAATCGTGTGACAACCATAGCCGATGCCATACGTTCTTTGCTTGAGCAGGAGACAACTTTCGATTTTAATATACTTGTTGTCGATAATCATTCGACCGACGGTACTGGCGCTGTCATAGATTCCTTTGGCGATAAAAGAGTGTGCCACATCATTCCCGAGAGCCGTGAACTTGGCATAGGAGGCTGTTGGAACTATGCTGTAAACAGCGAGTTGTGCGGACGCTTTGCTGTTCAGCTCGACAGCGACGACATTTATAGCGGAAAAAATACCCTGCAGCGCATTGTGGATGAGTTCTACACCCAACAGTGTGCTATGATTGTGGGTACATACAGAATATGTGATTTTGAATTGAATACATTGCCTCCGGGTGTTATAGACCATCGCGAATGGACCGAAGAGAATGGTCGTAACAATGCTTTGCGTATCAATGGTTTGGGAGCTCCTCGCGCCTTCTTCACACCGGTTGTGCGTAAGGTGAGCTTTCCTAATGTAAGTTATGGCGAGGATTATGCTGTAGGGCTTCAGATATCACGCGACTATAGGATAGGACGCATATATGATGTGCTCTACCTGTGCCGTCGTTGGGGAGGAAACAGTGATGCGGCGCTGTCGCACGAGAAAATTAACAGACATAATACCTACAAGGACTCTCTCAGAACGGCAGAGCTCGAGGCTCGTATGGCAAAATGCGGAAATCTTCAGTTACCCGATAAAGACGAATTGTCATTATTCTTTGAAAATCAGTTGGCGGTGTGGCCTCAGGCAAAAGAGCGTTTCGATGCTCTTGCAGATGTGAAGATACGCCAATTTGAGAGCGGAATAAAATTGCAATATAATAGTGCGAGGGCTGTTTCGTCGTCGGCATGTGTAGATAGGGCTTCGGTTGAGAAACGCCCTTGCTTTCTGTGTGAAAGGAATCGTCCTGTTGAGCAGATTAAACGCGATGTTCTTTTTGATATTGAATTGCTTGTAAATCCTTATCCTATTCTCTCTCCACATTTTACACTGCCGCTCGATAAGCATCAGCCGCAAGAGATAAAGTATCTTTACCGTGATATGCTTGCATTGGCGAAAGGGTGGCAGGGTATGGCTGTTTTTTATAACGGGGCAAAGTGCGGCGCTTCGGCTCCCGACCATGCACATCTGCAGGCTGTTGATGTAAAGGAAATTCCTATGTTGCAACAAGACGCTATGCCCTGTGCTTTCGAGTCTATGCAGCCTGTAATGACAAAAAATGGCGGATTACTGTATTATGTCGACTCGTATCTTGTTCCTCTTTTCCTTATAGTGGCAGACAATATGGATGATTCGGAGCGGCTCATGGCGTGTTTGATGAATGCCTTGCCACTTGCCGAAGGCGAGAGTGAGCCTAAGATGAATCTCATTTCATTCTATCGTGAAGGTGAAGGATATGTTACTGTCATCGTGCCCCGTAAGAGCCATCGTCCGCAATGCTATTACAGCGAGAATGGCAAGCGTCTGATAAGTCCGGGTGCATTGGATATGGCAGGGCTTGTGATAACACCGCGCATCGAGGATTTTGAAACGCTTTCCGAGGAAGATGTTCTTGGAATATTGCGCGAAGTTGCTTTGGACGAAGAGAGTGTTGAGAGTGTAATAGAGGGTCTTGGATGATGAATTATGTTGACATAGGTGTGCTGTTGGCACACAAGATAAGATTCGGATTCGCGGGCAATTATAATGTTGCAGGTGAGGCTGTTGCAAGGGGCGATGTAAATGAGGTTGTCTGTGCGGATGGCCGTTTGCGGTGGCACGGTAAGATGTACGACAGGCTCTGTTTTGTACCGCAGAATGCCGAGTGCCGCTTTACGCTTTATGATGTGGTTATAGGTATTGACTTTCATTGGGAGCGTAAACAGGACCAGACATTTGAGGGTGCGCTTGTGCTGTTCGTAGAGGATGGCAAGGTGCGTGCCGTAAACCATTTGCCGGTAGAGAGTTATCTTAAAAGCGTTATATCGTCTGAAATGTCGGCAACTGCATCTATGGAGTTTCTGAAGGCACATACGGTAATCTCGCGCAGCTGGCTCTATGCGCAATTGGAAAGGCGCGGTGTT